>NZ_JACOOY010000011.1:0-102185 GCF_014287705.1 Dorea hominis | reverse complement strand
TACCATGTTTCAAATAAAAGGCAAGTATTTTTATGCAAGAAATGCTTTTACAACCGTCATAATTATGATGATTGCACCGAGAATGATACGGTAATATCCAAATACTTTGAAGTCATTTTTCTTAATATAATTCATTAAGAACTTGATCGCTACGATGGACAGTCCGAAGGATACGATACATCCGAGCATCAGATAGCCAAACTCAGCTCCTGTAAATGCAAATCCAAATTTGACAAGCTTCAGTAAACTTGCTCCGAACATAACCGGAATTGCAAGGAAAAATGTAAATTCTGCTGCCACTTCTCTGGACACACCGATTAGCAATGCTCCGACGATTGTTGCACCGGATCTGGATGTCCCCGGAATCAGTGCAAGCATCTGGAAGGCACCGATCCAGAGCAACATACGGATATCCAGTTCTGAAATCTTCGTAACCTCTGGTTTTCTGTTTTTATTACGATTTTCAACAACAATAAACAGAATACCATAGACGATCAGCATGATTGAAACCGGAAGTGGTTTATAAAATACAGAATCCAGCCAGTCATTTAACAAAATACCAACAACTGCTGCCGGTACACATGCAATGGCTACTTTGATCCACATCTGCCATGTCAGCAATTTCTGCTTATGAGTCTTCTTCGGTGAAAATGGGTTCAATTTGTGGAAATATAATACAACGACCGCCATAATCGCTCCAAGCTGGATCACGACATTAAACATTTCCATAAAATCATGACTTAAATTCGGTGACAATACATCACCTACCAGAATCAGATGTCCGGTACTGCTGACCGGAAGCCACTCGGTAATTCCTTCTACAATTCCGAGAATAATAACTTTTAATGCGTCTAACATAGTTTCTTTCCTTTCTACTATAATATATAGTAACGTCTGGTGGGAAAGCTCCAAACTTTGCCACCTGTTAATTTCTTCGTGTTTTACAATATATATTTTTCAATAAATGTTGCGACACCGTCTTCGTCGTTCGTTCCGGTAATATAATCGGAAACTGCTTTTACCTGATCGGTCGCATTTGCCATTGCAACTCCAATCCCCGCTTTCTTAAGCAGCTGGATATCATTATTGCCATCGCCGAAACCGGCCACTTCCTCATGCGGGATTCCCAGATGATCTGCAAACCACAAAATTGCGTTGCCTTTATCTACGCCGGCAGCATTTACTTCTATATTATTGGAAAGTGCTCCGGTCACTTCGATACCTTCTACTGCTTCCAGACGCTTACGTGCTTCTGTCCGCTCTTCATCTATCTTAAATACTCCCTGTACTTTGTCTGTGTCCTGCCCTTTTTCACGAATCAGTTGTAAAATATCCGGCACCGGTGTTCTAGTCGCACGTACATATGCCGCCATCTGCGGAGAACGCATATATTCTCCGACTCTGGAAAATTCTTCTGCTTCTGCATATCCTTTTCCACCATAATAGACTTCGCGCAGTGCGTCATAGTCACTGAAAATCTCCATGATCTGCTCAGCTGTCTTCACAGGTACAAGCCGTTCATAGAGACATCCACCTGTCTGTGTCTCCATGATCCTTGCGCCGTTCGCTGTAATCGCATACTGGACTCCCGGAAATTCTACGACTTCTTTTGGCAGTCCGCCAAGTGGTCTTCCTGTGACCGGCAGAATCCAGATTCCCTGTTCGACCGCTCTTGTCAGTACTTCTCTTGTATGCTCTGCGATATGCTTCTCGCTGTTCAGCAATGTCCCATCCAGATCAAATCCGATAATCCTGCACTTAATTCTCATAGGTTGTCAGTTCCTTTCTCTCTTTTGAAAAGAAATACGGCTGCAGACTGATCTTATCGCCTTCTGCTTCATAGGCTCCTTTTGCATGATCGCGAAGCTGCTCTACAACCTTCTGCTGGCTCGCCGGTGCAAAGATTACGGTATCTTTGTGCGGCACATAGATAACCAGATCGTCTTTTAATTTGTCAGCACACACCTGCCAGATATGGCGAAAGCACACAGAACTTGCCTCATGTACGCCATCCGCAATAATTCCAAATCCGCCGTACCATGTATTTCCAATGACAAATTCTACGTCACGCACCAGATTCTCGCATGCTGTGTGATACAGCTCCTCCACTGCGATCTCCGGTGGGAGCATAGCATCTTTTAATACTTCGTAGCTTTCTTCGCCTCTCTTAATTACAAAAATGATCTTCAGATCTCCGACAAACCCAATCACCGGTGTATCTTTCTCTGAGAAATTCTTACCATTAAGTGCCTGCTGATCTGTCAGCTCATTTTTCACCCATGGATAAATCTTATCTTTGATCTTATCA
Source organism: Dorea hominis (assembly GCF_014287705.1). NCBI lineage: Bacteria > Bacillati > Bacillota > Clostridia > Lachnospirales > Lachnospiraceae > Dorea > Dorea hominis. The sequence continues at coordinate 99,877 of NZ_JACOOY010000011.1, read as the reverse complement.
TATTGATAGTGTTCTTCTTCGTATTTGCGCATCTCATGAATCCCTTTCTTCTTTATACAAATATAGTTTATCTCTTAATTTGGAATATTTTCTTTAGATTAGTTAAATAATATATAAATTTCCATTATCTTTTATTTTACCAAAGTTTCTTATAGAAAGCAATTACATCCGCCTTTTCCTCTTCTCACTGCCTTGACGCTTCCTCTGTGTTACGGTATAATATACTGACACTTGCACAGAAACAGAAAGGATATGTATATAATGAATAATAGAAAGAAACGAGTTTTACTGGCAGCTACAGGGCTTCTGTGTGCCGTATCCATTGCTTCTGCCCAGACTTTCGTATATGCTGCCCCTTCTACAAAAGATCTTGAAAAAAAGACATCGGATCTCAAGGATGATCTGCATAGCATGAACAGTGATCTTGCTTCACTTAGCAAGAAGCTGGATAAAACATCTGGTAAGATTGAGAAGATGTCCGAACAGGTCGAGAAAGCCAAACTTGATCTGGCCGCTGCGAAGCTAAACGAAGAGGCACAGTTCAAGTCTATGAAAGAACGTATCAAATTTATGTATGAAGGTGGGAGTGTATCTCTGTTCGAGATTCTGCTGACTTCTGAGAATATGGCAGATTTTCTGAACAAGGCAGAGTACGTTTCTAACATCAGTGACTATGACCGCAACATGCTGGATAAGTTCCAGACTGCACGCGAAGAAGTTGCAAAGAAGGAATCCGGATTGAAAAAGCAGCAGGCTGATCTGGCTTCTATGCAGAGTTCTCTGAACGAACAGAAAAGTAACTTAAGTGATAAGATTTCCAATACTTCGAGTAAACTGTCTGATTATAATGCACAGCTTAAGAAGGCAAAGGCTGCCGAAGAAGCGATGCGTACTGCCCGCAACAACGATGTATCCGGCAACACCGGTAAGCAGAGTTCCGGCAATGGCGGCGGTACTTCCAATTCCGGCAAGAAGTTCAATGCGAACACTTCCGATGTTGCGCTCCTCGCCGGTATTCTGGAATGTGAAGCCGGTGCTACTTATGAAGGCATGCTTGCAGTTGGAACAGTCATTATGAATCGTGTGGAGAGTTCCCGTTTTCCAAATACGATTTCCGGTGTTGTTTATCAATCCGGTCAGTTTGCACCGACATGGAATGGTGCATTGAACCGTGTACTTGGACGTGGGCCTTCCTCTTCCGCTTATTCCGCTGCCAAAGCAGTGCTCGGCGGAGCCAGACATAACAAAGTCCGGAATTGTTATTTCTTCTGGGCTGCCTTTACCGGACATGCCGGGATTAATGTAGGTGGCAATGTATTCTGGTAGATTTAATACTATATATTCAATAATCTAATTATAAAAAAAGAAACGAGCAGGCATTCATTTTGCCTGCTCATTTCTTAATTAATTTAATTTCCCTGAATATTTTTGTCAGTTCTGATGGCATTGCTTCTATCAATGCCTCTGCCAGACGATACTTCATCTTTTCGCTTTTGTTCTCTGCCTGCTTCATTTTATATACCTCACTATTACCTCTGCTCCACCTGATGAGCTACGGAATCATCTCCCGGTAGCGCAAATGTCTCTATATCCACCATCCGATTCAGTCTTCCTTCTCTCCATATCATCAGGTACACATGAAATTCAATACTGTCTCTTGCTGTAATAAAAGGCTCTTCCCGGAGAATCACCGTTTCTCTTCCTTCTTTTTTTAATTCCATTTTGCGCTTTCTTGCTGCATCCATGATGAGCTTATATTTTTCCATCGACGCTTCATCGTATTTACGTTTTGGATAAACAGCGCCTGCATGACGGAACTTCCGCATCAAGATATCAATTGTCTTGGCGTGGCTTTTGCGGTGCAGTTTCACAGCAATCCATTTTGCCATCACGCGTGCAAGAACCGGATTCGATACACATTCGGATGCATATTTCCGGTAAGTCTTAAGACTGTGCACGAGGCTCATATCCTCTGCCTCTGCCGCGATCTCTTCCAGAACTTTGATTCCTTCTTCGTCCGGAACCCACAAATGCTCTTTCGGAACAATATATTTCTTCGGCGCTGAAGGATAACAGCCATAACTAAGCGGTGGAAATCCGGCAAGTTTCACAAGCCACTGCTCCCTTTCTGTGCAGTAGGTATCACCCAGGTATTTCCATTTGTCCTGTAAAATAGCAATTTTATATTCCAACTGTCTGAGATATTCATAGCCTCTCACCCAGAAATGCCCGATTTCTCCGTAATCATACAGCATATATTCAAATTCCAGCCGCTGAAAAAATATCGTTACCATTGAATCGCCGCAAAGTACCGCCAGAATATAACGGTCCTTGTCCCGCTTCAAGGTTGCATCAACCGAACCTTCATAACCTTCTTCATAAAATCCGGTCATCTTTGCTTCTTTGAATACAAGAAAGCTCTCGACTGCATCATTCATCAGATAAACAAGTCGAATTTCTTTTTTCTCTTCATTCGGAGGCAACAGCTCAAACTGGTTCTGTGCCAGTAATTCCTCCAACATATCAAATGTATTTAATAACCCCATTTCGACATCCGCTTTCGTAATATTTTTTGATCTTAATATCATTCTAACAAATCATGCCGGAAAATCCAATGAAAAAAACGCACCAGACAGATTTCCTGCCTGATACGTTTAGTTAGTTTTTTAGGAGTTTTATAAATGAGTTTATAATTAATTCTATCTTTCCATACTTGCGATGTGGTCTGTGTGAAGCAGCATATGTGCTTTGTGAGAATTTGGTTTCTCAAAATATTCTTCATACATCTTAAGTACATCTTTGTTCTCATGTGAGAAACGGATATCTGCATTCTTATCCAGATAATACAGATTCTTTCCTCGCTCAAACGCAAGCTCTTCTCCATCGTGGATCGGCTGTCCGCCACCGCCTACGCATCCGCCTGGGCAAGCCATAACTTCTACGAAATCGTAATGGACATCTCCGCGCTCGATCTTCTCAAGCAAGGCTCTTGTGTTTGCAAGTCCACTGACAACTGCCGTCTTTACAGTGATATCGTCAATGGCAAAATCAGCTTCTACAACACCGTCGTTCTCCTGGAATCCCTGGCTTCTGACAACTTTGAATGCGTCAGCTTCCGGATTCTCATTCTTAAGCAGGTAGTAAGCGCTGCGAAGTGCAGCCTCCATCACTCCACCGGTTGCTCCGAAGATCACACCTGCTCCGGAACCTTCCTGCATCGGTCTGTCACTTGCAATATCTTCTAATGTATCCGGACTGATATGAGCAGAGCGGATCATTCTTACCAGCTCTCTTGTTGTAATAACTGCGTCAATATCATGTCCTGCATACTCTTCATAATACAGTTCCATCTCACGCTCGCCCTTCTTAGCCACACATGGCATTACGGACAGTGTGTAGATCTTCTCCGGCTCTACGCCCAGTTTTTCTGCGAAATACGTCTTCATAGCAGCACCGAACATCTGCTGTGGTGATTTTGCAGTTGAGAGCTGTTTTACCAGATGTGGGAACTGTGACTTAATGAAACGAATCCAGCCCGGACAGCAGGATGTGAACATCGGACGTTCTTTTAACTCTCCGGATGTGAAACGTTTCAGGAACTCCGTTCCTTCTTCCATGATCGTAAGATCTGCTGAGAATGTGGTATCAAATACATAATCAACGCCCATTCTCTTCAAAGCATCCAGAATCTTTCCAACTTTGGCATCTTCCGGTGCAAGACCTAACTCTTCACCCCATGCTGTACGAACAGCCGGTGCAACCTGAGCTACTACGATCTTGTCTTTATCCTCAATTGCTTTCCATACTTTCTCTGTATCGTCACGCTCACGAAGCGCTCCTACCGGACAATGTGTAATACACTGACCGCAAAGTGCACAGTCTGCTTCATCAATACTTCTGTGACCTGCAACATTGATCGTTGTTCTGGAACCGGTACCTTCTACATCCCAGATTCCAAGTCCCTGGATCTTATCACAAACCTGTACGCAACGCATGCACTTGATACATTTGGAAGAATCGCGGATCAACGGGAAATGTTTGTCCCATGGCTGTTTCTCCAGCTGCATCTTGAACGGAATATCAAAAATATTCAGATCATTCGCCACTGTCTGTAAACTACAGTTGCCACTTCTTGAGCATGTCACACACTCGCAATCATGCTGAGATAAAATCAGTTCCACTGTTGTTCTTCTATGTCTACGTACCTTCGGGCTGTTTGTATAGATCACCATGCCTTCTTTTACAACATTGTTACAGGATGTGATGAGTTTTTCTTTTCCTTCTAATTCAACAACACAAACACGACAGGCTGCAATCTCGTTAATTCCTTTGAGATAACAAAGTTTTGGAATCGGAATTCCATTTGATGCGGCAGCCTCCATAATTGTGGTATTCTCTTCTACTGAGATCTTTTTTCCATCTATTGTAAGATTTACCATAATGTCTCTCTGCCTCCTTTAAATATTCCGTATCCAAAGTGATCGCAGCGAAGGCATCTGCTTGCCTCCTGTTTTGCTTCCTTCTCTGTCATACAGTTTTCTACGCCTTCAAAATCACAGACTCTCTCACATGCTTCACGCTCTGTCAGATTGACTCTTCCACATGGAGTTCTGTCACGAAGGGCTGCTTCCGGAATCTCAACATCACAGGAAATCTCGTGATGGTATCCCAGATATTCATCAATATTGGCAGCAACAACTTTTGCAGCAGCAATTGCTTTAATAACAGATGCCGGACCACTTGCACAGTCTCCACCGGCAAATACACCTGGCATATTCTCAAATGTTCCTGTACTCTTTGTAACGATCTTACCACGCTCAACCGGGATACCTGCTTCTTCAAAATGACGTGTCTCGATATTCTGTCCGATTGCTACGATCAGTACATCACATGGGATATAAATGTCGTCTTCTCCGGTCGGTTTGATGCTTGCTCTTCCATCTTTGATAGAACTGATCATCTGCGGAGTTACATAAATTCCCTTAATATGGTGCTTCTCATCAATATCGAGTGAAGCAGGTGCTTTGAGTGTCTGTAATTCGATACCTTCTGCTACAGCGCCTTCTATTTCCCCCGGAAGAGCTGTCATATCTGCTACTCGTCTACGATATACGATACTTACCTTCTTAGCGCCCAGTCTCTTAGCTGTACGAACTGCATCCATGGATACGTTACCGCCACCGATGACAGCAACTTCTTTTCCGGTCAAATCCATGATCTCGTTCTTTCCTACATTACGTAAGAACTGCACTGCGGATAAGATTCCATCTGCGTCTTCCCCGTCAAGGCCCAGTTTCTTATCTGTACTAGCTCCGATTGTAATCAGCACTGCATCGTACTGTTCTCTTAATTCCTGAATATTGATATCCTGACCAATCTTCAGACCGTATTTGACTTCTACTCCGGTCTTCAGAATTGCGTTAATGTCATCTTCGAGTCTCTCTTTCGGCAGACGATAGTTTGGAATACCATAACGTAACATTCCTCCCAGTTTCGGAAGCATCTCATATACAGTTGTCTGATGCCCCATTAACTGAAGATAATATGCTGCACTTAATCCTCCCGGTCCTCCACCGAGTACTGCGATCTTCTTACCTGTGCTCTTTGCACACTTCGGCGGCTCTACTTCTCCTGCGAAATCAGCCGCAACACGTTTCAGTCCGCGGATATTTACAGAATCATCTACCATGTTTCTGCGGCATCTTGCCTCACAAGGATGCTCACAGATAAATCCACATGTCGTCGGGAATGGATTATCCTTACGGATCAGGCGGATTGCATCCGCATATCTTCCTTCTCCTACTAATGCAATATATCCCGGAATATCAACATGTGCCGGACATAAAGACACACAAGGTACCGGCTGATTATATGTACAGGTACAACGTCCTCTCTGAATATGCTCTACATAATCATCGCGATATCCGATCAGTCCTTTGTATACCATGTTCGCAGCTTCGTAACCAATCGCACAGTCCGCTGATTCCATAATAGACAATGCTGTCTGCTCCATAGTGTCTAATGTCTCCATTGTTGCTTTACCATCCAGTACATCTTTGATGAACTGGTTTAACTGTCCCAATCCAATACGGCATGGTACACACTTTCCACATGTCTGTGCGTGACATAACTCCAAAAATGCTCTTGCCATATCAACCGGACATAAGCCCGGAGGGCTTGATTCGATTCTTCTCTCCAGATCTTTGTAAAGGCCTTCCATAACGATTTTCGCCTTTTTTGGAGAGGCAATTTCTAACCTACTCATTTCATACATCCCTTCTTTGTATTATTATTGATGCAGTTTTCTTATTATAGCATTTTTTTTCTCATTTGTAATCATGCACAGCAAAAGTAGATAATTTAACGATTTATTGATGATTTTGTCACAATTTATTTATTTCATCTATACTTACTTGTACAGTTTTCTTTAACTTTTTCTAAATTAATCTTCGAATAAGTAACATTTAGCAATAATATAGTTGAAGACAATTACAATTCCCTGCGTAATGATTTTCACAAGAACACCTACAATTTCAACCCTTTCACTTTTTTATGCAAAAAAAGACTATGAAACAACTCTGCTTCATAGTCTTCCGATATTCTTTCAGCAATCTGATAATTAAACCAGTTCGATCAGAACTTCCATTGCTGCATCACCTTTACGCTGTCCGATCTTGATGATTCTTGTGTAACCACCGTTACGATCAGCATATTTTGGTGCAATCTCATCAAAGAGTTTTGCAACAAGGTCAACATCTTTTGTATTTTTCTTTCTTCCAGCCTGTGCTGTCGGAACTTCTTTTACAGGATAGAGAACTTTTAACATCTGACGACGTGCGTGAAGTCTGCTAGGCATATCTTTCTTGATTGTCTTGTCAACTTCATCGTATACTGTAACTTTCTTACCGTCTACAACTTCTTTTACACGTTTTCCGTCTTTGTCTTTGCGAGCAACTTTAGCTTTAACAGTTACTTCTTCAAAGTTGTCTTTTTCTCTGACAGCCATAGCGATCAGACCTTCAGCGATCTTGCGGATCTCTTTAGCTTTAGCTTCTGTAGTCTTGATCTTACCATTGTTAAGTAATGCTGTTACCTGGTTTCTTAATAAAGCTTTTCTCTGGCTTGATGTTCTGCCGAGTTTTCTATACTTTGCCATTATTCATATCCTCCATATTTACACTTGGTTATACTCTTCGGGCTTACTAGCCAAATGCTCTGCTGTGCACTTTCAGACTTATCAGCAGAAGGCACTTTTAGGAAAAACCGTGGAAACCCGATTTATTCCTCTCCTTTGCTTAAGCTTAATCCTAATTCATCAAGCTTAGCAAGTACTTCTTCTAAGGACTTACGTCCAAGGTTACGAACTTTCATCATGTCTTCCGGTGTTCTGTTTGTCAGTTCTTCAACCGTGTTAATACCAGCCCTCTTCAGACAATTGTAAGAACGTACAGATAACTCTAATTCGTCAATGCTCATCTCAAGCACTTTCTCTTTCTCGTCATCTTCTTTTTCGATCATTACTTCTGCAGCCTGAGCTACTTCTGACAGATCAATGAACAGTTTCAGGTGCTCGCTGAGTACCTTAGCTGCCAAACTTACTGCTTCATCCGGGAGCAGTGTTCCGTTTGTGTATACATCTAATGTTAATTTGTCAAAATCTGTAATCTGACCAACACGAGTATTTTCAACGGTAAGATTTACACGTTCAACCGGTGTGTAGATAGAATCAATCGGAATTACCGCAATCGGCAAATCGTCGTTCTTATTCTTATCAGAGCTTACATATCCTCTTCCTTTCGTGATGGTTAATTCCATGTAAAGCTTGCTGTCTGCACCGCCGTTCAGTGTAGCGATTACTGTCTCAGGATTCATGATCTCGATGTCCTGATCCACCTGAATGTCTGCTGCTGTTACAACACCTTCACCCTCGAACTCGATATAAGCTGTCTTAGGCTCATCTGTCTCGGATGTATTCTTGATAGCCAGTGATTTCAAGTTCATGATAATCTCTGTAACATCCTCTTTCACCCCTGGAATGGAGCTGAACTCATGAAGTACCCCATCAATCTTCACCTGGCTGATTGCAGCACCCGGTAAAGATGAAAGCATGATTCTTCTAAGGGAGTTACCTAATGTTGTACCATATCCTCTTTCGAGTGGTTCTACAACGAATCTTCCATATTTCTTATCTTCTGAAATCTCAGTTATTTCAATATTGGGTTTATTAAAATCAAACACTAAGTCCACCTCCTGTGGTGTTACGGGTTATTATTTAGAATACAACTCGACGATTAACATCTCGTCTACTGGAACATCGATTGCTTCACGGTTTGGAAGTTCTTTAACTGTTCCTTTCAGAGCTTCAGCGTCAACTTCTAACCAATCCGGAACCATACGTCCGCCTGTAACTTCTACGATCTCTTTATATCTTGTTGAGCTCTTCTTAGCTTCTTTGATTTCGATCACATCACCAGCTTTGATAAGGTAAGATGGGATGTTTACCTGTTTACCATTAACAAGTACATGTTTGTGGTCAACGATCTGTCTTGCTTCACGTCTTGTTCTTGCAAGTCCCATACGGAATACTACGTTGTCCAGTCTGGACTCAAGAAAAACCATCAGGTTTTCACCAGTCATACCTGACATCTGTTTAGCTTTCTTGTAGTAGTTTCTGAAAGGTTTCTCTAATACACCATAGATGAATTTAGCTTTCTGTTTTTCACGTAACTGAAGACCATACTCGCTCATTTTTCTATTGGATCTTTTTAACTGTCTGTTGGACTTTTTATCAATTCCTAAATATACCGGATCCATTCCGAGAGAACGGCATCTTTTAAGAACCGGAACTCTATTTACTGCCATGTTTTATTTCCTCCTAATTTCAATCAGTTTACGGTAAGCGTATAATAAATCTAAAATAAGTATTACACTCTTCTGCGTTTCGGCGGACGGCAGCCATTGTGTGGTACCGGAGTAACATCCTTGATACTTGTTACGTCAATTCCGCATGCCTGCAGGGCACGAATTGCTGCTTCTCTACCTGAACCTGGTCCTTTAACCATAACGTCAACTGATTTCAAACCATGTACTAATGCTGCTTTAGCTGCTGTTTCAGCTGCCATCTGAGCTGCATAAGGGGTAGATTTTCTTGAACCTCTAAATCCAAGACCGCCTGCACTTGCCCATGAAAGAGCATTTCCCTGAGCATCTGTTAATGTAACGATTGTGTTATTAAAAGATGACTGGATGTGAGCCTGTCCATGTTCAACGTTTTTCTTGACACGTCTCTTTGTCACTTTTTTTGTAACTTTCTTTGCCATAATAAAACTAACCTACACTTTCCTTTTTAATTATTTCTTTTTGTTTGCTACTGTTCTCTTAGGACCTTTTCTTGTTCTTGCATTTGTCTTAGTCTTCTGACCACGAACCGGAAGTCCTTTTCTGTGACGGATACCTCTGTAGCATCCGATCTCCTGAAGTCTCTTAATGTTCAGAGCGATCTCTCTACGAAGATCACCTTCTACTGTCTGTGTCTCATCGATTACTGCACTGATCTTCTTAACGTCTTCGTCTGTCAGATCTCTGCAGCGGATATCAGCATCAACGCCTGCTTCTGCTAAAATACGTGTTGCACTTGCTCTGCCGATTCCATAGATATAAGTTAATCCGATCTCGACACGTTTGTCTCTTGGTAAGTCTACACCTGCTATACGAGCCATGTGATTGTTCCTCCATTTTCTTTTTACTTAGTTTTCATTGTCTTTAATAGGGGATTCTCTTAATGAAATCCCAGGTGTGTCGGTATCCACACCCTTTCCGGCCACCGCTTCATAAAACGGCAATGACGAGCCGGCATTAGAAGCAATATACGAGGATAGTCACCGGCTACAGGTGTTTCCTTGTATATTTCAAATAGTCTACACACCTCCTGGTGTGTCGTCTATCAGCCGCCTTAATTAACCCTGTCTCTGTTTATGCTTCGGGTTCTCGCAGATAATGCGAACGCTTCCTTTTCTTTTGATTACTTTGCATTTTTCGCAAATTGGTTTTACTGATGATCTAACCTTCACGGGGATCCTCCTTTCATCCATTGCTCTGCCTTTTGTATCTTGCGCTTTTTCGCTGTAAAAACCGCAACTCATTCGTCTTTACACATAGAAATGCCCGAAAACGCGCTTATATAGTATAGCATCATTTGTCCAGCAAAGTCAATAGACTTTTTATAATTTATTTATCTCTCCAGATAATTCTTCCTTTTGAAAGATCATATGGGGATAATTCTAAAGTTACTTTGTCACCTGGCAGAATCTTGATAAAGTTCATTCTGAGCTTTCCACTGATATGTGCAAGTACCTGGTGACCATTTTCCAGTTCTACCTGAAACATTGCGTTAGGTAATTTTTCTACTACAGTTCCTTCAATTTCAATTACGTCAGCTTTTGACATCTCTAATCCTCCTGATTTTCTTCTTTCTTATTCCATTCCTTTATGATCCGTCTGATCTTTACATCGTCTGCATCCTGTATATCATATTGCTGCAATATGATCTGCACATGTTTCTTCTTTTTCTTTTTTGGTTTCTGTAACGTGCGTAGTCTTCCATCCGCCAGATATACATATGCATCTTCTGTTCCGGTTATGATAAAGATCTCTCCCGCATCATGTCCGGCTTTCGATCTGACAAGCATTCCTTTTTCAAATCTGTCCATACTATATGCCCTCAGTTAAAGAAAGAAGTTTCGGTTCGTTTTCTGTGATCAATACCGTATTCTCATAATGTGCAGATAACGAATGGTCTCTTGTTACTACAGTCCAGTCATCATCCATCCAGTCAACTTCCCATCCACCGATGTTAATCATAGGTTCAATAGCAAGTGTCATTCCGGCTTTTAACAGTACACCTTTACGCTTCATCTCATAATTCGGTATCTCCGGTGCCTCATGAAGTGCTGTTCCTATGCCATGGCCGCACAGGTCACGCACAACGCCGTATCCTCTCTCTTCAGCGTATCTTCCGATTGCCCCGGATATATCAAATAAATGATTGCCTTCTTTCGCGTATTTTATACCTTCGAAGAAACACTCTCTTGTCACGCGTACCAGATCCTGCGCCTCTTTGGATACTTCTCCAACGCAATGTGTACGTGCTGCATCCGAGTGATATCCTTTATAAATAACTCCTGCATCCAGGCTGACAATGTCGCCTTCTCTGATGATCCTGTGTTCACTCGGAATTCCGTGAACCACTTCATCGTTCACTGACACACAGATTGATGCCGGATATCCATTGTAATCCAGAAATGACGGGATACATCCATAGCTGCGGATGATCTCTTCACCAAGGCGGTCGATTGCCTTGGTCGTCATTCCCGGATGAAGTGCTTTTTCTAATTCCTTATGAACAATTTCCAATATACGTCCGGCTTCTGTCATTAATTCAATTTCTCTGGACGATTTTACTGTAATTGGCATGTTCTTATTCTCCTAAAATCTTTACGATTGTCTGGAATACATCCTCGATATCAATCGTTCCATCGACTGTAGTCAGTATTCCGGCTTTTGTATAATAGTCAATCAACGGCTGTGTCTGCTCATGATATACCCCAAGACGTTTCTTCACTGTCTCCGGCTTGTCATCATCTCTTAAAATTAGCTCTTTTCCGCATGTATCGCAGATACCATCTACTTTGGTCGGAGCATATTCCAGATGATATGTTGCGCCACAACCTACACATGCACGGCGGCCACCCATACGATGAACTATATTCTCATCCGGGACATCTACATCAATCGCATAATCTATTTTCTGTCCCAGTTTTTCAAGTGCAACATCCAATGCTTCTGCCTGCGGGATTGTTCTCGGAAATCCGTCCAGAACATATCCTTCTTTACAATCTTCCTGGTTCACGCGGTCTACAACGAGATCTACAACCAGTTCATCCGGAACAAGAAGTCCCTGATCCATGTACGTTTTCGCTTGTTTACCCAATTCCGTACCATTTTTAATGTTTGCTCTAAAGATGTCTCCGGTTGAAATATGAGGAATGTTATATTTTGCGGCAATTTTCTTTGCCTGAGTTCCCTTGCCCGCTCCAGGGGCTCCTAACATAATAATTTTCATATGAGTTCCTCCTTATAGCATTTTAACCCGCGGATAAAATCCGCGAGTCAAATTGCTTATATGCTTAACTGTTCAAAAATCCTTTGTAGTTACGTACTAATAACTGTGACTCAATCTGTTTGAGTGTTTCAAGTACGACGCTGACAATAATGATCAGTGATGTACCACCAAAGGATACTTTTGCACCTAACCATCCATTAAAGAAAATCGGAATAACCTGTACAATGACAAGTCCGCATGCTCCGATAAAGATGATATAGTTAAGTCTCTTTGTCAAATATTCTACGGTTGGTTTACCAGGACGGATACCCGGGATAAATCCACCGCTTTTTTTCATATTATTTGCAATCTCTAATGGATTGAATGTAATGGATGTATAGAAGTAAGCAAAGAATACTGTCAATATAATGTATACGACTAATCCCCAGCTGTACTGAATCTGATCCGGATTCAACCAGTTACCCTGATTCATTCCCTTTAAGATCTGACTTCCAATTCCGTTACCGTTTCCCTTGCCTGCCAGTGAAGCAATGACAATCGGAAACTGCATCAGAGATGATGCAAAGATGATCGGAATAACACCTGCGGTGTTTACTTTCAACGGGATGTGTGTTGTCTGTCCACCGTATGTTCTTCTTCCTGTCACCTTCTGTGAATACTGTACCGCGATTCTGCGTTCAGCATCTTGAAGCAATGTAGTAAATACTACAAGTGCAAGAATGATTGCAAGAATAATTACTGCCGCGAGTCCGCCTTTGGCAATGCTCTTGCCTTTTACGAACTGGCTGTAAAGTGTTGTCATATCATTCGGTACACGGGAAAGAATATTAATCACCAGAACGATGGAAATACCATTTCCTACGCCCTTCTCTGTAATCTGTTCACCTGCCCACATCAAGAATGCGGATCCGGCTGTCAGTGTTAATACTACGATTGCAGCATTTACAAAGTTGTATTCTTTCAGAAGTCCCTGACGTCCAAATCCAACTGACATCGCAATTGATTCGATCAGAGCAAGTACAACTGTAAGATAACGGGTAATTTTTGTAAGTTTCTTTCTTCCGTCTTCACCATCTTTCTGCATCTCTTCCAACTGCGGAATCGCAATTGTAAGAAGCTGGATAATGATGGATGATGTAATGTATGGTGTAATACTCAGAGCAAATACGGACATCTGCTCAAAAGATCCACCGGTGAAAGCGTTAAATAAATTAAACGCTTCACCTGTGTTCTGTGCAAAAAACTCTTTGATATAGCTTGGGTTAACTCCCGGTGTCGGCAGTTCTGAACCGAGTCTAATCACGATTAACATTAAAAATGTATATCCGATTCTTCTCCGGAGATCCTTAATTTTAAATGCTCTTCGCAATGTATCAAACATTAGATCACCTCTGCTTTTCCACCTAAAGCCTCAATCTTAGCAATTGCTCCTTTGCTGAATGCATTAGCCTGTACTGTAAGCTTTTTAGTTAACTCTCCGTTTCCAAGAATCTTAACTCCATCTCTAGGATTTTTAACGATTCCCTGTTCGATCAGTGTCTCTACTGAAACAACTGCATCGTTCTCGAATACTTCAAGAGCATCTACGTTAATTCCAACGATTGTCTTAGAATTTCTGTTTGTAAATCCTCTCTTCGGAATTCTTCTGTATAACGGCATCTGTCCACCTTCGAAACCTGGTCTTGTGCCTCCTGAACGAGCTTTCTGACCTTTGTGTCCCTTACCGGCTGTTTTACCATTTCCAGATCCGTGTCCACGTCCTTTTCTGAAATTATCACTCTGTTTTGATCCATCAGCTGGTCTTAAGTTAGATAAATCCATTGTAACACCTCCTTATCTGATATCTAAATTCTTACGCTTCTTCAACTTTTACCAGGTGTTGTACCTGTTTTACCATACCTCTGGTAGCTGCATTATCCGGAAGTTCAACTGTTTTGTTGACTTTCTTCAGTCCAAGTGCTTCTACAGTTTTCTTATGCTTCGGTACAGCACCAATTGTAGATTTTACTAATGTAACTTTTAAATTTGCCATTTGGTTCTCCCTCCTTAGCCTAAGATCTCTTCAACAGATTTACCGCGAAGCTTAGCTACTGCTTCCGGAGTCTTAACCTGACGTAATCCTTCGATTGTAGCAAGAACAACATTCTGTTTGTTGTTAGAACCAAGAGATTTTGTACGGATGTTCTTGATTCCTGCCATCTCGATTACGGCACGCGCCGGACCACCGGCGATAACTCCAGTACCTTCCGGAGCTTTCTTAAGTAATACGGAAGCTCCTCCGAATTTACCGATAAAATCGTGTGTAATACTTTCATTTTCATCTAATGCTACATTGATAAGATTCTTTGCTGCATCTTCTTTTCCTTTACGGATTGCTTCCGGAATCTCTGTAGCTTTTCCTAAGCCTGCACCAACATGACCATTTCCGTCTCCGACAACTACTAAAGCTGTGAATCTCATGTTACGGCCACCTTTAACAACTTTGGTTACACGCTTGATTGATACCACTTTTTCATTTAACTCTAACTGACTAGCATCAATACGTTCCTGTCTCATGTGTGCTCCTCCTTATTAGAAATTCAATCCAGCTTCTCTAGCTGCATCTGCTAATGCCTGTACTTTACCCTGGTAAATAAATCCACCTCTGTCGAAAACTACTTCTTTGATTCCTTTTTCAAGAGCTTTCTCAGCGATTACTTTTCCAAGATATGCTGCTGCATCAACGTTGTTTGTTTTCTCTAAGTTTGCCTTCACATCTTTCTGAAGAGTGGATGCGGAAACCAGAGTTGTCTGTGCTACGTCATCGATGATCTGTGCATACATATGATTGTTACTTCTGAACACTGCCAGACGTGGGCACTGTGCTGTACCACTTAAACGGTTACGTAACTTTCTGTGTTTGTTTACACGTACTTCACTTCTAGATTTTTTGCTAACCATTTTCACACTCTCCTTTCTTATTTCTTACCAGTCTTACCGACTTTACGTCTAATTACTTCATCAGCATATTTGATTCCCTTGCCCTTATATGGCTCCGGTCTTCTCTTATCTCTGATCTCAGCTGCATACTGGCCTACTTTTTCTTTATCAATACCTTTAACAGTGATCTTGTTCTGACCTTCAACAACAGTCTCAACACCTTCTGGATCTTCCATCTCTACCGGATGAGAATATCCAAGGTTCAGTGTTAATTTGTTTCCGGATTTAGCTGCTCTGTAACCAACTCCGTTTACTTCCAGAACTTTCTCATATCCTGCTGTAACACCTACTACCATGTTGTTGATCAGTGTTCTTGTAAGACCATGTAAAGATTTCATTTTCTTTAAGTCATTCGGTCTTGTTACGACGATTTCGTCGCCTTCCTGTTTGATTTCCATCTCTACAGGGAGAGCTTTTTCAAGTGTTCCTTTTGGACCTTTAACGGTCACATAGTTATTCTCTGCAATTGTTACTTCAACGCCTGCAGGAATAGCAACTGGATGTCTTCCGATACGTGACATATCCTGTTCCTCCTTAACTTAGATTCTCGGAGTGAGCTTACGCCCACTCTGTTTTCAGTTTGCAGTTACTACCAAACGTAGCAGAGTACTTCTCCACCTACGCCAAGTTTTCTAGCTTCTTTATCTGTGATCACGCCTTTGTTAGTAGAGATGATCGCTGTTCCAAGTCCGCCCATTACTTTCGGAATGTCTGCGCTGTTAGCGTAAACACGAAGACCTGGCTTAGAAATTCTCTTAAGACCTGTGATTACCTTTTCATTCTTGTCTGCACCGTATTTCAGTGTAATATGAATTGTCTTGAAGATTCCGTCTTCGATGACATCATATTTTGTGATATATCCTTCATCTAACAGGATGTTTGCAATCGCAAGTTTCATTTTAGATGCCGGTACATCAACTGTATCGTGTTTCGCAGTATTTGCATTACGAATTCTTGTAAGCATATCTGCAATTGGATCGCTCATAGTCATGAATTGTTTCCTCCTTTACCAACTTGCTTTCTTAACGCCTGGGATCTGTCCTTTGTATGCCAATTCGCGGAAGCAAACACGGCAGATTCCATATTTTCTCAAATATGCATGTGGACGACCACAGATTTTGCAACGATTATATTCTCTTGTGGAGAATTTCTGCTTACGCTGCTGTTTTACTTTCATTGCTGTCTTAGCCATAATTTACCTCCTTATTTTGTGAACGGCATGTTGAACTGTGTTAACAATTCACGAGCCTCTTCATCAGTCTTTGCTGTTGTAACAAAGATGATGTCCATTCCTCTTACTTTATCTACTTTATCGTACTCGATTTCAGGGAAGATGAGCTGCTCTTTAATTCCGAGTGCGTAGTTTCCTCTTCCGTCAAATGCGTTTGGATTAACACCTCTGAAGTCACGTACACGAGGAAGTGCAAGGTTGATCAGACGATCAACGAACTCATACATCTTTTCTCCTCTTAAAGTAACTTTACATCCGATAGCCATTCCTTCTCTTAATTTGAAGTTCGCTACAGATTTTTTAGCACGGCAGATAACTGCTTTCTGTCCTGTAATCTTCTCCATATCAGCGATTGCAGAATCTAACAGTTTTGCATTGTCTTTTGCTTCACCTACACCCATGTTGATAACAACTTTATCGAGCTTCGGTACTTCCATAATATTCTTATATCCGAACTTTTTCGTTAATGCATCAACGATCTCGTTCTGATACTGTTCTTTCAGTCTACTCAAAGTGTATACCCTCCTTTCCAGAATTAATCGATCACTTCGCCTGTTGATTTAGCGAAACGTACTTTTTTGTCTCCGTCCATCTTGATTCCAACTCTTGTAGCTTTTCCTTTGTGGATGTACATTACGTTAGAAATGTCGATAGCAGCTTCCTGCTGGATGATTCCACCAGCCTGGTTTGTTGCACTAGGTTTTGTGTGCTTAGTAACCATGTTTACGCCTTCAACAACAACTCTTGCGTTTTTCTGATCTACGGAAAGAACTTTTCCTTCTTTGTCTTTATCTTTACCAGCGATAACTTTAACTGTATCGCCTTTTTTAATCTTTAACATTGACATCTTCGTTCGCACCTCCTTACAGTACTTCCGGAGCCAAGGAAACAATTCTCATGAACTGTTTGTCACGAAGCTCTCTTGCTACAGGCCCAAAGATACGGGTTCCTCTTGGTGTCTTGTCATCTTTTATAATAACTGCAGCGTTCTCATCAAAACGAATGTAAGAACCATCTTTACGACGAGTGCTGTTTACAGTACGAACAACAACTGCCTTTACAACGTCACCTTTTTTAACAACGCCGCCTGGTGTTGCATCTTTAACAGTAGCAACGATCACGTCTCCGATACTTGCATATCTTCTTGTAGATCCACCAAGTACACGGATACACAGTAACTCTTTCGCACCTGTATTGTCTGCTACTTTCAGTCTGCTTTCTTGCTGTATCATGCAGGTTTCCCTCCTTATACTATTTTGCTTTTTCCATAATTTCAACAAGTCTCCATCTCTTATCTTTAGATAATGGTCTTGTTTCCATAACTTTTACTTTGTCACCAATGTTGCATTCATTTGCTTCATCATGTGCTTTTAATTTGTATGTTCTCTTTACGATCTTCTTATAAAGAGGATGCTTTACATGATCTTCAACTGCAACTACTATGGTCTTATCCATTTTATTGCTGATAACCTTACCAACTCTGGTTTTTCTAAGATTTCTTTCCACAGTCTCTGCTCCTTTCTTTTATTGGATGCTTATTGAGCTGCCTTTTCAGTAATTACTGTCTGAATTCTGGCAATGTTTCTTCTTACTTCTTTGATTCTGCTTGTATTATCTAACTGATTTGTTGCGTTCTGGAATCTTAAGTTGAAAAGTTCCTTTTTAGCAGCTACTAATTCTTCATTCAGCTCTGCAGCTGATTTTGTTTTTAAATCTTCTACAAATGCATTAATTTTCACTGTTATCACCGCCTTCTAAGTCTGCGCGAGAAACTACTTTACATTTACAAGGAAGCTTGTGTGTTGCCAGACGAAGAGCTTCTCTTGCAACTTCTTCTGATACACCGGCGATCTCGAACATTACGCGTCCCGGTTTTACAACAGCTACCCAGTACTCTAAGGTTCCTTTACCAGAACCCATACGTGTTTCAGCTGGTTTTGTAGTTACAGGTTTATCTGGGAATATTTTGATCCAAACTTTACCACCACGCTTGATGTAACGTGTCATAGCGATACGGGCTGCTTCGATCTGGTTGGAACGGATCCAGCATGGTTCCATTGCAACAATACCATATTCACCGTTTGTAATCTTATTTCCGCGAAGTGCTTTACCTTTCATGGTACCACGGAACTGTTTACGACGTTTTACTCTTTTTGGCATTAACATGATTTATTTCTCTCCTTCCTTATGTGCTTTTTCCGGAAGAACCTCGCCTTTGTAAATCCATACTTTAACACCAACTTTTCCGTAAGTTGTGTTTGCCTCGGCGAATCCGTAGTCGATGTCTGCTCTAAGTGTCTGAAGAGGAATTGTTCCCTCGCTGTAGAACTCTGTACGAGCCATATCAGCTCCACCAAGACGTCCAGAAACAGATGTCTTAACTCCGAGAGCTCCTGATTTCATAGTTCTTGACATGCAGGATTTCATAGCACGTCTGAAAGAAATACGGTTCTCAAGCTGAAGAGCGATATTTTCTGCTACTAACTGAGCATCTTTATCCGGTCTCTTAACCTCTTTGATGTCTACGATTAACTTCTTGTCAGTAAACTGTGTAAGTTCACCTTTTACTTTTTCAATCTCTGCTCCACCTTTACCGATTACTACTCCAGGTTTTGCTGTATAAATAATAATTTTAACGCGGTCAGATGCTCTTTCGATCTCGATCTTAGAAACACCGGCGCTGTATAATCTTTTCTTAAGATACGTTCTGATTTCATGGTCTTCTACTAAGTAGTCTGCGAAATCTTTTTCTGCATACCATCTTGAGTCCCAGTCTTTGATAACACCGACTCTCAAGCCATGAGGATTAACTTTCTGTCCCATGTTTGCCCTCCTTATCTTTCATCAAGCACAAGTGTAATGTGGCTCATTCTCTTCTCGATTCTGTAAGCTCTGCCCTGTGCTCTCGGTCTGATTCTCTTCATTGTTGGTCCTTTGTTTGCATAAGCCTCTGCAATATACAGGTTCTCAGCATTCATGCCGTTATTGTTCTCAGCATTAGCAATTGCAGACTCTAATAATTTCTTTATTAAACTAGAAGCATATCTTGGATTGTATGTCAAAATACCAAGTGCTGTTGTTACATCCTTACCTCTGATGGCATCTAATACGAAGCATGCTTTCTGAACAGAAACTCTTGCGTAAGATAACTTAGCAGAAGGTCTTGTATCTTTGTTAGCATTTCTTTCTCTCTTAATCTGGGATCTATGTCCTTTAGCCATGGATGAACCCTCCTTTCACAATCTAATTATCTAACTTTTGATTTCTTTTCGTCTTTTCCATGTCCTCTATAAGTTCTGGTAGCTACGAACTCACCGAGTTTGTGTCCTACCATATCCTCTGTTACATATACAGGTACATGTTTTCTTCCGTCATGAACGGCAATTGTATGTCCAACCATGCTTGGGAAGATTGTAGAACGGCGAGACCATGTTTTAACAACAGATTTTTCTCCCGCAGCGTTCATTGCGTCGATCTTCTTAAGCAGGCTTGCGTCTGCGAATGGTCCTTTTTTAATTGAACGTGCCATAGGTTCTAACCTCCTTAATTATTTGATTGCTTTACCATCTCTTCTTCTTACGATCATCTTGTTAGAAGATTTGTTTTTCTTTCTTGTCTTAAGACCAAGTGCTGGTTTACCCCAAGGTGTACACGGACCCGGACGACCGATTCCTGTCTTACCTTCACCACCACCATGCGGATGGTCATTCGGGTTCATTACAGAACCACGAACTGTTGGTCTGATACCCATGTGACGTTTACGTCCTGCTTTACCAATGTTGATCAGGTTGTGATCTCCATTACCTACAACTCCGATAGAAGCTCTGCAAATGATTGGAACCATTCTCATCTCTCCTGACGGAAGTCTCAGTGTAGCATACTTTCCTTCTTTAGCCATTAACTGTGCGCTGTTTCCTGCGGAACGAACAAGCTGTCCGCCTTTTCCAGGATAAAGCTCGATATTGTGGATCTGAGTACCTACCGGAATCTCAGAAAGTGGCAGGCAGTTACCGATCTTAACTTCGGCTTCCGGTCCGTTCATAACTTTCATTCCGTCTTTCAGTCCTTCTGGTGCAAGGATGTATGCCTTCTCACCATCTTCATAACAGATCAGTGCGATGTTAGCTGTTCTGTTCGGATCGTACTCGATACCAATTACAGTTGCGTGAACATTATCTTTTCTTCTCTTGAAGTCGATAATTCTATATTTCTTCTTAGCTCCGCCTCCGCGGTGTCTAACAGTGATTTTTCCTTGATTGTTACGTCCTGCCTGTCTGCTCTTTGAAGCAAGTAAAGACTTCTCTGGTGTTGTCTTTGTGATTTCTGAGAAATCAGAACCAGTCATCTGTCTTCTGGAAGGCGTATATGGGCGGTATGTTTTAATTCCCATGATTGTTCTCCTTTCGATTGTTTATTGTCACGGTTTCTGTCCGTATGCTTTGTGCGTCTTACAGCCACGTCTCATCCGGCATGCACACCCTCGTTAATTTTAGAGACCTTCGAAGATCTCGATATCAGCGCTGTCCTCTGTAAGCTGAACAACTGCTTTTTTAGTTTTAGCTGTCATACCAAACTGCATAGTTCCACGAACTCTTTTCTTCTTACCTTCGCAGTTCATTGTGTTGACTTTAGCAACCTTTGTTCCTTCGAACATTTTCTCAACAGCTTCTTTGATCTGAGATTTGTTAGCTTCTGGATGTACAAGGAATGTATATTTCTTCTCTCCCATAAGCTCCATACTCTTCTCAGTTACTACCGGTTTAAGGATTACATCATAATACTGAACGTTTGCCATTATGCGTACACCTCCTCAATTTTTGCAACAGCAGCTTTCGTAGCGATTACTGTGTTGTATTTCAAGACATCGTACACATTAATTGTATTGATAGCAGCAGTCTTAACATCTGCAATGTTCTTGGCAGAGATTACTGCGTTGTCATTTCCATCTTCTAATACTACTAATGCTTTGGATACTTCCAGGTTCTTTAAAATGTTTGCGAAATTCTTAGTCTTGATTTCGTCGAATTTGATCTCGTCAACTACTACAAATTTCTTCTCTTCAACCTTAGCTGTAAGCGCAGATTTCAGAGCAGCTCTCTTTTCTTTCTTATTCATCTTGAAAGAATAATCTCTCGGTACTGGAGCGAATACTACTCCACCGCCTGTCCACTGCGGAGCTCTTGTAGATCCCTGTCTTGCATGACCGGTACCTTTCTGTCTCCACGGTTTTCTTCCGCCACCAGAAACTTCAGAACGTGTCTTTGCTTTCTGTGTTCCCTGACGATTATTTGCAAGCTGGTTAACAACTGCCATGTGTACCAGGTGTTCGTTAATTTCAACACCAAATACCGCATCGTTTAAGTCGATTGTTCCAACTTCTTTACCTTCGATATTATAAACAGATACGTTTGCCATCTTAAGTCCTCCTTCCTCGTCTAAGCCTAGTTAGCTTTTACTGCTTCTTTAATAGTTACTAAAGATTTCTTCGGTCCCGGCACAGAACCTTTTACTAAGAGCAGATTGTTCTCAGCATCTACGCGGACAACTTCAAGATTCTGGATTGTGATCTTCTTGCTTCCCATGTGTCCCGGCATCTTCTTTCCTTTGAATACCTTGCTCGGATCAGATGCAGCTCCGTTAGAACCGGCATGACGGTGGAACTTAGAACCGTGTGTCATAGGTCCTCTGTGCTGATTATGTCTCTTAATCGCACCCTGGAATCCTTTACCTTTTGAAATTGCAGTAGCGTCAATCTTGTCGCCTGCTTCAAAAATATCAACTTTAATCTCCTGTGCAAGTGTATATTCGCTTGCATTCTCAAGTTTGAACTCTTTTACAAATCTCTTTCCGGATACTCCAGCTTTTGCAAAATGTCCCTGTTCAGCCTTTGTTACACCGTGACGATGAACGATCTCTTTCTTACCGTTCTTGTCTTTGTTGATGATCTTGTCTTTCTTGTCAACGAATCCAACCTGAACAGCTTCATAACCGTCATTCTCAACTGTCTTGATCTGTGTTACTACACAAGGACCAGCCTGAAGAACTGTAACCGGTGTCAGTGTTCCGTCTTCGCTGAAGATCTGTGTCATTCCGACTTTTGTAGCTAAAATAGCTTTCTTCATTATAATTACCTCCTGTGATTTACAGCGGAACGCTTACGCGTTCATCCTAAATATAGGAATTACTGTGTCGTTATTGTGTCGATGAAGTCTTATTTGTTCTTCATCTTGATGTCGATATAAACACCAGCCGGCATCTCTAATCTTGATAATGCATCAACAGTTTTCTGTGTTGGTGTTACGATATCGATCAGTCTCTTATGAGTTCTCTGTTCGAACTGTTCTCTGGAATCTTTGTATTTGTGAACCGCTCTTAAGATTGTTACTACTTCCTTCTTAGTCGGAAGCGGTACCGGTCCGCTCACCTTTGCTCCATTTTTCTTTACAGTTTCGATGATTTTCTTAGCGGATGCATCTACTAACTGATGATCATACGCTTTCAAAGTGATTCTCATTACTTGACTTGCCATAAAAAAAGTCGCCTCCTTTTCGTACTTTTAACTTCAGTACGACAAGCGGTGACTGTACACTCTCCCGTGTGTGTCGTGAGAAACTCACACGTTGTTTCATACCTTTTACCAGTTGGTAAGCAGTAATCAGTTTTGATTCGTACAGTGACTTGTCGCCAGTTTCCTAACTTGACATTCGCTCCACGGAAAACCTGCCACATTGTGGCAGCAACCTCGCGCTTCTTTGCTATCATGTCACAGCTCTCTTAGTATACAAGATGTTTATATGTTTTGCAAGCTCTTTTTCTATTTTATTGTATTTTTTCGCATACAATTTATTTTATATCTTTTACACGCTCAATCTGTGGTTCAAATACTTTCATGCTCAGCTTTTCCAACGGTCCAAGAAGCAGCATTCCCATCACAGTACCTTCTCTTACTTTAAGGGACACGCCACCGAGGAACGACAACGCCAGAGAAGCTGCGATACATACTCCGTCCAGTCCAATCCGAACCTTTGCGTAATCCACCTTTGCATATCCGCTGAGCACATTACACATTGCTTCACTCGGAATAGTGATCAGATTAAGCAGCAGCATAGGTCCAAGGAACAGACCCAGTCCCAGATAAGACGTGATCACAAGTAAGACTTTTGCCACATAAGCATGTACTTCAAATGTAAGTACATTATAATAGAAGAAATTCAACAACATTCCAAATACAATAACATAAGGAAGCTGGAGAATCTTTCTCTTTTCAAAATCCTTTCTCTGAATCAGAAACTGTACCAGTACACAGATTGCATGTAGGCACATGCTGACCGTTCCGACCTTAATTCCAAATATCTGGTAAACATTCAATCCCACCGCATCCCAGCATGCGCAGACACCAATATTCGCTTTCAACGCCAACGTCTGTGAAAATGCTGTTCCAGCCGTGCAGATACCAAGTAGCACAAACTGTACAACCATGCTCTTCTTTGTCGCTATATTTTTTCTCTTTTCCACTTTCTCTCATCCTTTTCTTCCTTATATTAATACATTCATAGTATATTCACTCTCTCATGCACTCTGCTCCGTCTTTTTTTCCTTATAAATAAAAACAAACAGATTCGCACTATTATATAAAAATACCTGCTGAGCGTTCCCTGTTTCACACAGGCTTACGCACTTTAATTCTTTCTATATTATATATAGACATCTTCTATCTCAGCAACCTTTTCTTTGACATATCATGTTTTTCCTATGTTTTTTCCTCATTGCCCTTGTATTCCCCACCCTTTTGCTTTAGTATTAGAAATATAAATACTTACATAACGTTTTTTAATGCAGAAATGAGGAATGACTATATGGATATAAAAAGATGGAAAGTTATGCTTGCAGTGGATGACTACGGAAGTTTCACGCGCGCAGGCGAAGAATTGGGGTATACACAGTCTGGCATTACACAGATGATGAAATCCTTGGAAAAAGAAGTCGGATTTTCTCTGTTTGTCAAAGACAATCACGGAATGACTCTGACCGCAGATGCCAAATCACTGATTCCTTCCATTCGTGCACTGCTCAATGCAGATGAAGTGATCAATCAGGAAATCGCTTCTTTGAAAGGCGCACAGGTTGGTACTATTAAAATAGGAACCTATTTGAGCTGTTCTATTCACTGGATCCCGAAGATCATCCGGGAATTCCAGCATGAGCATCCGGATATTCATTTTAAAATAGTAGAAGGAGTCGAGGGTGAACTTGCCGACTGGATCCAGGAGCGGCGTGTAGACATTGGCTTTATCAGCCATCAGAAGGGACATAATTATCAATTTCTCCCGGTAATGGACGATGAACTCTTTGCAGTCATTCCAAAGAACCATCCTTTTGCTGAATGTGATGCTGTGCCAATCGAAGCTTTTGAAGGGCAGCCATTTATCATTACAGAATATACTCCGGGAAGTGATGTTCACCGGATTCTGAAACAAGCGAAAGTCAAACCGGATATCCGTTATATCACTATCAATGAGTTCTCTATCATTTCCATGGTAGAACATGAACTTGGTCTTTCTATTCTTCCAGGACTGCTTCTGCGTGGTCAGGTCGGCGACTTTATAACACGCCCGATCAAGCCAACGGTATCACGCCAGCTCGGACTCGCATACACCTCCAAAGAAGAACTCTCTCCGGCATCGAAGATCTTTCTTGAATATGCGAAGGACTTTTTACTGGATGATGAGTAAGTATTTGTCATCAAATGCATTTACGCAAACGCGTGCACTTTCCTTGTCGCCATAACAAAAAACAAGGAGCAACCTTTACTGCGAGGAAAGTTGCTCCTTGTTTTTATATAACATTTCTTTATTATTCACTTGATTTTTCTGAAAATTCGCTTTTTAGAAAATGATTATTTATGCATTTCATCCTGTGCTACAGTTACTACTCCGTAAAGCGCTACTGCTCCAACGATTGTCCATCCGATCATTTCTTACACCTCCCACATAACCAAGAATGTTTTATTTCTTTATCTGCCTTGAGTATAGCCCTTTTTTCACTGTTTGTGAAACGAGTATTCTTTATATTCCTATTACAGTTTCTTATACCTTCCCGTTTTTATGATTGTGCTTCCTCCCCTATACATATTGTCCGTTTTTCAATCATTGATTCAGATTTTATACAGCATTATTCATATTATTAGCATAAATATTTCTAATGTAGGTATAAGTATTTGTAATATTTGTATTGACTTTCTATTCTCCTGTGGTTACAATAAAAGAGAGGATTGAGATAGGCAAAGGTGCTCTCGCATACATGCAGAGTACCTTTTTTTATATCCATGACACCCAAAAAGAAGATCCGGATCCCGGTTGTCATGTGGAATCTCAGCAGAAACTTCAGGACAATTTAGATGATCGTCCAGTAATTAATAAAGATAGGAGCGTGAAATTATGGGTAACAATACAAATCAAGCACCTCAACAATGGAACTCCCGCTTTGGCTATATTATGGTTGCTGCCGGAGCTGCAATCGGTCTCGGAAACATCTGGAAATTTCCGTATCTTGCTTACCAAGGCGGCGGTGGAATCTTTCTGATCGTTTACATAATTGTTATTGCATTGATGGCACACCCAATGGTCGAGATGGAAACCGCAATCGGTCGCCACAGCGCTTCTGACACCGTCACCTGTTTTGAGCGGATCAACAAGAAATGGGGCTTCATCGGCTGGATTGCCAACATCTGTACATGGATGATTAATATGTACTATGTTGTTGTCGGCGGCTGGGTATTAAAATATGCTGTACAGTATATCATCAGCGGTGACTTCGGTGAAGACAAACAGGCGTACTTCAACAATTTTACATCTTCTACTGTTGAACCAATCATCTGGGCACTGGTTATATTAGTATTTGTATCCATAATGCTTTTATTTGGAATTACAAATATTGTTGAAAAGCTTACTAAGTTCATCATGCCACTGTTGTTTGTATTTCTAATCGTCTGTGGTATATGGGCATTATTTGTAACCGATAATGCAATGGAAGGATTAAAATTCTACCTTCTTCCAGACTTTAGCAAATTCAGTTTTTCCGTATTTGCCAAAGCTGCTACACAGGTGCTCTTTTCTGTTGGTATTGGCTGGGGTATATACGAAACTTTAGGAGCTAACATTCCGAAAGAAAATAACTTAAAAAGCGACGCAATCCTCGTATCCATCTGCGATACCGGAGCCGCTATTTTAGCTGGATTCGTTATTATTCCTTCTGCATTTGCAGGCGGCGTTGACGTGCAGAGCGGTCCGGGACTTGTGTTCCTTGTTATGACTGGCATCTTCGGCAAACTTCCAGGCGGACGTATTATTGGATGTTGTTTCTTCCTCGCGCTGATATTTGCCGTTATTTCTTCTTTATTTACATTCTTCGAGATTTCTACAAGAACATTCGAAGACAACTGTAAAATGGGACGTAAGAAAGCAACTGTTGTAACTGCACTGATTATCGGTATCGGCAATATCATCGTATCTCTCGGCTTTGGTGTGTTAAGCGGTGTGAAGCTTCCATGGATCGACGCAACCGGCATTTCACATCTTGGTCTTTACGACTGGCTGGATACATTCACAGGATATATCTTACTACCACTTGGGTGCTGGTTAGTTTGTGTTTTCGTAGCTAAAATTTGGGGATTTAAAAATTACGAAAAAGAATTAACAAATGATGGAAAATATGGTAAACTATCATTATATGATAAGATATTAACAATTGTAGTTGTACCTGCTTTTATGGTAATTGTCATTTTGAATGTCTTTGGATTTATCCAATAGATATATATTTTTCCAAAAGGGGGATTCTTATGAACGTAGCAACAATCTTACTCGTCGTTATGTGGGTATACGCAGCAGTTTATTTTATCTTTCTGCTTAAAGATGTTATCGCACACAAAGACGAAATCAACAACGAAAAACTGCCACACAACATTATCATCAGTCTGGTAGCAAACTTCTTCGACACGCTGGGGATTGGAAGTTATGCAATTGCAACTTCTGCCTGGAAGTTCACCAAATCTAATAGCGATGACCTGATTCCAGGATCCTTGAATGTAAGCTTTGCTATTCCGATCTGTGTGGAGGCAACCATTTTCATTAAGAAAGTGCAAGCCGACTCCTTGACACTGGTCCTTATGATCGCTGCATCTGTTGTCGGCGCAGTCATTGGTGCTAAGATGGTATCCAAGCTCGACATTACGAAGATCCGTACAGTTATGGGTGTTGCACTGATTCTGGTAGCAATCATCACTTTATGCAAGATCAATGCTTTTGGTCCTTTCGGTATCATCGGGACAGCACGAGGACTTACTGGCACAAAACTTGTGATCGGTATCGTAGCGAACTTCATTCTTGGCATTCTGATGACTGTAGGTATCGGACTGTACGCACCTTGTATGGCTGTTGTCCTGTTATTGGGTATGAGTACAGATGTAGCTTTCCCGATTATGATGGGATCTTGTGCTTATCTGTGTCCTGCTTCCGGTTTTGAATTTATCAAGAGTGGTAAATATCACCGCGGAGCTGCAATCCCGATGGTTATTAGTGGATCTATCGGTGTATTGATTGCAGGACTCATCGTTACTAGCCTGCCACTTACCGTACTTACTTATTTGGTATGTGTAGTTATGGTAGTTTGTGCATGTATGTTCTTCCATGATGCAAGAAAAGCAGCGAGATAATTCTAAACGATAAGATTTTTGGTACAATTGAACAGGGGAATCATTCAAAGAAGCGCATGAAAATGCGCTTCTTTGCGTTTACCGAAAACCATCCCTATTATTTGGCATATCTTTATTTGCAAGTTTTGTTCTTGAAAATTGCACAATATCTCTTTTCATTTTAATATTTATTCGTTACAATTCATAAAAATATTATTAATTCTTGACGTTAATACACAAAAGTGGTATATTAAAAACAACTTAAAAGAACATAACTTGATAACCAATGGCGGTTTCCTATAGCGAAGAAGATGGGAACTGCTATTTTAGAATATCGAGTACTTTTAAGTTTGATAACCATTATGGTTGTTATTGCAGTTATGTCGATGCCGATTGTTTCCCCCAAGAACAATCCTGCAGAGATAAACTCCAATTAATATATACCTTCCGGAAGGAAGGAGCATTCCCCAGCTTTGTATATTAACAAAACTGCAATGCAACGAGGAAAACCTCTCAATGACATACCAAAAAGAAAAAACACAGCGCATCGGTGCTGTGTTTTTTCTTTGCCATATTCTGTCGGTTGTTTTGTTATTTTGTTCATATTTTTTCATACTTTTCTATCCCATTGATTGACTTTTAACAAATTAACTGATAAACTAGTGAAAAGAGGCATTTTACGGAATATGAATTGTAATACAAATCGGGGTGTGTTCAATTCAACTGGAGGGACGTATTATGTCTGTAGTACATTTACAATTTAATATTATTTTATAATCTGAAGGAGGAGTAATATGTTATTAGCTATCCAAATTTTACTCGGTGTCTTATTCGCAGGTACAGGTGTCGGACTCGTTGTTGACGTTGCCAAGAATCGAATGGACAAAATCAAAGATGCGACTGGTAAACAGTGGGCTTCTGCTTTCGTAGTAGGTATCATTGCCAACTTCCTTGATACGTTAGGATGTGGTTCTTATGCACCATCTACATTCATGTATAAGTTATTCAACCAGATTGATGATATCGATATTCCTGGTACACTGAATGTTGGAGATACTTTCCCTGTTATTTTCGAGGCATTCATCTTCACAACATCAGTTAATTGTGATCCTATGTTTCTGATCGTAATGTATGTTTGTGCTGCAGTTGGTTCGTTTGGTTTTGCTTCTATTGTTACCAAATGGCCTCGTAACAAAATCAGAATCGCTCTTGGTACAGTTATGATTCCACTTGCTGCTGTTATGCTCTGCAAGAATACAGGTGTTGGACCTTTCGGTCTCGTAGGAACTTTAACAGGTCTTACAGGCTGGAAATTAATCGTAGCCGCAGTTCTTAATATTCTGTGGGGTGCTCTGATGGATATCGGATTTGGTCTGTATGCTCCGTGTATGGCTACTTGTCTTCTGCTCGGAGTTGATGCGCAGGCTTGCTTCCCTGTATTCATGGGATCTTGTGCATGTCTGATGCCAGCTTGCTCTATCGAGTTTATTAAGACAAAGAGATACGATGTTCCACATACAATCGGTAACGCTCTCGGCGGATGTATCGGTGTATTTATTGCCTGGAAAGTGGTTACAGGACTTCCGATGTTCTGGCTGATCAACCTGATCTGTGTTGTTCTTCTGTGGACATCTTACACACTGTTAAGCTCAGCTAGAAAAGACGCTAAAGCAGGTGTTGCTTAAACAATAATTGAATATTAATTACAACAATAATATAAGGCGGTTCTTAAATTAAGAACTGCCTTATATATTTTAGCAATATTTTTTTATAAGTCTTATTGCTTAAACTTCTTTAAAAATACAATAATAAAACTACGGAGATTATTTACATGTTTATTAATGAGTATACAATGACTCGCAAGCGTTATGACAAATGGTCTGTTCCAAAGTTCTGGAAATCAGGTCCTATGTTTTTCATTTGGTGTTTTATTTTTATCGTCGGAACTCTGAGTTGGATTTACTTCAATACAATAACTGTACCGCTCAGATGGAAAACCGTATGTGCATTTCTTGTCTTTATATCCGTTTACCGCGGTGTATTTTTCAAATGGATGCACGCTGATAAAACATTTCGCGTAACACGCGGTCAATACTTTAACGGAAAAGACTGGACCTGCAAAGTAATTATCGGCGACAAAAATATCACCCTTTATATCAACAATAAGCTAAACAACAAAGTGGACTGGAAAGATATTAACAGATTTGAAGAGGCAAAATCCTATTACAAACTTGCTTCTGGAGATCAAAACGAAGGTGTTATGCTAGACAAGGATTCTTTTACAGAAGGTGATTCTGAACAGTTTAAAACCTGGATGCAGGAACATCATCCGGATATCCCTTACGGACCAATTCATCCGGCATATGACAAATAGATATTTTTTGCAATTTTATGCGATATTTTACAAGAGCGAAAAAGACCTGAAACATTTATATTATGATTCAGGTCTTTTCTTACCACAGTTCTAATATTTTTCTAATACATACAAATTCTAACCGAAAATTCTATTTTCATTGTTCCTAAAACATTCAAGGAACAAGCTCTGCAGATTATTCGTTTTTTTCCGGCTGCTTATTCATCTGGCGTCTGATCATTCTTGCTTTATAAATATTTTTCCATTTCATTGGCATCCATATATATTTCGCATTACTTTTCTCTATGATAAATAATTTAAACGCCTCTGCTTCCCCAGTCAGAAATCCATTTTTGGGAAGTATGACCAGTTCATCGTTTTCAATTCCCAGATAAAATGTCTTCTCATCTTCCCACAAACTATATACGTTCTTATAATATCCTACACGTTCTTCGGAATGTTCTTTCTTTGCACGGATATCCTCATTTCCAAATAAATAATTAATTTCTTCGTTTAAAGCAATATCCGAATTTCTCTTCATCAAAGCTATCGTTATATATTGTCTTCCTATTCCCAAAAGCGTCAGAAATGCCCCAAGAAGGGCGCTGACAGCAACACCTGAGATTCCTATATCCTTCTTTATCTCCGGTCTCACAAATGGCAATAGAATGAATGTAATGCCTATCAGAATCAAGCCCGGTGTTACCGTTGGATGTTCTACTCGATTTTTAAAATTGATGAATCTCTTCATTAGTTTCGTATCACGTCTTGTCTGCACCTCATAATGCACTCGCCTGCGATCCTGTGATGTCTTCTTTTCCATCTTGTCACCTCTCATAACATGAAAAAAGGGGATACAGATTCTTAATCCGGAAACTGCATCCCTCCATTATATACTTATGAAATACCAGTAGATAAATTAAAATCACCCATTTTATACATCTTTTGTTCGAACGGCATTCCATATATATATCTACTCCCGGCGCTGCTCTTTCTGGCGCATCTTCAATTTCAGCAAAGCTTTCGCTTTCAGGCAGTCCAGTTTGACCATATTATTCTCGCCTACAACGTCTGTCTCTGTACCATCCGCACTCTTATTGATATCCACGATACCATCCAGATAGTCATTAACAACAACAAACTGTGCTACAGTTCCGCTGAAATTCAGTCCAGTAACCGGAATATCACGGATACCTAACTGCTCACATGTATTTGTAAAGTCTACATCACTGTTGCCCCATCCATCAGATGAAATAATTACGCCATCTGCCCGCATCATCTCTGCCATAGCAGCAGCTCTTGTACCCACACGGATCTTGTCTTTGTTATCATCCGGTGTACCTACAATAATAAGTCCCATCAGGTCCAAATCTGTATCTTCAGCCACTACTTCCAATAACGGATCTCTGAAGTGATGTAACGATGTTTCCTTTGTTGACGGTCCAATTCCCATACTAACACCTCCTACTGCATAGAGCGAATAATACCATCACGATACTCATTCGGAGTGATCATGACCGGCATATTGCCCATTTCAATGATTGATTTACCACCTTCAACCCCTGACGGTTCATCCGGAAACAGATGCGTATCGTACATTGCTCCCTGGCCTGCTACTTGACGAATAATCACCACTCTCTTCTTTCCAGGTCTTACTTTATCATGATATTCATGTCTTTCTGTGCATTTCTCACCTTTAAACTTTTTCAGTTTTTCACGATAGGTCTGAATAAATTTATCGCAAAGTCTGTGTGCAGTAAATGGTCCGTGTCTTTCTTGCCCCATACCTGATGCAAATGTAACGTCAAAGGAAATAATATAATCATCATCTCCCGGTGTACCAGCTCGATTCAAATATAACTGATCTTTCAGATTACCCTCTGACGATCCGAATTCATGACATTGCTTGCCATCCACATCTACACCTGTCAACATTACATATACACCTGTTACCGTATGTGTAATACCTTCTCCCAGCTTTCCAAGAACCTTTGTAGAAATCGGGATAATATCCATAATCGTGTTCGTCCAGCGATCATGATCTCCCGGTTTGATAATCTGGATATCAATCTTCTCAATGCAATCATCTTCTGCTGTCAACTGTTCCAGCATCCCCTTGCTGACAGTCATATGGCCATCCGTTGTAATATTGTTTTCATCGCCCCATTCAACATCCGTCATATGAAAGGCTTTGATAACAAGGCGACGTAAATTAATCTCTTTTTCAGCCATCTTCGTTACCTCCATATTTTTCTCGTCAATGTTTTCACATTATATATTTATTATACAATAAATTCTACGAACTTCCAACAAATTATCATGCAATTATTTTTTCTTTTTTAATGTATTCATTATATTTTTATAAAAGCAAATGTGTCTTTATAAAAAAGGCAGATGCGCTAAACGCATCTGCCCCTTTTAGCTTAAATTAGATTTTAGCTACATACTCGTATGGCAACGGAACAATAGTTCCAGGTGTCTGGATTTTCTCTAACTGCTCCAGAGTTGCTTTTACAATCTGTGTCTGCTGTTCTACATTGTGCGGTCCACCAGCATTAGCACCCATAGGTACCAGCGGAGCTACTGCACGAGGAGTACCAGTCTGACGAACAACTGGTGGAAGAGCTGCAATAATAATTGTAGGAATTCCAGCTTCTTCAATCGCTCTCTGCACCAATACTGCAGAGCGGTGGCAAGTACCTCAACCAGCTGTGAGGATTACTGCATCAACATCCTCATTTTTGAACATTTCAGCGACAGCCGGACCAGTTTCATGTTTAAATTTCTCCTGGTTTCCGCCACCACCCATGAATCCAGCATGTACCGGAGCACAAGCTCTGATAAATCCTTCTGCTGCTAATTCATGAATTCTGTCAATCGGGAACATACAGTTGATGTCTTTGTTAACATCACTGTTATCATATCCACCATGGGATACCATCAGATCGCTTGATGGTGTAGTGTTCTCTATCTTTCTCCAAGTGAAGTCACCTGCAAGGTTGAATCTCTCCTGACTCTTCTTATGAACACCTGCTGCTGTAGCAAGAGCGATAGACATATCTTTCAGCTCTTTTGTTACAGGAGTCCATACAGCCGGTGGAGTAATAGGAACGAATATTTCAGACTGTAAGCCTTTAACAACCGTTAAACTCATTTTTAATCCTCCTTATTATCATCCAAACGTGCGCGCATTTCTTCTTGTTTGCGTCGTTCTTTTTCTATGTTACTGACATATTTATCATTTACTTCAGGTCCTAATTGTTCCGGAAAACTCATGTTCCATCCGAATTCCTGACCAACTTTTGGCTCGGTATCACAGATAAACATTCTCTTCGGAGCTTTGAAGAATCCCAAACGACCTTTCAGGTCTATGCTGATGCTGCAATCATCAACGTCAACTACAACACCCTCCATATAAATGATTCTGTCTCCATAATTCAAACGCTCATTATTCATTCACGGTCACCCGGAATTAATCGTATTTCTCTTTACGTTTCTGGCTCATCGGAAGTGCCTGCTCATTGTCAACAAGATCAACTTTCTTGCCATAAGCTTCTTCAATCAGCTCAACGTTTGTAGATTTAACGTTTGGATTCCATTTCTTCTCAGCAGCTTTTACTTCTTCACCAGCCATTGCTGTCTTCAGCATAGCAAGTGCACGGATTGCATCTTCCTGGCAAAGAGTATTGCAACCAAGTACTTCGTTCTCAATACCGGACTCAGATTTGTTGTTATCAACCATGTACTGCATGTGTTTATTACCAACAACAAGTGCTCCCTGTACTGCACAGTAAGACATACCTACTGTCGGAACACCTCTCATACCGATCTGCTCGATATGACTTGCGAAGTCAATGTGGTTATTTCCGAAACCTTCTGTTGTAACGAAAGCTCCATCCGCATCCATCATCTCTACTGTATGACCTACACGACGAGATACATAGAACTTCTCAGCATTGATCTGAGGAGATCCTACAAATACAACTCCGCAAAGGTCAACTTCCGGATCATGAAGTGCTTCCAGTACAAGAGGCTCTCTCCAATAATGTCTGGACATCTCTTTAGATGCAGGTCCGATACATGTTAATGCATGGATACATCCATCCAGTACTTCCAGCGGAGATACGCAGATCGGAACGTTTCCTAAGTCTACGTTAGCTCTTGCGCCAAGGATACCAACAGGTTCTACAGGAAGGATGAAGTTATCATGCATAGCTCCCTGTCCCATGATTTCCTTAACAATTACAACTTTTTTCTTTCCAGGACGACGGATAGATTTCAATTCCTCTGTATCTGTTACAAGGCTTTCATCTAACTCTTTCATTACTTCACGGATTTCCTGTGTAATGATGTCAAATGCTGTATGAGCAGCCATAGGTCCACGACGCTCCATGTTTGTCTTCTCCTGGATTACGATATTACCTTTGATAAAGATCTCTCCTTTATCTGGGCAACCCGGACGTCCCCACATGATGTTCTCATCAAGGTATCCTTCTGAAGAACCGAACTCACCGATCTGAACTCCGCCTTCATCTGTACCAGTCAGCATCATAACAACGCCATCAAGTACTCTTGTAACACCTTCACCGATGATTGAATCGCCTTCTTTTGTAGCGATTGGCTGAACATCCATGATAGTTTCTGAATATGTGTGATATTTATCAGGAGTGATAATTTCCAGATGGAAATCTTTAACTAATTCCTGATCAGCAATAACGTCTGCTTCAATTCCTTCACGGATGTAAAGAGTTGTTCCTTCGATCTTTGTCTCCGGTCCTCTCTTAACTTCTGTGATCTTGAAATGTTTTCTTGTTAATTCACCAGCAACTTTTTCTACGTCAGCGTCTGCTGCAGCTGCTGTGTCTGCTGTAGCTGCTCCTGCTGGAACTTCTGCTACCGCTGCTCCTGATGCTCCAAGAGCTCCAACCGGGATCTCAAGATTGATATCTTTTCCTTCTCCGATATGAATCTTTAATGTTCCACCTGCAACCGGTGCTGCAACTGGTGCTGCTTCCTCTGCCGGTGCCTCTGCAACTTCCTCTGCCTCTGCTGCCGGTGCCTCTGTTGTAGGTGCTTTCACACCATCCAGGACATCATTTGTTAACGGGCAAAGAGAATCACAAGTTTTTGTAAGTTTTGCTCCTAATACCTCTTCGATTGTCAGGCATCCATCCAGAGTTAATAATCCTGAATCTACCAAATCATCAAAGATAGCCGGATCTTCCAGATTAGCTGGTTCAATTGTGATGCCAGCTTCTGCTCTACAGCATAATACCGCAGGATCATGAGCATGTTCTTTAGCTGTTTCAGCTGTGATTGACATATTGTTTCCCTCCTTGTATTGGTTGAAAAAATCTACCTGTGCTTTATCGCACATAGTAATGTATATATACAGCCACGCCCGGCAGAGAGATTAGTCTCTTTTTCCCCAGGCCGAAGAATCGGGGGTCTAAGGCCCTTGCCTGTACGTGACGGTATTACCTAAAATAGAATGTGATTAAAAGTCAATATCCTGACTTACCTGTTTAGAAACTCTCAGAGTTCTGTACAGTGGATGTCCGACTGTTCTCATAACATGGTCTGTCTGATGGAATACTTTCAAGCCCATCTTCGGTCCGGATGCCATAACTGTGTTAGAGCAGTCAGAGCAGTTACCGATGATGATATATTCACATTTGTCTTTCTTGAACTGCAGGTTGTTCTTAACCTGTCCAGGGCAGTTACCAGGTCTTAAGCACTTAAGCGGTGCTCCTGGTTTATTCTCGATTGCCTGTTTACATCTGCACATAGAAACAACGTTTCCATTCATCTTCTTAGCAATCTCTCTCATACGTTCTTCGCTTCCGCCGCAGGCACAAACTAAGATACCTACATTTGCTCCGTGAAGATCTGGGAATTCAACAGTTACAAGAATTGCTCCTGTTGTCTTAGTTATCGGTGCGTCTAATTCTGTAGATTTACCTGTGAAG
This sequence comes from Dorea hominis, assembly GCF_014287705.1. Taxonomy (NCBI): domain Bacteria; kingdom Bacillati; phylum Bacillota; class Clostridia; order Lachnospirales; family Lachnospiraceae; genus Dorea; species Dorea hominis. Next base: position 63,535 of record NZ_JACOOY010000011.1, on the reverse strand, counting down.
GCTCCTCCCATAATGATCTCACCGTAAGGCTCTTCAATTCCGCCTGCTTTTTCGATCATCTCTCCAACGCTTACACCGATCGGCACATCCATAAATACGTGTGCTTCGTTACCGCCATTTAATTTTCCACGAACAGTCATGTTCTTGCTGATACATGGTCTCTTCTCATCGATCGCTTCTGCTACTCGACAGGCAGTCTCTACGTTAACAACTACTGCTCTTGCAGCTGATGGAAGCTGAGTTGTATCAAGGTTCACACCCAGACACTCTCTTACTACCGCACGTTCTTCTCCCATTGGATAAATATCCGGAAGCAGATGCATTGTAATAGCAGACTCCTTCTCAAGAGCTTTCTGCAGAGCTTTGATTGCTTTGTGATGTTTTTTCTTAATTGCGATAATCGTCTTCTCAGCATGTGTGATTTCCATGCAGTATTTGATACCGCGGATTACTTTATCTGTCTGTGTCTCAATCTGCTGTGTATTGTGCTCCAGTCCCGGTTCACACTCAGCAGCATTGATCAGGATATATCCACAGTCGATACTGAAATCCTTTGGCAGTTCCGGGTTGATCTCCGGATTAATCTCTCCCATCGGAGTCTCTGCCAAGTTAATGTTAAGCTTAACTCCTGTCGGGAATCCAGCTCCTCCCATTCCAACTACTCCGGCTGCTTTTACCATATCCAGTTTACTTGCATCTTCCGGCACATCGATCGGCACGAATTCATCCGGCTGCTCATCTGCAGCTTCAATGATGATTCTGTCATCTGTAATCTCTGTTACTTTTCCGTATACACTGGCATAGATGTTAGCTCCAAGTCCAGTTGGTGTAGCAATCAGTGTACCTTTTTTTACATCTGCCCCAACTTCAACGCACGGTGCACACGGTGCGCCAACATGCTGACGTAATAAAATCTGTACTTTTCCCATGACACTATTCTCTCCTTTTCTTTTATATATAAGTAAAAAACGAAACCTATACCATGGTTCGTTTACTTATTCTGACTTAACTTCGCTGTTACATTCTGTTCTTCTGACTTTTAAACTTTTAATATAATATGTAGATAATGCATACTCTCCAGCTTTCTGCTGTGAGAATATAAATCGTATAATCATTATTATTCTTTTTTTATCCGTTGTTCAGCTCGCCACATTCCTTTATTCATAGACGCTTTCTATAAGTTATTTTTTTAACGTAACTTAGCTGCACTTCTTCTGGCGGAGGCATGTGGGAATCGAACCCACCCAGGACGCTCTTAACGCCCCACACTAGTTTTGAAGACTAGGAGGCACACCAGTCACCCATCTACCCCCATATTATGCGCTTTTCATTCGCTTGTTAAGAATAGCACAATATTCGTTATTTTTCAACACTTTTTATTTAAATTTATAATATCAAAAAAGCATTGACTTTTCAAGGGTTTTCATAGATAATAGAAGCAAGAGATTAAACGCGGTACTAGAATACGGTCTATTTGTTAATTTTATGTCGTACTTTTGTATAATTATTCGTGTTTATCACTGAATTTGCTCTCATTTTTTTGAGTCTATTTTAAAAAAGGCACATTGCAAACTCGGGGTTTCTATGTGTTTTTATAAAATTTATAGAGGTTTTCTATAAATAATAATTATTCAATATCTCATATTAAGGAGGGACTAATTATGGAGTTAAAAGCAAATGTGAATTTTGCAAACTACGAGGCAGCACTTCAGGTTGTTGACGCACATACAGCCGGAGAATTTTGCCGTATGGTAATCGGGGGATTTCCAGAGCCGGAAGGCAACACCATGATTGAAAAGAAAAAATGGATGGAGGAGAATTACGATCACGTTCGTACAGCTCTGATGCTGGAGCCTAGAGGACACCACGATATGTTTGGTGGTTTCTTATGCAAACCAGTCAGCGACGAAGCAGATCTGGGAGTTATCTTCATGGATACAGGCGGATATCTGAACATGTGCGGACATTGTACAATCGGTTCCGTTACTGTTGCAATCGAAGCAGGACTCGTTGAATCCCACGAAGGTGAAAACGAAGTTGTTCTGGAAGCTCCTGCAGGAATCATTCGTACAACAGCTGTGGTAGAGAACGGAAAAGTTACAGGTGTTACACTTACAAATGTACCTGCATTCGTTTACAAAGACAACTTAACAGTTAATATTGACGGAGTAGACATTCCTTATACTATTTCATTCGGTGGAAGTTTCTTCGCATTAGTTGATACAACCAAGCTTGACATCGGAGAGATCAATGCCAAGACAGTTCCGGCATACACAGCTCTCGGAATGAAGATGCGTGATAAGATCAATGCTGAAGTTAAGATTCAGCACCCAACACTTGACATCACAGAAGTTGACCTTGTTGAGTTCTACGGACCAACACCAAATCCGAATCAGGCTACTATGAGAAACGTTGTAGTATTCGGTGATGCTCAGGCTGACCGCTCACCTTGCGGAACAGGTACAAGCGCTAAACTTGCTACACTTCATAAATGGGGTGAGCTTGGCGTTGGAGAAGAATTCATTTACGAAAGCTTCATGGGAACACGTTTCAAAGGTGTAATCAAAGAAGAAACTAAGATCGGTGATTACGATGCAGTTATTCCAATGGTTACAGGTACAGCTTACCTGACAGGTGTTGCTACATATATTATCGATGGAGACGATCCGTTAAAATACGGTTTCCTTATCGGATAATTATTCATCAGATTATATTTACGGGAGAGAACCTGTTTCTTGGTTCTCTCTTGTTTTATTATAGCAGTATGGAAAATGTATCATGACAGCACGGTTACATCTCCACTGCTAACCAGCGATAAATCACATTTCACGGAATTTAACGCTCATATAACAACGAGGAAAGGAAACATCGTATGCCAAGGAAAAGACAATCCACAAAGAGCCGCATTGTTAAAGCTGCATGGAATTTATTTTTCAAAAATGGTTATGAAGATACCACTGTCGAGGATATCATAGCAGCATCCAAGACTTCCAAAGGTACTTTTTATCATTATTTCAAAGGGAAGGAAGCTTTGTTAAACAGTTTATCTTATCTCTTTGACCAGAAATACGAAGAATTATATGGTGTGATCGATCCTGCATTGTCTGCTTATGACAAATTGCTTTTCCTGAATCATGAATTATTTTATATGATCAAGACAAGTGTGGATATCAAGCTTCTTGCTTACCTGTATTCTTCTCAGTTGATCACCAAAGACCAAAAATCTCTGTCTGATCACAAGCGTTTTTATTTCACATGGATCTCAGAGATTATTCAGACAGCTTTAGATAATGGAGAGTTCAAGAACACCAGCACCACTGAAGAATTAGTAAATATCTATGCTATGTATGAACGCGCCATTCTTTACGACTGGGCATTATTTAAAGGCAAATTTGATCTGACAGACTATAGTGACAAACTGTTACCACATGTCTTAGATACCTTTGTCGAAGGAGTTTAAAATTTTATAACAACAGGAAAAGAGCAGATGGTTTTCCATCTGCTCTTTTCCTGTTGTTAGTTATGTTGTAGTATACTTATACAAGACACTCATGCATATTTTCTTCCTGAATCCCGTTCTTCTCCATCATCGCTTTGATCTGGTCACGTTCATTCAGGTTCGCGCACCAGGAAAGTCCGCATCCCGCTGATATCGCACGTGGCACCGGAATAATCCTTCCCGGAACATTCTGCTCTTTACAAGCCTTTTCCATAGCCATAGCATCTGCTGTTGTATGGAATGTAATTATAAGTTTCATTTCTTTTTTTCTCATGTCAGTCTCACTTCTCCTCTTACTCGTCTTCTGCCAGTTCGTGAATCGCACGAATTGCAGTATCCACTTCCTCGTCTGTATTATAATGGGAAAAGCTGAATCTTACAGCTCCCTGTTCAACCGTTCCAAGTGCTTCATGCATAAGCGGTGCACAATGCCCACCTGGTCTTGTTGAAATACCGTATTCAGTAAGAAGTTCATCACTGACTTCTGCGGAATCATAATCACCGATATTCAGTGTCACGATCGCGCAACGCTCCTTCGTATCGAAGTCGCCGTATATTGTTACACCCGGCACATCTTTTACGCCATAATAAAAACGCCACATCAGTTCTTGTTCACGGGCGCGTATTGCATCCACGCCTGTTCTCTCCAGATAGTCCATGGCTGCATGAAGGCCTGCAATTCCATGTCCATTGAGCGTCCCCGCTTCAAGCGCAGTCGGCATCTGCACCGGATGTTTTTTATTGTATGTCTGCACACCACTTCCCCCAACTTTCAGCGGTCTGACTTCCAGTCCTTCTCTCACATAAATTCCACCTGTTCCCTGTGGTCCCAGCAGACCTTTATGTCCCGTAAAGCAAAGAACATCGATATGCATCTTCTGCACATCTATCGGAAATATTCCTGCAGTCTGTGACGCATCAACAACAAACAATACACCATGTTCTTTCGCCATATCGCCAATCGGTTGTAATGGGATATAATTTCCTGTCAGATTCGATCCATTTGTACAAATAATCATCTTCGTCTCAGGTGTGATCGCATCTTCTATATCACGGATATCAAGAGTCCCTTTCGGATTGCTTTTCACAATCGTAAGTTTCACTCCCTTTTCCTGCATCTCATACAGAGGACGTAATACTGAATTATGCTCCAACATCGTTGTAATCACATGATCTCCCGGATTCAGCAATCCTTTGATCGCAATGTTAAGACTCTCCGTTGAATTTGCTGTAAATGCAATCTGCTTCGGATTCTCTGCACCAAAGAAACGGCATAACTGATCTCTCGTATCATAAATCACTCTTGCCGCACTTAAGGACGCTTCATTTGCCCCTCTTCCGGCATTACCCATTGAACTCATTGCCTGCACAACTGCATCAATCACTTCCTGTGGCTTATGCATTGTTGTAGCTGCATTATCCAAATAAATCATAATCCTTATCCTCTCATACAGGCGGATAACCGTCTGCTCTTAGTATACTTGTTTTTAATTCTCCCGTCTAATAGATATATTACATGTTCGTATCGCTTTATAGATTCCATCTATTAGTCTTGTCATTATACTGCTTTCTCGCCCTGTTCTTTCTTAAGTTCATGGCTTTCAAGCCCATAAACTTCTTTTACAATTTTCACAAAACGCTCTGCACTTCTTGATAGCTGATAATTCTTATTATATACAAGATTGATATCTCTGCCGTCATCACTCTCCGGAATAGGGAATGCAAGGAGAAACCCTGCTGCCACTTCATCTTTTGTTGCCAGCTTTGATAATACAGAAATTCCCATTCCCTGTCTGACAGACTTCTTGATTGTCTCCTGATTCTCAATACTTGCAATGATGTCCAGGTCTGTCATCTTGATTCCGGCATCTTTTAACTGATTCTCTGCTTCTTTACGTGTTCCGGATCCTTCCTCGCGCATGATCACATGTTCCTCTTTCATCCAGGAAATATCTTCCGGATCCATCTTCTGCAGTTTCTGATATCTTTCTGTATTCGGCGTAATAATTACCAATTCGTCCTTATAGAACGGAATATATTTGCAATGTTTCTTTTCCAGAACCGTTCCGGTAAATCCGACATCTGCCATATGATCAATAATCTGCTGTACCACTTTGCTGCTATCTGTCTCAACAATTTTAATTTGTTCATCCGGATAACGCGTATTAAAACTCATAAGTGCTTTTGGGAGAAGATACTGTGCCGGAATTGTGGAAGCTGCAATTGTAATTCCATGTTTTTTCTCACCTTTTTCCGTTCCAAAACTCTCTTCTATCTTCTTCTGCAGATCGATCATCTGCTTTGCATATTTGTATAATTCTGTGCCGTCATCAGACAGACTTACTTCTTTTGTATTTCTTACGAATAATCTTGCGTTTAATTCTTTCTCCAGCGATGAAATATGTGCACTGATCGTCGGCTGTGTCAAGAACAGATCTTTTGCCGCTTTCGAAAAACTACCACCTTCTGCTACTTTTACAAACGCTTCTAACTGTTTCAGATTCATTAGTATGCCACCCTTTCACTCTCTGCACCGGTTTTTTTCGTTACTTTGATACTGTCCATATACTCCAGAATCGGTTTTGCACTTTTTCTGCTCGTATCAAAAATGTCTCTTACCTGTGCAATTGTAATGATCGGATCTTCCGACAGTTTTGCTAAGATGATTTCCTTCGCTTTGTCCATATATTCAGTAAGCGTATACATGTCATCTGTAACTTTGACAATCTTTCCTTCTTCCAGCAAAATATTTAATATATCGTCTCCGATCTCCCGGCTGACTTTTCCAAGATCAATCTCCGTATATTTCAGGAAATCATATTTTGCTTTGCGGAAGCTGTCAAGATAGGTTCCGGATACTTTCTCATAAGTATCATCTTTGGTGACTTCATAATCAGGTGTACATAAAAATTCATCTACACGTTTGATGTGTCCGTTGTTTTCTTCTTTTTCAATAATTTTATCAAATACATTTGGCTTCACTTTTTTGAAGAAAGTCATCTGTACTTCTGCTTTTTTCATTCCATAACGGTATGGATGCTCTTCTTCGTATTTCTCCAGTGCATCCGTCAGTTTCTTCGCTGCTTCACGCTCAGAATCCGCATGCCAGACATAAGTATCTTTTCTCATCGGGAATGTGTAAATCGTTCCCTCTTCTTCCAACTCTTTTACATCTTCTTCAACTTCTTCCGGTGACAGCGCAGTAAGCTTCGCAAGCTCTGTACAGGAAATCAGTGTATCGCCGTGTGCTTTCGCATGCAATGCAATAACATCTGCGGAGGAACCAGATTCCTTTCTTTCCAGTTCTTCAATGACATCGTCCTGGAATCTGCGCTTAATCTTCGGATTCGGCTCCAGGATCATGCCTCCACCGATCGTCTCCATCGGTGAATAGAAGCGGACAACAAATTTGTCTCCTCTTCTGACTGCAATCTCTTCTTCCAGGCGAAGCTGTACATAACCACTCTCACCCGGTCCGATTTCTTCCTTGTCAAGAAGAACTGCACGACATAAAATCTCGCTTGTTCCTGTGAAGAAATGAAGCCGCGAATGATTGGTCAGCACACGTAACGATGAGTCCAGCACATTCAGTTTTACATCAAGAAGATCTGTATTCTTCATACTGTTGACCGGCGCAAGCACGCATCCTCTCTTGATCTCCTTTTTCTTAACGTTGGAAAGATTGATTGCAACCCGCTGTCCTGCGTAACATTCTTTCTTATCCTCTCCATGCACCTGAATGCTTCGGATTTTACATTCTTTGCCAATCGGATACATCTCCAATGTGTCTTCTTTGGAAATCGTTCCAGATACAAGTGTTCCGGTGATAATCGTTCCAAATCCCGACAGTGTAAATGCACGGTCAATTGGAAGACGCGGGATCGTGTGAATATCCTTCTGGACAATGTCATCGCTTGTCAGATGCACGATCTCATCGATCAGTTTGTCCAGTCCCTGTCCGGTTACGGCAGATACTTCCACCACCGGCGCTCCTTCCAGAAATGTGCCTGCCAGCTCGTCTTTTACATCTTCTTCTACGAGTTCCAGCCACTCTTCATCTACAAGATCACATTTATTCAATACAATAATACTTTTTTCAATTCCCAATAAATTCAGAATATCCATATGCTCTCTTGTCTGCGGCATGATTCCTTCGTCCGCTGCAATGACAAGCAACACAAGATCCATTCCTACTACACCGGCAACCATGTTGTTAATAAATTTCTCATGTCCCGGAACATCGATGATTCCTGCACGATCTCCACCCGGAAGGTCAAAATACGTAAATCCGAGGTCAATTGTAATTCCACGGCGCTGTTCTTCTTCCCATCGGTCTGTATTTCTTCCGGTCAGTGCTTTAATGAGTGTCGTCTTACCATGGTCTATATGCCCGGCCGTTCCAATGATGATATTTTTCATAGCCATTCTCTCCTAACGTACTTCTATCAGACTCTTCTCTTCAAACACCTGCAGTTCCTGTAACTGCTTAGCGAGTAATTTGAAATTCTGTTCATCCATCGTTCTTACGTCGATCAGCACAGTGTCATTTGCTGTTCTCGGAATCAACGGCACCGGCATATGGCGCAGTCTTTCTTCAAGCTCTGTAATGCTGATCTTCTCAGGATTGATCGCAACGCCCATACTTGCGATACGCTCCAGAGGGAGAGAACCTCCGCCAATCTGTGATTCAAGTGGAACCACACTGATCTCGGCAGAAAGCTTTGCCGCTTTTAAAATACGGCATAATTTCTTAGCATCTTTAGTCACTTCGTCTAATGATTTTGTAATCATGCGAAGAACAGGAATGTTCTGAACTGCCTTTTCTTCGGACAGATATTCCTGTAATACAAGTTCCAGCGTTGCCGCTGTAAATTTATCAATACGGAGAGCACGGGTAAGCTGGTTCTTCTTCATCATATCGATGTATTTCTTCTTACCGATAATGATACCTGCCTGTGGTCCTCCCAATAATTTGTCGCCACTGAAGCAGACAACATCCGCACCTTTTGCAATGGATTCCTGTACAGTCGGCTCGTGTGTCAGACCGTATCTTTCCAGATCAATGAGCACACCACTTCCCAAGTCTTCCACTACCGGAAGATCATGTTCCTTCGCAAGCGGGATCAGTTCATCAATCCCTACGGTATCTGTAAATCCAACAATACGGTAATTGCTTGTGTGTACCTTCAGAAGTGCCTTTGTCTCTTCTGTGATCGCATCTTCATAATCATCATAGTGTGTCTTGTTGGTTGTTCCTACTTCCACAAGTGAAGCCCCGCTCTGCTCCATAACATCCGGGATGCGGAACTTACCGCCAATCTCTACAAGCTCGCCACGGGAAACAATCACTTCCCCTCCTTTAGCAAGCGAGCTCAAAATAAGCATAACAGAAGCAGCGTTGTTATTGACTGCCATCGCAGCCTCTGCCCCTGTAATTTTGCACAACAATTTCTCGAAGTGCGAATAACGTTCGCCACGTCTTCCGGCTTCGAGATTATACTCCAGATTTGAATATCCTGTTGCAATAGCCGCTACCCTCTTCATATGTTCCGGGCTTATCGGTGCTCTTCCCAGATTGGTGTGGAGAATGGTCCCCGTACCATTCATTACCATGCGCATGTTCGGCGTATGCATTGCAGACACTGTCCGCTCGATCTTCTCCGTCAACGCTTCAATCTGTCTCTTTGCTTCCTCTTCGTCTTCACATTTTGCAATATAAGCACGCAGACGATTCATCTCCAGATGAATGGATTCCATAACCGTCTCCCGGCTATAAGTCTCTATCAACATCTGGACTTTCTCATCAGCAAGCAGCACATCCACTTTCGGGATACTGCGATACAACATATTCTTGTCCATATTTTTCTTCCTTCCACTTTTTCTTTGACTTAAAACAGTCGGATCAACTTGTCGCTCTTAGGTGCAACCTTTCCGATCACCGAAATCGTGGTATCCATGCTTGCATTCTTAAAATCTGCCAGCATCTCATTCAAATTATCCGGTGCCACACTGATTAACAATCCGCCGGATGTCTGTGGGTCATATAGCAGGTCCAGATAATACTCCGGAATAGAACCTGCGTCTACTTTCCCAATAGAATATCCTCGGTTCTTGTATGCTCCGGCCGGGACCAGTCCCATCTTCGCGAAATCGATCGCATCGGTAAGGTATGCAATGTCTTTAACATTGATTTCAAATGTCACATCACTGGCTGATGCCATCTCGACACAGTGACCGAGAAGTCCAAATCCTGTGATGTCTGTGCAGGCGCTGACGTCATATTTCTCAACCGCCTGTTTTCCTCTCTTATTCAGCGATGCCATAACCGTCTGCGCTTCTCTGATTGCTTCCGGTGATGCCATATCTGCTTTGATCGCAGTATTAACGATTCCGCTTCCTATCTGTTTCGTTAAAACCAGGATGTCTCCCGGTCTGCATCCGTAATTCTTAAAGATCTTATCCGGATGCACAAAGCCTGATACACAGAGACCATATTTCGGTTCATCATCCTGCACCGAATGTCCTCCTACCAGAACAGCTCCTGCTTCCTTCACTTTGTCTGCTCCTCCGGCAAGGATATCCCCTAAAATAGCTGGATCCAGGCAGTTCGGAAATCCAACAATATTCAAAGCTACTGCCGGTTCTCCTCCCATCGCCCACACATCACTCAGTGAATTGGCCGCTGCAATCTGTCCGAACATATACGGCTCATCTACGATCGGTGTAAAAAAATCCACCGTCTGTATCATAGCAATATCATCTGTCACTTTATATATAGCAGCATCGTCCGACGTCTCAATACCTACGATCAGGTTCTTGTCCTCGAACTTCGGCAACTTACCCAGAACCTGGGCAAGGGTCTCAGGACCAATCTTAGCTGCTCACCCTGCCGTCTTCGTCAAGCTTGTCAGTTTTACATCTGATTTCATACTTGTTTTCTCCTCTCCTTGGTATTGGATGTAACTTCCGCTATACATCTATATATATAGCAAAAATAAGCCGGACTTCCTGTGCGACTCACAAGTGTCCGGCTCTATTACCTCTGTTACAAAATCTGTCTGGACAAATGATTAAGGTCTGATGATCTTACCAGCACCCGCCATTGTCTCAACAATACTGTACATATTTGTTACAGTTCCTACCACCAGTTTTTCTTTCAATCCATAATAATCAAGGCATGTTCCACATGTCAGAATCTGAACCCCCTGTGCTTCCAGTGACTTCAAATCTTCCAATGAATCAGAACCTTCTGTGGTCAGAGTCGCTCCACCGTTATAGAATAACATAGTTTTAGGTAAAGTATCAAGCTGTGTTATTGCAAAGATGAAACCTTTTATTAATACTTTTCCAAGTTCATCGTTACCAGATCCCATGCGGTCTGAATTAATTACTACAACTGTGTTATCTCTTGCGTCCGGCATACAAGTCTCCTCTCCTTCGCTTACTGTCTCAGGTGCTCCGTTCATCTGGATCGTAACTTTGTATTCTTTGTCAGCGATCTTCTCAGACTTTACTGCACCGCCTGAGCTTTCAGCCATCTTTGTTACGTTCTGAACGGCGATCTCATTGTCAACTAAAACTTCGATCGTCTCCGGGCCTGTGAGCGCCTGCATTGCCTTTTTGGTCTTTATAACCGGGATCGGGCAATTATCTCCCATAGCATTAACTGTAATCATAATGATTCTCCTTTCATGCCTTCCCTTTTTTATCTTATATAGATATATTCTATCATTGATGTGCGGAAAGGTAAATAGATTTCTTATTTGTAATTATATGATATTGTCCATCCTTATAAAAAGCCGGACACATCGTTCCTTTTTTAAACACTTCCAGAAATTCTTCCATTGTATGTACTTTCTCCGGAAAATAAGTGGCGCATACACCAACTTTCTCCGGTACATGACAGTCACTGGAACCAAGTGTGAAAAGTCCAAGTTCTTCTGCATATTCAGCAGCCTTATAACATGCTTCAAGCGACGTACTTCCATTCAAGACTTCCAACCCATCCAGTCCGTGCACGGTGCGTAAATTATCTTCCAGTCCTCTGTTATTATTGCGAAATGGATGTGCTGCAAAACACACGCCGCCCTGCGCTTTGACAAGATCAATAAAATCCTGTGCAGGTATCCGTTCTTTCGGATACTCTTCAATTCCAAATGCCACTATATCGCCCTGCAGGGAGAAAAATTCAATTCCTGTAAAGATCGGGAAATTCTCACGTCTGGAATATTCTGCTGCATATTCCTTAAGCCCCATGCTGTCATGATCTGTAATGCAGATTCCGTCCAGTCCTTTTGCCCTGGCAATGCGTACCATCTCATCCAGTTTCAGAAAACTGTCTTTGGAATATGTCATCTCATGCATATGTGTATCGATCAGCATAATCATTTCCTCCCATAGTTGTCTGTTTTTCCAACTGTTCTTCTCTTTCTATTATATAAACTCCTGTCCCGTGCTTCAAATAGAGTTTTTTAATATATATCCATTATTATAGAAGATGTCTATAGGCTTTCTTTTTCTTTTCCGCCATGCTATAATCTTTCATGAATGACTATGCTAACAAATCATGAGAAAGGTTTTTAATTATGTGGATTGCAGATCAATGGAAAGATTATGAAGTAATAGATTGCAGCAAAGGAGAAAAACTGGAACGCTGGGGTGATTTTCTTCTTGTGCGCCCGGATCCGCAGGTAATCTGGGATACCAAAAAGACAAACAGTGGCTGGAAACATCCGAACGGACATTATCACCGCAGTAAAAAAGGCGGTGGCGAATGGGAATTTTTCGATTTACCAAAACAGTGGCAGATTCATTATAAAGAGCTGACATTTAATCTGAAACCATTCAGCTTCAAACATACCGGACTTTTCCCGGAACAGGCAACCAACTGGGACTGGTTCTCCGATAAAATCAAAAACGCCGGACGACCGGTAAAAGTTCTGAACCTTTTTGCCTATACCGGAGGCGCTACTCTTGCGGCTGCCGCAGCCGGAGCAAGTGTTACACACGTAGATGCGTCCAAGGGAATGGTTACATGGGCGAAGGAAAATGCAGCATCTTCCGGTTTATCCGATAAACCGATTCGCTGGCTTGTCGATGACTGTGTGAAATTTGTAGAACGTGAGATCCGCCGTGGCAATCACTATGATGCGATCATCATGGATCCACCTTCTTATGGAAGAGGTCCAAAAGGAGAAATCTGGAAAATCGAGGATGCCATTCATCCGCTTATCAAATTATGTACGAAGATACTCTCTGCCGATCCGTTGTTCTTCCTTGTAAATTCCTACACAACCGGTCTGGCACCTGCTGTTCTGACTTATATGATCGCGACAGAACTTGCACCATGGCACGGACATGTAGAATCCCAGGAAATCGGTCTTCCGGTCAGCAGCACCGGCCTTGTCCTCCCTTGCGGAGCATCTGGACGCTGGTCTAAAGAGATATAGCATTTTTGTCCGATATGATGTATGCTATAACTATAAGATGATGTTTGGGAAAATATCCCGGACAAGGACACGAAAGGTTTCTAACGGAGGAGAAAAGATGGAAAAATATGTATGTCAACCTTGCGGCTATGTTTATGATCCGGAAAATGGGGATCCGGATGGCGGTATCGCTCCCGGAACAGCTTTTGAAGATCTGCCGGACGACTGGCTCTGCCCGATCTGTGGTATGGGAAAAGAAGTATTCGCAAAAGAAGACTAATACGGATACGCCGTGTAAACTTGTCAAAAAAACATGGACATAACAAAAGAAGACCAGCTGTATATTGAGAACACCTCAGCATACATCCAGTCTTCTTTTTATTATGTATGAAACACACCATATTGCATAATTTTCCCATGATATCTCATTGGAAAATATAATTCCAAAGAGTTTTTATGATTGAAAATTATACACTCCCCTCTAAAAACGGAATCACTTCCCCAAGATCAGCAAACTTCCGGTAAATCAGCTTTTTTATCTCTTCTGCCGGCTGGAGCAGATCCGGAATCATGATGGTATGTAATCCTGCTGCCACCGCCGACCGAATTCCGCCCGGTGCATCTTCAAATGCCAGTCCGTTTTCCGGACGCAGTGCAATACTCTCACAGACACGGAGATAGATTTCCGGATCTGGTTTTCCTTTTGTTACCATATCGCCAAATACACCGCCGTCAAACCACTGATAAAGTCCCGCATCCATCAGTACACGCTCTGCATACTTTCTGCTTGACGAAGTTGCCACTGCGGTCTTGTAGTCATGCGTCTTTGCATATTCCAGTAACTCTGCTGCTCCTTTTTTCACCGGAAGTCCCTCTGTATCTGTAATCTGATAAAAATATTTGGATGTCAGTTTCTGAAATTCTTCATAAGGAAAATCTGCGCTGATCGCATTTTTAAAATACTGTCTGCGGCTTTTTGCATTCATTCCCAGTGTATGGTAGATCTGCTGCCCCATTCCTTCTATTCCGAGTTCTTTGCCGGACAGCTCCCACGATCTCTGCACAATCCGCTCCGAATCAAGCAGCAGACCGTCCATATCAAATACAAATCCTTCTATTTTATTTCCATTTATTTTCATGACAATGCTCTCCTGTATCTCCAATTATTACTCATGATAGTTATTTTACATCATTTACCTTAGTTCGATTGTTTTCTATTATACACAATTCTAAATCTAAAGAAAACCTTATGTCTTCCTGAAATTTTTGTGATATCTATTGTATCCATTCGATATAGATACTAAAATGTAAATCGTTTTAGGAGGGATTTTTTATGAGTATGAATACTGCAAATAAGGGAAAAGATATCTTCGACAATGATTTTGAAGTGATCTACGAAGGGGATCTTCCTGATATTAACATTGATACAGACGATAATTACAAAGATGTACTTTCCAGTCTTTCCGATCTGGATACAACAAAGCATATCGATTATGTGGAAGAAAATTATACTACTTCATTCGATGAGACGCCGGAAGAATATATGAAACGGAAGCGCGGCGGCAAGGTATCCGGCAATGATTCTGACAAAAAACGTTCTTCTGATAAAGGCGGGCACAAAAAGGGCGGTTTTCATCTGCCAAATTTTCTGTCTCCTTTGAAGAAAGGCGCAGCAACCGGTGGAAAGATCGCTGCTAAAGCAACACGCAAGACGTTGAATCTCCTGCTCCGTGCCGGAACTCTGGTACTCATTGCTATTATTTTCTGCATGCTGGGACTGACATTCTGGAAAAACGCTCCGGCTTACGGAAATATTGCTGCGGCGGTCGCACAGAAGAATTATATTCTGGGGGCTTATCTTGGTGTTGCCTTATTCCTGCTTCTCGTGGAAGCAGTCACATTTTTAATCGTGCTTTTCGGAAGCAGTACTTATGGGAAACGCGGACACCGTTACGATAAAGGCAAAGGCTTGTTTTCTTTTATTTTCATCTATGCAGGTGCATATCTGTCTCTGTATTTTGAAAATCTGATCCCGGCTTCTCCCGCTCCGCTTCAGGGTTTAAAAGGAGCACTGCAACTCTACGGCGGACTTGCTTCCGCTCTTCTGCCACTCTGCGCGCTGGGTGTTGTAAGCTGCTTTGTAAGAAAATATGTGATACGATAGTCAATTGAAAGACTGTCCTTTATTCCAATACCCTCTATGCTGACAGAACATGTTACGCAAGATTGTATTTTTCATCTGTAGAAAATTTTATTAACAGTTTTCTACAAATGTTATAGTTAGGTTATTGAATATATTTAATAAAGCAAAAGCAGCTCCGTATTATATACCAGATACGGTACATAACACAGAGCTGCTTCTTTTATGTTCTGGGGAAACCTCCCCTTTCCATATTTACTTTTATTTATCCTTAATTTCTTATCAGTTAATCAATTGAAATGAGTGTATACTGATTCTGAATTACATTATCATTCGCATCTTTTGCTGCTCTGCAATAAATCGTAAATCCATTATAGAAAAATCTAACCGAGGATACGCCGTGTGTACAACCATTGACATCAACGGTCATGTTATTATACTTTCCGACTTTTTCAGCAATTTCTTCCTTGGAAAGTGTTTGACCAAGGAGTTTTGTTGCTGCTTCTTTCTGTCCTGCAACAGTCTTTAACGGATCTGCCTTTGCTGTTTCAACTTTTTTGCTTACTTCTGCAACCCACTCTTCTACTTCTTCTTTTGCATCCGGAACCATTTTGCGGGTTAAGAGCTTTCCGTCTTCTTCTCCCATTACAACAGAATTTGGAAGTTTAGCTTTCAGGACATTAATTGCATCTCCAAAACCATAACCACCGGCTTTAATCTGGTCGCAGGAAGAGAATGGTACGATTGTCTTGCCATCCAGATTGTTTTCCTTCATAAAAGTATAAAGGGCACGTGGCGGCTGGCCATACCAATTCGGGAATCCAAGATAAACAACATCATACTGGCTTAAGTCTTCCGTACATTCTTCTACGTCGGGAGCAATACCCATAGCCATTTCCTGATCCTGGACAATTGTCTGTGTCTCTTTCTTTGTCTTAGGATACAGACTCTTTGTACGGATGGAATAAGTCTTTGTATTCAATGCGCCTGCAATCCACTCTGCCAGGAGACCATTGTTACCGGTGATCTTACCTGTGCTGTCCTTCAGCACACTTGCAGAAGTCATAGCATCGATCGGTGTCTGCCCTTCGTTCACATAGCCAGATTCCGGATTACCTGATGCCAGTTTGTTGTAAACTTCCTCTGCATCTTCAATATTCTCACCACGCGCGAAATAAATAACAATCGCTTTTTTTGGTTTTGTTGGTTTCGGTGTTGGTGTAGGCGTCGGCTTTGGTGTTATCTTCTTCGGTTTTGCTTTTACCGTAATTTTCACTTTTGCTTTCGCTTTTTTGTTCTTTTTGGAAGTTACAGTAATGGTTGTCTTTCCAGCTTTTTTCGCTGTTACAACTCCCTTTGAGGAAACCGTTGCAATTTTCTTGTTACTGCTTTTATATTTGACAGATTTGCTTGCTTTTTTCGGTTTCACAGTTTTTACTTTAATCTTCACTTTTTTGCCAACCGTAAGAGTCTTCTTTGTTGGCGTTACATAAATCTTTTTTGGTTTCTTTGATGCTGCAAAAGCATCTGCAGCATCAAAGGTAATTGCCATTACAAAAACCAGAGCGAAAATCACAGCTTTTTTCATGATAGCTTTTATATTTGACTTCATAAAAACGCTCCTTTATCTGCTCTTTTCTTATTCTGGTTTCCTATTTTTAGCGTCTGTTACAATGTTTCCGCTTTCATCTACAACTTCATCAAGATATTTGTCGTATTTTACTTTTCTTCCGGCATAGTCGATAAACCAGTTTCCACGGTTAGCCCATACAACCCAGCCTTCGCCCCATGCTCTGACATTGTTGATATCTACAGACTGTGCATTGTAAGCTTCTCTTGCAGCTCCCCAACCATCGCCACAGAACTGGATGATGGATTTATCTGTCGGGATGCCATTTTTCTCGTAACCTGCAAGGATTACTTCTTTCATAGCCGGTGTTCCGTCTGCATTTTCAAAGTACATTCCATTTGCTTCGAATGAGCCAGGAACTTTTCCTAACAAATCGTGATAGCTGTATGTAGAACTGATGCTGTCTCCTCCAACAAGTGTTCCTGCTGTGTGGTTGTTTCCATCTTCTCCATTTTTGCTGATCATATCTTTTACTTCATCCATCCATGCAAGTTCATTCGGGCTTGCGATCTTGTCTGATCCGAAAGAATCTACAGATGTCGGTTTTACAACATTCTTGTTGTCAAGCTGATATCCGTTGTAGTTCCATGCATTCATAAGACCACTCATACCGTAGTATTTTACTCCGAGAGATCTTAACATATATCCAAGTCTTGCGATCGGACGTCCATCACTTGACATTCCGATTACGATAGAATCTTTTGTAATTCCGTATTCCGGACAAATGCTGTCACGCATCTCCTCCAGTGGAATCAGGCTATACTCAATGGAATATTTCTCACGTTTTTCCGGTGTGTATGAACGAGGTCTCTCATATGTATTTGTATTCATATGAACAGCGCCCGGAACATGTCCTGTTGTCAGGTAAGAAGATTCTTTTACGTTTCCGTAGCTTACATCAATCAGAACAATCTTATCCATATCAGCTTCGCTGAATACTGATTTTGTAAGTGAAGATAATGAATCTGTGTTTCCTGTCTTGTAGTCAGAAATATTTTTTACGATCTCTGATGGAAGGAAACGATCGTAATTCTTGTAAGACTCTACATTTGTTCCTGCATCGATCATATCTTTTGCATTGTAAACTTTTACATTCTTAACACCCTGTTTGTAGAAGTATTTTGCTACATTTACAGCTTCATCCTTTTTATCTGTATAATCATATATAATATATGTCTTATCTGCATTTAAGTCGATTGCTGTATTGTAGTTTTTCAAACTCTTCTCACGTTTTGAGCTGGAAATGCTGAAGTCAAGCCATCTTGCAGAATACAGAACTGCATTTTTCAGATGTCCGCCATTCTTAGCGCCCTGAAGTGCCCATCCTGCGTATGCTTCCTGCGGTCTTGCATCAACCAGTTCCGTCTTATCATCAGCATCATTCATCATAGCTTCAACTTCTTCTGTTGTAGCTGTCTCCGGCACAAAATCATCTGCGTCCGGCTGATCCGGTTCCGGATCCGGTGTTGGTGTCGGATCTACTGGATCTGTTGTATCTTTTTTAGCTGTAACTTTAATCTTTACAGATTTCACAATACCTGTCTTAGCATCTGTAGCTTTTACAGTTACTGTTCCGGCTTTCACACCTGTAACTACAACACTTGTAGATTTTGCGGAAGAGAGTTTTGCAACATCCTTTCCTGCTGTAATTGACCATTTTGCGCTGTTGTTAGATTTTAAAGTTACTTTCTTGCCAGCTTCTACTGTTGTAGCTGATGCTTTTACAGTTAATACCGGTAATACTTTAATTGTAACTTTCTTCGTCTGAGAACCTGCTTTTGCTTTTACAACTGCAGTTCCTTTCTTCAGACCTTTCACTTTTACGCTCTTTGCCTTTTTGCTTGTCAGTTTCACGTATTTTGATCCCTTTACTACGGACAATTTACGGATTTGTTCGCCTTAAGATCTACTGTTTTTCCAACAGCAATTGTTTTCGATGCGGGTTTCACAGTAAGTTTGCTTGCCGCTAACGCGCTGGTAGATGACACGCCTAAAGTTCCGACTGAGACGAGAACAGCCAGAGCAACTGCCATTACCCTTTTGAGCAATGATGATTTCTTAAACATTTTGCTTCCTCCTCTAAAGTTTTTACACATCTCTCTAAAGCTCCCTTTCTCATAGTTGCCTCTTTGATTTATGCATTGTTAATATTATATCATTACCCCCCCCCGGTATATCTAATAAATATTACCAATAATTATCAATTTATTATTATTTTCTATAAATATAAAAGCGATAATGATTGTCATTATTGTGCAATATGTACATTCTTTCAAGGATTCATAAATATTCTGTTTTCTGTGTCAAGCGCGATTATTCTCTGTAACCCATTTTCGTTTTGCAACATTTCGTAGCATTTATGTATTAAAATACATTAGTGCTTATATATACAATAATCAAACAATACTCCACATATACGCGTGTACTTTTCATTGTCGTCATACCCCGGGCTCTCCCTCTTTTGTATACTTCGTACACCATCTCGCCTGTTCATCGTATACTCAGCGATAAAACTCCCCTTGTGAGTTTTATCCGCTGATTAGCGGTCGTCAAATGCCGCCATGCACACATGGCGCATTTTCCTCGTCGCTATAACAAAAAAGACCACCACTTTCGTGATGATCTTCTTCGTAATTGATATTATATCATGTAGCAAATGCGGATGACAGGACTTGAACCTGCACGTCGGGGACACCAGATCCTAAGTCTGGCGCGTCTGCCAATTCCGCCACATCCGCATGCGAACTGCCTAAATAATATACTATATTTTCTGCATATTTGTCAACTGGTTTTTTATAATCATCTGTTTCCTGTTATTTCCGGGACATTTTGAAAATTTTCCTTAAATAACCTGATGCTCCATCCATTTTCCACTTTTAAAGCGGATACTGTAAATAATCGCACGGACTGACCAGTCAGTGAACATTCCGATCCATACTGCAATCGGTCCAAAACCGAGCACTCTCGCAAGAAACATCGCAAGTGTGACACGACAAAACCACATGATGAGCGCCGATGTAACCATCGTAAATTTCACATCCCCGGCTGCACGGAAACCGTATGCCGGTATAAATGCCAACGACCACACAATTGGTTTTGCAATGGTGATACAGCCAACCATGAAAATACACATTTTTGCACTCTTTGCTTCCATTCCACCGAAAATCGTAATTGGATGTACGAGCGCAAAGATCAGCAGACAGCTTGCAATCACGACAACTTCTGACACGGCTGTCATCTTCTTAATATAGTAGGCTGCCTCATCTTTTCTTCCGGCTCCCATACATTCTCCGACTACCGTCATCAGTCCGACACCTATTCCAATTGCCAGAATACCATTCAGATTTTCCAGGATATTTGTCATTCCCTGCGCAGCAATTGCGGCCGTCCCCATCATAGACACCGTAGACTGGATTGCCAGTTTACCAAACTGGAACATACTGTTTTCGATTCCCGACGGAATACCAAGATACAGAATCCGGCGGATCTGTGACCAGATAGGGCGAATACTAAGATACCCCCTCAGGCGGATAATAAGTTCCGGACGACGCAGAAGACACAGCACTGCAATCATCGAAAATGCACGCGACAACATGGTCGCTGTTGCCGAACCGATAACTTCCATATGAAATCCCCATACAAACAGTATATTTAATATGAGATTCAGAATATTTGCACACAGTGAAATCATCATCGGCGTTTTACTGTTTTCCTGTGCACGGAATATGGACGAACCATCATCATACAACGCAATAAACGGATAGGATATCGCTGAAATAATAAAATATTGTCTGGAATATTTCATAACCTGTGGTTCTACTTCTCCAAAGATCAACCGCAGGAGCGGTCCATTTGCTGCCAGACAGATTGCTGCAATCACCACAGACAATACAAATGTGATGAACAGAAGCTGTCTTGCCGCTTCATTTGCTTCTTTTTCTTTTTTGCATCCAAGATATTGGGAACATACAACTGTTCCTCCTGCTGCCAGTGCATAAAACGCCTGAACGATCAGTACGTTGATGGCGTCTACCAGACTGACTGCTGAGATTGCCGCCGAACCCAGATTGCTGACTACCATTGTTCCAACTGTTCCCATCATGGAATTTAGCAACTGATCAAATGCCAACGGTGCCATCAGTTTCCACAATGCTTTATTAGAAAACATGTGTTTTCCCACTTTTTTTCCTTCTTTCTACACAAACAAAAAAACGCAAACCCCAAAGGATTTGCATCTATAATTCAGTGAGCGTGCGGGGATTCGAACCCCGGACAACTTGATTAAAAGTCAAGTGCTCTACCACCTGAGCTACACGCCCATATAACTGGGCTAGTTGGATTCGAACCAACGAATGCAGGAGTCAAAGTCCTGTGCCTTACCGCTTGGCGATAGCCCAATAATACATTTTCTCTTTACAGAAAAAAAGAAAGGTGGGTAATGGGACTCGAACCCATGATATCCAGAACCACAATCTGGCGCGCTAACCAACTGCACCATACCCACCATATATTACTTATCGAACTATAGCTGTCCAACTAAGTACCACATTATTAAATTGTTGTGGTTCTAACGAGCCTGGGGGGATTCGAACCCTCGACCTACGGCTTAGAAGGCCGTTGCTCTATCCAGCTGAGCTACAGACTCTTAAGGATAAGCTCCTCAGAACTATCACTTTTCCAAATGTCTGTTGACACTCGGAAAGCGGGTGATGGGAATCGAACCCACGTATCCAGCTTGGAAGGCTGGTGTTCTACCATTGAACTACACCCGCAAGATTATCGGGGTGACAGGATTCGAACCTGCGACCTCCTGG
Source organism: Dorea hominis (assembly GCF_014287705.1). Classification (NCBI taxonomy): domain Bacteria; kingdom Bacillati; phylum Bacillota; class Clostridia; order Lachnospirales; family Lachnospiraceae; genus Dorea; species Dorea hominis. The sequence continues at coordinate 42,024 of NZ_JACOOY010000011.1, read as the reverse complement.
TCCCAAACCAGGCGCTCTAGCCAAGCTGAGCCACACCCCGATATTGTTTACTTTGTGTCATCTTGTTGTATCTCCGTGACACAATAGCTATTATATAGCAAGGTTCGAATATTGTCAATAACTTTTTTGATTTTTTTTTGCAATTTTTTACATGTCTTTTCTTATACATATTTCAGCTCAATCTCCGGCATGCCCGATGCATCAATCTCCATGATCATATAGGTCTTCTGACGCCCGCTCTGACGCGGGTAAGAGATACTTCCCGGATTCAATATCGTCACGCCGTCTTCTTCATGCAGCGATGGCTTATGTGTATGTCCATACATCACCACATCAGCGTCTCTGCCTTTAGCTTCTTTCAGCAAATCACTCTCTCCCATAGATACATAATAATAGTGTCCATGTGTAATGAAAATGTGATTTCCTTCCACAACGAATTCTTCTTCCTGCGGAAGATCACTGAAATAGTCATTATTTCCTGCAACGATATGTACCGGACAGTCCGCCAGTGCTTCTATATAATCAGCCCCGCCTTCCACATCTCCAAGATGGATAAGCATATCAATCGGCTTCTCCCGCTCCAAAACCTGTTCCAGAGATACGTGAGCCTTATGTGTATCACTTACGATCAGTATTTTCATTTCTTCTTATTCTCCAGAATCTCACGCATTTTCCGAAGTCCTTCTCCTCTGTGGCTTCGTCTGTTCTTCTCTTCCGGCGCAAGTTCTGCGCTGGTACATCCACATTCCGGCAGATAGAAAATCGGATCATATCCAAATCCGTTTTCTCCGGCAATCTCATGACCAATAATGCCCTCCATCGTGCCGCGCACAACTTCATGGCTTCCATCCGGAAGTACAGCTGCGATCGCACAGACAAACCGCGCTGTACGTTTTTCGTCCGGCACACCATCCAGACGGTCTAAGAGCGCCTGATTTTTAATATCATAGGAAGTATCCTCTCCCATGTACCGCGCAGAATAGATTCCAGGCTCTTTGTTCAGATAATCGATTTCCAGGCCGGAATCATCTGCCATCACAACTGCTTCTTTGTATTCCGGTATCTCATGTGCGATTTTCGCAATCTCGGATGCTTTGATCAGTGCATTTTCTTCAAATGTGGTTCCATCCTCTACAACATCTGCCTGAATCTCTGCTTCTTTCTGTGAGAGAATCTCCAGTCCCAGACCGTCAAGGATCATACGGACTTCCACCATCTTATGCTCATTTCCTGTTGCAAATATTATTTTCTTCATCTACTGCTCCTCTCTCGGTTTTCTCGGCGGCTTCGGTCCCATAAACTGATAGAAATATGTCTTCAACATTCCATTGTAAATCTTCCGGTTCTTATCCGCTTTCCGTCCGAAATAACGCTGTGCATCTTCATAAGAAGTAATCATGTAAGCTGACCAGCTGTCAAGCCCTGCAAAGCTCTCGCCAAATGCACGATACAGTTCCGGCAGGTCTTTCTTATCTTCCAGACGTTCTCCGTAAGGCGGGTTCGTCACGATAAATCCGTATTTCTTCGGATGACTTAAGTTTCTTACATCTCTCTCCTGAAAATGGATCAGATGATCCACTCCGGCTTCTCTTGCATTTCTTCTTGCGATCTTAATGACTGATCCATCGATATCATATCCCTGAATGTCCACATCGATATCGTCCTTAATCAGATCATTTGCCTCGTTGATCACGTCATACCACATTTTCTTCGGGATCAGGTTCGTCCACTCTTCTGCCGTGAAGGAACGATTCATTCCCGGCGCGATATTTGCAGCCATCATTGCAGCTTCTATCGGAAATGTTCCACTTCCGCAGAACGGATCTACGAATACACGGTCTTTCTTCCATGGTGTCAGCTTGATGAGTGCTGCTGCCAGAGTCTCCGTGATCGGCGCTTTGCCGGAAACTTCACGGTATCCTCTCTTGTGCAGGGACACACCGGATGTATCGATTCCTACTGTCACGATATCTTTCATCAAAAATACACGTACCGGATAAGAAGCTCCGTCTTCGGGAAACCACTCGATTCCATAATATTCCTGCAGCCGTCTGACCATTGCTTTCTTCATAATAGACTGGATGTCTGACGGGCTGAATAATTTACTCTTAACAGACGCTGCCTTGGCAACCCAGAATTTTCCATTCTTCGGAATATAACGCTCCCACGGCAGGTTCTTTGTCTTGTCAAATAATTCTTCAAATGTTACCGCTTTGAAACTTCCTGCTTTTACAAGGATTCTCTCTGCTGTCCGCAGGAAAATATTGGCACGGCAGATTGCGTCTTCATCTCCGTAAAATGTCACTCTTCCATCTTCTACTTCTGCGATATCATAGCCAAGGTCTATGATCTCTCTTTTTAAAACTGCCTCCAACCCAAAATGGCATGGTGCAATCAATTCTATTTTACTCATATATTTCTCCTGTTTCTTCCGTACTTTTCTGTTTGTACTCTTTCTTAGTATATTCTACATAAAAAAAGCGCGCAAGGTTTTTATAACAAAGAATATGACTTTGCATATCTGCCGGAAGATTTTTATATAAAAAAGGCTTCCCTGAAAATACCTGTATCTTCAGGGAAGCCTTTTTGTTTACTTCATTATAAATGACTACCATCATAAAGCGCAAACTGCATCACACATTATTTGATTTTTGCTTTTGCTGCTTTTGACCATGCCGAATAGAGTTTGACACTCTTTCCGCCATATTTCACTGTCTTATAAGTGCGGATTGTTACGCCATTTTCTGATTACTGTCTCTCTTTGTAGCCGTGGCAGTTGCTATCAGAAGAATTTCTATTGGATTCATTCTTGTCGGACTGCCCATATGCATTCTTTTTGGATGCATTCTTATTATATCCGTTTTTGTTAGATGAGTTCTTGTCTGCGATGTTTTTGCCATAAGCATTCTTATCAGATGCATTCATGTTTGATGAGTTTTTTGCCATTTTAAATTCCTCCTAATTCTTTTTTAAGTTACAGGATTATTGTGTCCATCTGCATCTGTTTTATGTATCTTTTTCACAAAAACAGGCTTACAAATATATTAAGATTTTTTTAAGGTTTTTCTTGCTTTTTGACTCTTGCTATATTATACTTAAACTTGTAGAAAGGTTACTTTCTACAACCCCTTATTAATTATTTATACTCCCCTCAAAAGACCGATGGCTCCCCCATCGGTCTTTTACTTTATATTTTTCTTTTTATCACAGGGATTCATCAAATTTTTCTTCTGCTTTCAGTTCTTATCTTCGTCTCTGTCCGATTACCCGGAGAATCCACATCAACACAATAAGCGGAAGAACGATCGGCGCAAGAATGCTGATAATTCCTCCGATCACCGCCACGATCAAGACGATAATTCCAACAAGCCCCAGTATCAGAAGAAGTTTCTTCCACCAGCTGTCCAATCCAAATACATGGACATTGCCATATCTATTCTGTTTGACGGAATCATATTCGCTATTTGCAGTGGTCTCACTTCTGTATTCACCTTCTGTGTACTCCTGGTTCTCCTGTGCATCTATGATCGTACGGGCAATCGCCCATGGATCTCCCAATTCATCTATCACTTCTTTTTCGGATTTTCCTTTCGCTACTTCATCTGTAATATACTGCTTATAATAATTCACATTCTCACTTACAACTGCACCACTTAAGTCATTGCCAAGTGCGGCTCTTAATTTTTCCAGAAATTCCTGTTTCGTCATTCTATTATCTCCTTAATCAGCAAAATGTGCCTAATAAAAAACCTTGCACTTAGGATAGCACATACAAGTTGCCATTCCAAGTGCAAGGTTCTTAAAATTTTCTAATGAATTTATAAAAATCAGGAGTTCATATTTATCGTATCTTTTATCTATCGCAAAACCGATTACACTTCAAAGATCAGATCTCCATATGATGGCATCGGCCATGCTTCTTTGTCTACGATCATTTCCAATTTGTCAACCGGTGTACGCAGAGTTTCCATTGCAGGTACTACATCGAAGTGATAGAATCTTGCCTGCTCTTCACCTTCATCCATAGCTGCTGCCTTATCAGTTACAGTACTGAGTGCATCCAGTGCGCTCTTTGTCGCAGCCAGGAGATCACTTGTCTCTTTCAGCAGTCCAGCCTGTACGGAAGCGTCTACTCCTGCTTCTTTCACTGCAAGTACTGTATCTGCCAGAGATTTTGTATATTTGATAACAGCCGGGATGATCTGTTTGCTTGCCATGTCGATCATTGTACGCGCTTCAATGTTGATAGCCTTTGAGTAGTTCTCATACTTGATCTCTACACGTGACTCAAGCTCTGCCTTTGTGAATACTTTAAACTTTTCAAACATAGATACTGTATCTTCTGTTACCAGTGCCGGTACAGCTTCTACCATAGATTTGATGTTCGGAAGTCCTCTTCTCTCAGCTTCTTCTACCCATGCATCTGCATATCCGTTACCATTGAAAATGATTCTCTGGTGCTCTGTTGCATATTTCTTGATCAGATCATGTACTGCCATATCGAAGTCATCTGCTTTCTCCAGGACATCACACGCCTCTGCAAATGCTTCTGCTACGATTGTGTTAAGTACAACGTTTGATCCGGAAATAGAATCTCTTGATCCTACCATACGGAACTCAAATTTGTTACCTGTAAATGCAAACGGCGATGTACGGTTACGGTCTGTTGCATCTTTTGCAAGATCCGGAAGTGTACTTACACCTGTCTCCAGTCTTCCGCCTTTCAGACTGTGTGTAGCTTCTCCGGTATCTACGAGCTGGCGGATTACATCTTCAAGCTGATCTCCAAGGAAAATAGAGATGATAGCCGGAGGTGCCTCGTTTGCTCCCAGTCTGTGATCATTTCCTACATCTGCTGCAGATTCACGAAGCAGTGCTGCGTGTTTGTCTACTGCTTTCAAGATACATGTCAGCACCAGTAAGAACTGTACGTTCTCATGAGGTGTCTTGCCTGGCTCTAACAGGTTTTTACCATCATCTGTAGTCAGTGACCAGTTGTTATGTTTACCGGATCCGTTGACACCTGCAAATGGTTTCTCATGAAGCAGGCATTTCATTCCATGCTGGCATGCAACTCTCTTCAATGTCTGCATTACCAGGTGGTTGTGGTCAACAGCTACATTTGCTTCACCGTAAATCGGTGCAAGCTCATGCTGTGCCGGTGCAACTTCGTTGTGCTGTGTCTTGGATGCAACTCCAACTTTCCACAGTTCAATATTGACGTCCTTCATAAATCCGGCAATTCTCTGACGGATGGTTCCGAAATAGTGATCGTCCATCTCCTGTCCTTTTGGAGGCATCGCTCCAAATAAAGTACGTCCTGCATAAATAAGGTCTTTTCTCTGCTCAAACTTTTCAGCATCTACAAGGAAATACTCCTGCTCTGCTCCAACAGAAGGAGTTACTTTCTTAGCTGTTGTATTGCCAAATAAACGAAGCAGTCTCAGTGACTGTTCATTGATTGCCTGCATAGAACGCAGAAGCGGTGTCTTCTGGTCAAGTGCTTCTCCTTTGTAAGAGCAGAATGCTGTCGGAATACAAAGTGTAGCGCCTGCTGCATCATGTCTTACAAATGCCGGCGAAGTACAGTCCCATGCTGTATATCCTCTTGCCTCGAATGTTGCTCTAAGTCCTCCGGATGGGAATGAAGATGCATCCGGCTCTCCTTTGATCAGTTCTTTTCCGGAAAAGCTCATCAGCACTTTTCCGTTCGGCAGTGGTGCAGAAATAAAAGAATCATGTTTCTCAGCGGTAGCTCCTGTAAGGGGCTGGAACCAGTGTGTATAATGTGTAGCTCCTTTCTCAATCGCCCACTCTTTCATCTCGTGAGCAATTACATCTGCTGTTGCAAGGTCTAATTCTTTTCCCTCTTCGATAATCTTCTTCAGATCTTTATAGACCTTCTTTGGCAAACGCTCTTGCATGACAGTATCGTTAAATACATCTTCCCCAAAAATTTCAGCTACTTTCAATGCTTCACTCATGTCTTTTCGTTTCCTTTCTTAATCGTGTCTTGTTGTCTGTATTCAAATATTGTTGAATATGTAAGAAAAAGGCACTCCAACTTTCATTGGAACGCCTTTGTTCTCGCTACGCCTGTTAGTATAACTCAATTGTCTGAAAAAGGCAAGTATAAATTGAAATTATTCTGCTTTTCCAACAGATCCGAATAATTCCATCTTCTCCTTGACAGTTTCGATGATTGCTTCGTATCCTGGTTTTAAAAGCTTACGAGGATCATAGCCTTTTCCTTCCTGATCTTTACCCGCCTCGATATATTTGCGTGTTGCATCAGCAAATGAAAGCTGGCACTCTGTATTAACATTGATCTTAGCTACTCCGAGATCAATTGCCTTTTTGATCATGTCATCCGGAATTCCTGTTCCACCATGAAGTACCAGTGGCAGTTTTCCTGTCAGCTTCTGGATTGCATCCAGAGTCTCAAAACTTAATCCAGCCCAGTTTGCAGGATATTTTCCGTGAATGTTACCGATACCTGCTGCAAGCATTGTAACACCAAGATCTGCGATCTGCTTACATTCGTTCGGATCAGCACACTCACCCTGTCCGATAACTCCGTCTTCTTCTCCGCCGATAGAACCAACTTCTGCTTCCAGAGAGATTCCTTTCTTGTTGCAGACTTCAATCAGTTCTTTTGTCTTTGCAACGTTCTCTTCGATTGGATATTTAGATCCGTCAAACATGATAGAAGAGAATCCAGCCTCGATACACTTATAACTTCCTTCGTAAGTACCGTGATCCAGATGTAAAGCAACCGGAACTGTTGTTCCAAGCTCACCCATCATAGCTTCTACCATAGCAGCAACTGTCTTGAATCCAGTCATGTACTTTCCTGCTCCTTCAGATACTCCAAGGATTACCGGAGATTTCATCTCTTCAGCCGCATTCAGTACTGCTTTTGTCCACTCCAGATTGTTGATGTTGAACTGACCTACTGCATAGTGACCTTCAACTGCTTTTTCAAGCATCTCTTTTGCTGATACTAACATATCATATTCCTCCAATTCTTCAATTCACATTTCATTTTTTTATTATAGACCATTACTTTCAAAAAAACAAGGACAAAGAAATCAGCATTCCCGCACTAAGAAACGGACCAAGCGGGATACTCGACTTCCGTTTCACCTTTTTGCACAAAAGCATCACGATTGTCCAGATTCCTGCCAGCAAAATGCCAGTAAAAAACGCTTGCCAGATTCCATTTGCACCAAATAAACTCCCACCTGCTGCCATTAATTTTACATCTCCGCCACCAACAGCACCCGGCTTCCATGCTGCCAGCAGAAGTAACGGCACACTGACAGCAAACACTCCAACGCACACCGCCTGACACGAAAGTTCAGGGCAGAGCATCCGGTACGCTGCCGCCAGCGCTCCAAATGCCAGCACGGACCGATTTGAAATTCTGTGTGTACGCGCGTCCTGTCCGGCAATCCACACCAGACAGGTGGCAAGCAGATACAGCATAAACCATCTGCACAAATATATTTTTGAAAATATCATCATAAAATTATATCTCCTTTTACTACATTATATGATGCCAGGTCAAAAGCCTGACACCCTGTATCAAAAATCTGTATGAAAGTAAAAATGTACTATTGCAATGTCATAATTTCAGGAATTATGCAGGCTGAACTGCCTGACTTGATATTGTAGATATATAAAACAAAACCGGAATTCATAATGAACTCCGGTTTCATACCGAGTGACTCCCAGGGGAATCGAACCCCTGATTCCAGCGTGAGAGGCTAGCGTCTTGACCGCTTGACCAGGGAGCCTTGCTCTTTCGTACTTGCCTAGTATAGCAAACATTCTATAAATAAGCAAGTACTTTTTTTCATTTTTTATGTTTTTTTGCAATTTTTTCTACAGCCCTGCATTTTTCGGCTGCTTTCGCTAGTTTTCTTTCTTGTGATTCACAGACAATTTCTTCATTTCATCTTCCGGAACCATTAGATGTAACTGTTTCTGCAAATTCTCAATGACAACTTCATCATGGCTTCCGCCATACTCCCCATCCAATGTCCATGGGATCTCTTCAATCGACTCGAATGTGATCTTGCCTGTTTTGAATGTGTACATATGCTTTGTGTCCACCTGTTCGATCAGAAGTGATGCGATGATCTCCTGTAAAGCAATTGGATTCTTCGGTGTCTTAATCAATGTAACTTCAAACAGACCGTCGTCAAATGCGACTTCCTTTCCGATCATATTGCGGAAACCGCCTACAGATCTGGAATTTGTTACCATTCCGAATACAAATTCGTCCTCGATCACCTCTCCGTCATGTTCTACTTTGATCCGGTAAGACGGAATGTTAAACAGACGCTTCGTTCCTTCCAGAAGGTATGCAAGATGTCCGAGCACGTTCTTCAATTCCTGCTTTGTCTCATAAGATACATCCGTAAATAAACCAAACGCGGCAATATAGACGAAAATACCGTCATTGAATTTACCGACATCACAGCAGAATTCGGAACCATTCACTGCATTGTCCGCAGCTTTCAGAACATCTTTCGGAATATGCAGGCTGTTCGCAAAGTCATTCGTTGTTCCAGCCGGAATATATCCGATCGGATCACGGTCTTCACGTTTCATCATTCCGGTCACAACTTCATCCAATGTTCCGTCACCTCCGCTGCACACAACCAGATCATATGTACTGGCATCATATTCGGATATTTTCTTATATGCGTCATGATATGCCTGCGTCGGATAGATCACCACTTCATAACCTGCTTTCACAAAAATATCTACAACGTCTGACACCTTTGGTGCGAGCATGCCTTTGCCGGCATGCGGATTATATACAAACAGTAATCTTTTCATACTCCGCTCTCCTTTCACTCGTCTGAAAAAGAGTTCCTTAACCGGAACTCTTTTCTTATGTCTTATATTATCATTATGTATGATTATTTGTTAGCAACGAGGAATGCTTCCACACCTGCTACTGCCTCGGATTCATCCTCTCCGTCTGCTGCAACAGTAATCGCCGTTCCTTCTGAAAGATTCAGGCTCATCATTCCCATAATACTCTTTGCGTTAATCTTCTTATCATCCATCTCGATATATACCTGACTCTTATACTGGCTCGCTTCCTGCACAAGGTGTGCAATCGGTCTTGTTTCCATATCCATGCTGTTTCGAATCGTAACAGGCTTCTTAATCATAGTGTTGCTCCTCCTTATTTTCCCTTAACTTATTCGCTATCTCACTTAATTTCCTCAGTCTGTGATTCACACCTGATTTTCCTACAGGTTCACGTAACAGACTTCCCAGCTCCTTCAGTGCTGCATCCGGATATGCCAGACGTGTAAGGGCGACGTCTTTCAACCCATCCGGCAATTCATCAAAACCAATCGTATCCCGGATATATGCAATATCCTCCATCTGCCTTACTGCGGCAGAAACGGTTTTGTTAATATTAGCAGTTTCGCAATTCACTTTCCTGTTGACGGCATTACGCATCTCTTTCAGGATCCGGACATTCTCCAGCTCCAGTAATGCAACATGCGCCTCCATAACATTCAGCATATCCACAATCTGGGAACCTTCCTTCAGATATACAACATGCATTCGCTTCCGCTGTACAATCTTCGCATCGGTTCCGAAGCTGTTCATCAGAGTCTTCAGATGCTCTGCCCGTTCTTCCTGCGCACATACAATCTCCAGATGGTATGACTTCGTAGGATCACTCATTGATCCCGCCGCAAGAAATGCGCCCCGAATATAGGCTCTTTTACAACAGACTGCCTGAACGTCCGCATTCTTTACCGCAAGGAGTTCTTCTCCCCTCCAGAAGAGATGATAACTCCAGTTGTCCTTTCCTGCATGTCTTCGAATTACGATATCAGTCTTTATATTAAATGTTTTTCTCATTAATGTAAAGCATTTTCTTGCAACTGGATAATTTTCCGTGTCCACCTGTAAAGTGATTCTGCCCTTAAAATCTTCCGAAAAATGCCCACACATTTGCACAATTGCAGAAAGTTCTGCAAGATTGCAATGTCTTGCATCCGTCGAATGTTCTGCCAGTTCTTCTTTTATTTTCCCGGAAAATGACATTTCCTGCTCCTATCTTGCTTTCGTTTTAGCATCCTTTTCAATGTCTCTGTGTTCGATTCTAACGCCATAGTTTTCTTCATTTTCCTGAAGTGTTTCGTATAATGCATTCGCCAGAGTTACGGATCTGTGTTTTCCACCGGTACAACCGATTCCGATCACAAGCTGCGTCTTTCCTTCTGCCACGTAATTCGGAATCAGAAATTCAATCATGTCTGTCAGTTTCTCCAAAAATTCCCAAGATTTCTCATTTTCCATAACATAATCTCTGACTTCTTTGTCATTACCGCTCTTTGAACGTAATTCTTCTATATAATATGGGTTCGGCAGAAAACGGACATCAAATACAAGATCTGCATCACTTGGGATTCCGTATTTAAATCCAAAAGACAGAACTGTTATGTATAAGTTCTTGTATTCCTTGTTTTCTACGAAAATTTTATTCAGTTCGCCTTTTAATTCGCGCGTCAGCATATGGCTCGTATCCAACAGGTAATTTGCCTTCTTCTTAAGAAAGCTTAATTTTTCACGTTCCTCGGCAATTCCTTTGTCCACTCTCTGGCTGCTGCCGGACAATGGATGAAAACGTCTTGTCTCTTTATATCGTTTGATCAGCACATCGTCACTGGATTCCAGGAACAGAATCTCATAAGTAAGTCCTGCTTCATCCAGCTCACTAAGTACACGCTCCAGTTCTTTGAAACTCTGACCGCTACGGATATCCACGCCAAGCGCCGCCTTATTCATCTCTGTACCCGGCACACTTAAAAGCTCTGCAAATTTTGGAATCAATGGCACCGGCAGATTATCTGCGCAAAAATAACCCATATCTTCCAGCATCTTAAGCGCTGTACTTTTTCCTGCTCCCGACATACCCGTTACAATCACAAATCTCATACTAGAACTCTCCTAATCTTTTTACTTCCGGCTCTAATTTCACGCCGAACTTTTCCTCCACTCTGTCTGACACCTGCTGCATCAGTTCTACGATATCTGCTGCTGTCGCATGATCCTTATTAATAACAAATCCGCAATGTTTTTCGGAAACCTGTGCGCCTCCTACCTGAAAGCCACGGAGATCTGCATCCTGGATCAGTTTTCCGGCGAAATATCCTTCCGGTCGCTTAAATGTACTTCCAGCACTCGGATATTCCAGCGGCTGTTTTGTAATGCGCTTTTCCTTCAGCTCATCCATGTAAGCCCTGATCTCATCTGCATTTCCACTCTTAAGTTCAAGAACTGCCTCTATGACAATGTAGCCTTTTTTTGCGATTACGCTTGTACGGTATCCCAGTTCCAGCTCTTCCTTCGGAATCGTAAGGAATTCTCCCTCATCCGTCAAAACTGTCACTTCCTTCAGAACATCTTTCATCTCACCACCGTATGCTCCGGCGTTCATCACACAGGCGCCGCCGAGCGTTCCCGGAATTCCTGCCGCAAATTCAAATCCTGTAAGACTTTGCTCCAGCGCTTTCGCTGCAACCTGTGAAAGCAGTGCTCCCGCCTGTGCGCAGATTACATTTCCCTCGCAGGTAATCTCATTCATCTCTTTGAAAATCTGGATTACAACGCCTCTGTAGCCTTTGTCTCCGACCAGAAGATTACTTCCATTTCCAATTATATAATAAGGAACATTCTCCGCTTTACAGCATGTAATAACCTGTAAAAGTTCTTCCTTTGTCTTCGGTACCACGTATACGTCTGCCGGGCCACCTACCCGGAACGTAATATGATTCTTCATCGGTTCATCTGCTTTCACCTGTGCAGACGAAAGAATCTGTTTCAATTTATCATATATATTCTGATTCATCTATGATTTCTCCTTATAGAATAGAGTGTGTCTTTTATTCCTTGTACATCATACAATAAATAAACTGCAAATTCAACGAACTCTTGCAAAATACCATGAAATGCGCTATATTAGTGCTATATACAAACCAAAAGGAGTGATATTTAAATTGGGTTCGGATGACGCCATACAATTTATAATTCTGATAATTCTGCTGCTTCTGTCGGGGTTCTTTTCTTCCGCAGAAACGGCTCTTACAACTGCAAGTCAGATTCGCATGCGCACATTGGAAGAAGAAGGCAATAAGCGCGCGAAGACTGTACTTCGTATCACGGAAAATTCCAGCAAATTGCTAAGTACAATCCTCATTGGAAATAATATCGTGAATACGGCTGCCGCTTCTCTGGCAACAACTATTGCCTACAAGCTGGGTGGATCTATGGTCGCTGTCGCAAGTGCGATCATTACAGTGCTGATTCTTCTGTTCGGAGAAATCACGCCAAAGACAACTGCGACCGTTTACGCGGAGAAGATTTCTCTGCTTTATGCACCTGTCATCAGCTTTCTCATGAAAGTCATGACACCGGTTATTTTCATCATCAATGGACTGTCCTCTTTGATTCTTCTTATTTTTCATATCGATCCAAATGCGAAGAATCGTACAATGACTGAAAATGAACTTCGTACCATTGTAAATGTCAGCCATGAGGACGGAGTTATTGAATCCGATGAGAAAGAAATGATCTACAACGTGGTTGATTTAGGAGATGCGAAGGCAAAAGATGTTATGGTACCGCGTGTACATGTAACATTTGCGGACGTAGAATCGACTTATGAAGAACTGATTGAGATTTTCCGAGAAGATAAATTTACAAGACTTCCGATTTTTGAAGAAACAACCGACAATGTGATCGGTACAATCAATATGAAAGATCTTCTTTTATATGATAATACGAAAGAATTTCATATCCGTGATATTTTAAGAGAAGCATATTTCACTTATGAATATAAGAATATTTCCGAACTTCTCGTTGAGATGCGAGAATCCTCTTTCAATATCGCCATCGTTCTGGATGAGTATGGCGAAACTTCCGGTCTGATTACACTTGAAGACATTCTGGAGGAGATCGTCGGTGAAATCCACGATGAATATGATGAAAATGAAGAAGATTTCGCACAGGAAGTCGGCGAACGGGAGTACCTGATTGAAGGTTCCACGAATCTGGATGACTTAAATGACCGTCTGGATCTTGATCTTACTTCAGAAGATTATGATTCCATCGGTGGATTTATCATCGAACATCTGGATCGCCTTCCGGAAGTCGGAGATTCAATCACAACGGAAGATGGTATCCGTCTTATTGTCGAAAAACTAGACAAAAACCGTATCGAAACTGTCCATGCTTACTTGCCGGAACCACAGCCGGAAGAAGAGGACGAGGAGGAATAAAGACAAGACCGTCGCTTTACGTGTATCTATCGCGTAAGCGGTGGTCTTTTGTATAATAGGAAATGCAATTTCCTATTATACAAAAAAGAGGTGGATTACTCCACCTCTTCTCCTGCTAATTTCAGAATATCTGCGATCTCCGCTTCTGTAATTCCAAGCTTATCTGCAACTTCATCCACTGCAACTTTTCTTCCATTCTCCTCGGTCATATCACGGATCGCCTGATCCAGATCTGAGACTTTCTCTACCATGCGGTGATCTCTTCTCGTTGTCTCATCCTGTGACTCCAGAAGTACATCGATTCCTGCCCGTACTTTTTCCATAATCTTCTCTTCTTCCTCTGTCTGGGAAAGTGCAAGCACCAGGCTTAAGCTTCCTTCCTGTATCATATCTCCGAGAAATACATTGCCACGATGCATTTTCAATGCTTCATCTACAATCTTCGGAAGATAATAAGCCATCTTCTCTTCCATCGGTTCTTTTGCTGCTTTCTTCTGTATCTCTTCGATACTTCTGCGGTATTCCACGAGATATGCCTGTTCTTCTGTACTGAGTTTTGTCGGCTCTTCCACCATTCTCACTACGCCCGACTTCTTCTGATAGCCATAAACCGATACTTTCTGAGACAACAGATAATCACACACAAGATCAATCTGTTCTTCGGAAAGTCCGTCTTCTGCGAAGAACTTCTCGACTTCCTCTTTCTGCATCTCACCGCCCTGTGCGATTGCTTCTTTTAATATATCACCTAATTTTTCTTTAAATTCTAAACGACCTGCCATATATGCCTCCGTTTTTATATTATTTCCTGATATGTGCATCAACCATATCAATAATAACATAAAAGCCGGTGGCGCGTCAAAATATAGTAATTATAGCAGTCCTGCTTTCGCTTGAAACTCTTCCACGGAATCTGCTCTCGCCGCTGCTTTCAGCCAGCTTGTCAAAACCTGTAGATCTTTTTCAGATCTGATTCTGTTCTGAAGTGCTTCCGGGATATCGCCGAGTTCCTGTAAGATTTCCAGCAGAGAATCTATCTTACCTTTCTGTATTCCAGCCGCTTCGCCATCTGCATATTCTTCCATGCGTATTAACCTTTCCCGTTTTTCCCATGTATAATCCAGATGTGTCATTTTCTTTACGTCGTCCTTTCTTCTCCTAAAAAAATCTTCCAATATATGATTATCTATGCAGTCTTTTATCGCGCTGTCCACTGCCTCTTCCAGATTCATTCCCTGCCTTTGATTCTCTCTTACTTTCTCTACAAAGTAAGTATATCCTTCCAGTACTGTTGATTTCTTTTTCAAAATCTGATTATTCTCTGGATTGATATTATAAACCTTGCAGATGATCTCTATCTGCGGTTCGTCGACTTTGTGATAAAAAGCGTTCGACAATCTCATTTCTTCGTATTCCGGTCTCTTTTGCATCCCATTATAAAATATAACAAAATGCGGTGTCGGTATCTGTATTTGTTTCCTGCTGAACAGATCCTTGTCATTATCTTTCAGCCAGTCTTCCAATGCATTTACAAAATAAATCAAACTCCGAAGCGGCATATTCGGATTGTATGTAGACTGATGCTCGTAGAAATTGATATTCATGTCAATAATGAATGAAGCATCATTCCGAATGGAGAGCGATACGCCCCTCTCCAATTGAACAATCTCCACGTCTTCCGGGTTGGTGTACCCCGAATCGTTTAATGCATTGTAAATTTCCAGTGCATTTTCCTTGCTTTCCATTAACATGGAAAACACATCACTTTTGTACTCTCTGTTTTTTCTCATGAATTTCTCCCTTCTTTTTTGTGAGTCCTTCACAAGAAATTTGTGCGGTCTTTTTAGTACCTTCAGGACTCCTGCTGTTATTCGTGAAATTTAAAAGCATGAATTCCTTTCAGATACTTTAGATATAAATAGACACGCTTGAAAGCGCAAAAGAAAAAGACGCTTTTATAGGAGTTTAGCACTATCAAAGCATCTTTTCAACTTCTTTTTATAACTTCCGTAGAAAATCTATCTTGCGCTTCCGGCTCCCGGTCTGTGATGGCGGAACAGATAGAAAATTCCTCCGAACAATCCGAAGATGATTGCCGCATAAAGTGCCATGCACATTACATTTACAATGCATCCTGCAGATGCAGATCCTGCTGCCACCATGCAGAATAACATTCCAATACCAAATACCAGCGCGCACCATCCTACGATCAAAGTTGTCAGGAATACACCGTCTGCCATATTTTCAGGGACATATTTATTTACCGTTTCCCATATAAAGTTCATAACTTTTCCCTCCTCATCCGGAATAAACCTCTATTATGCTTATATCTTTGTGAATCCTTGGAACTTACAGCCACTTATGAGCGGCACTCATGTGGCTTCCGTTCTCTGGTTCTGGTATCATTATAAGTATAGAGCGTAAAATCTAAGGAGTATCTTATGTTAAACTCTTGTAAAACTCTGCCTGAAATTTTATGAGCATCGGTATTTTATTTTCCCCGGATGACAAGTGTATCGTACCCGTCTCTGCGGAGTTTTCTCTCCATACGGACAGCTTCCATAAGCGTCATGAATGGACCAACCTGCACGCGGATATACGGACCGGATTCATCCAGATATGCCGGATAGCCTGCCGCCAGAAGTTCATCTAACAGGCGCTGTGCATATACCCAATTGCGGTACAGACCGACCTGTACACGGTAAGCACCCGGACGTGGCAGGCGGGCTTTCTCAGATAATCTGTTGTCTGAGATGACGTTGCCCGAAATTGTATTTCCGGATGGTTCTGCGCTGTTGTTCGTTGTAATGTTTCTGGTTGTTTCTATATTATTGTTCAATGTAGCAGTATTCCCGGATAACTCTACGCTTTGATCCTGTCTCATATCCTGTATAACTCCTGGATTTTCTGCAGCACCAGCGATTTTATCTGAAACATTATCTTCAGAATATTCCACATATGCTTTATTTCTATCTTCAAAATATGTCTCGTTTTGTTTATTTTCACTATTCTCAAAATATGCTCCGTTCTGTCTGCTTTCACCGCTCTCAGATGACAACATTTCCTGCCCGGTTTCTGTCTGGTTCACAGCATTTTCTCTCGCCACTTCTTCCAGCGTTTCCAGTATCCCATCTGCAATTGCAAGTGCGATATCATTAAAATTCTCGTCAAATAACTGATTGTCTGTATTTGAATTAAGGAATCCGACTTCAACGAGAACTGCCGGCATTTTTGTCCGTTTCAGAACAACAAGATTTGGTCTTGCTTTCACACCCAGATTTACAAAACCTACCGTTTCGAGATTCGCATTGATATTTTCCGCCATCCTGTATTTGATTCCGGAAAGATCGTAAACCAGGCTTTCTACACCGGATACAATATTATCCTGTTCAAAAGAGTTGCGATGAATAGAAACAAAATAATCGACACCTGCTTCATTTGCCTCTATTGCTTTCTGAAACGGTGTCTCATAAATATCTGTCGTCCGTGTATATTCTACATCTACTCCGCGGTTCTGCAGAATCTGTCCGATTGCAAGTACAAGCCGCAGAGTATCATCTTTTTCTCTTCTGCCATTATAAACAGCACCCGGATCGGTTCCTCCGTGTCCCGCGTCCAGCATAATTGAATATGGCATAAGCTGCCTCCTGCATATTTTTTCTTATTTAGAATATGCAAAAAGGCAGCTTATGTGTACGAATGTTATTCATTTTTTGATCCCATATTTAGCTTAATCAAGAAAAGCACCAGAAGTATCTCGGATGGCTCTGCTTTCGTATTCACTGTCGGAATCAGTATCAGATCTGCTCCCATCAGCGCTTCTGTAAAGGAAAATGCTGAAACTTGAACAGTCCCAGCATTTTCTAAATCAATCATCCCATAAACGTGATGAACCTTACATATTTAAAACAATTCAGGCAGAAACCTGATTATCCAACAATACGATATTTCTTATCTACTGCATTCAGAAGTTCATGTCCGTCTTCCGTTACAAGAACAAGGTCTTCTACACGGACACCGTATTTGCCTTCGATGTAGATTCCCGGCTCGATAGAGAAGATCATTCCCGGCTTTGCAACATTCTTGTTGATCGGGCTTACATCACCGTACTCGTGATCTTCCTGTCCGATGAAGTGTCCAAGACGGATTCTCCAGTACTCGCTGTATCCGGCCTCATCGATCAGATCTCTTGCCTGTGCATCGATATCGCAGAAACGCATACCCGGTTTGATTACTGCTTCTGCTTTCTCAACTGCTGTACGAACAAGATCGTGAATAGCAGCCTGCTCATCGTCTACACTCTTGCAGTAGAATGTTCTTGTCATATCTGAGCAATATCCTTTCCAGATACATCCCATATCAATCAATACACATTCACCTGCTTTTAATGTACGTGTCTCACTTGGTGTGTGGTGCTGGTCAGCAGCATTTGGTCCGAAGCATACGATTGTATCAAAGCTTACTCCGCTTGCTCCCTCTTTTAAATACTCAGCATCAATGAAATCAGCGATCTGTTTCTCTGTCATGCCTTCTTTGATATACTCAGCAGCTCGCTCCATAACTTTATCGTTGATGATGGAAGCTTCTTTCATGATCTGGATCTCTTCTGCGTTCTTGCAGGCACGAACATCATCTACACAATCAGATCCCCAGATTGTTTTCATCTTCGGGCAGCGCTCCTGAAGCGGGATCAAGAAACGAGCCGGCCATGTCTTGTCGATTCCAAGTGTACTCTCTGTATCAATGTGTTCCATCAGAACACCGATTTGGTCGTCCATATCGCTGAACCATACTTCTTCAAATCCTGTGTTTGATACATAATACAGGTAGTTTAAGAATAAAGTATGTTTTCCGTTTGCTCTCAGAAGCAGTGCGTACAATCTCTCTCCCGGATTAACCATGATTCCTGTCAGGAAACGGATACTCAGCGGATCAGATACTAATAACTGAGACAGTCCTTTATCTTCCATTTTTTTCAATACGCGGTCAATTCTTTCGTTCATTTCGAAATACCTCCTAATGTATAATTTCGTTTTTTTTATCATATCACAATTAGTTCACGCAAGCCAGTACTTTAGTCTAAACTACGGTCTAAATTTTTATATCTGCGCAACCTTGTGCGGATTCAGAATATTCTTTGGATCAAATACCTGCTTGATTCCGTTCATCAGGCGAATATTTTCTTCCGGAAGCGACTCCATAAGATATGGCTTTTTCGCAAATCCGATACCATGCTCCCCGGACACCTGTCCTCTTAACTCATGCGCCTTCCGATAAATCAGTTCCATTGCGTTTCTCATTCGTTTTTCCCATTCTTCGTCACTCAACTCATCTTTCAAAATATATGCATGCAGGTTTCCATCTCCTGCATGGCCGAAGCTCTTAATCCGGATATCGACTGTTTTCTGCAGATCATGCAAATAAGTTACCATCTCATTGACACGATTTCTCGGAACAACCATATCCACTTCATCCATATAAGTGGTAGATCCTTTGATTGCTTCCAGGAATGCACCTCTCGCTTTCCAGAGGGACTCTTCTCTTTCTTCTGTATCAGAAATCAGTACATCCAGCGCGCCCTGTTCCAGGCAGAGTTTTGCAACTTTGTCATAGATCTCTTCAATCTCTTCTGTTGAATTTCCGTCAAATTTCAAAAGCAGGTACGCATCGGACTGTTTATCCGGGAATGCTTTTCCAAGATACTCTTCTGCATCTTCAATTACTTCCCGTTGCATAAATTCAATGGCTGTCGGAATTGCCTTGGATTTGATGATCTCCGGCACAGTATCAATCGCTTTTTCCAATGTCGGAAATGGAATCAAAAGACTGATCACACGTTTCGGAAGTGGCAGCAATTTTAAAATTGCTTTTGTAATAAATCCAAGCGTTCCCTCGGAACCGATGATCAGATCTTTCAGATCATAACCAGAACTGTTTTTTACGACTTTTCCTCCAAACTGCGTGATCTCACCATTCGGAAGAACCACTTCCAGTCCCATCACATAGTCTCTCGTTACACCATATTTCACGGCACGCATACCACCTGCATTTGTGCTGATATTTCCACCGATCGTTGCAGATTTTTCTCCCGGATCCGGTGGATAGAAGAAATCATGCTCTTCCACGTAAGCTGCCAGCTCCATCAGAAGCACACCCGGTTCTACTGTAATCGTAAGATTTTCCTCGTCCAGCTCCAGTACCTGGTTCATGAGACTGGTGTCAATCATAATTCCATGCTTGATCGCTACCGAAGAACCTACCAGACCGGTTCCGGATCCACGCGGTGTAACCGGAATTGTCTGCTCATATGCATATTTCATGATCGCTGAAATCTCTTCTGCGGATTTTACTTTTATTACAATATCCGGATAGCTGCTTGTACCGCCAAGTTCATCGTGGCTATATTCTTCATTGATATTTTCTCCGACAAGAACTCTCTCTTCATCACCGATCACATTTTTAATAAATGCAATATCTTTATCGTCTAATTTTTTATAATTTCCCATGATTATGCTCCCTTCTTTGCTTCGATCTTCTGAATCAACTGTGGCAGTATCTCATAAAGATCTCCCACCAGACAATAATGCGCTGTTTTAAAGATTGGAGCTTTTGGATCACTGTTGATTGCAAAAATATTTTCTGCATGGTTCATACCTGCTGTAAACTGTACCGCTCCTGATACGCCACATGTGATAATGAGTTTCGGGCGTACTGTACGTCCGCTTAAGCCGATCTGGCATTTTGCCGGAAGCCATCCTGCCTCTGCCACCGGTCTTGTACAGGCAAGCTGTCCGCCAAGAAGATCTGCCAGTTTCTGCAAATTTGCCAGATCCTCCGGCTTTTTCACACCACGGCCCGCAACAACAAGCACATCTGCATTCTCAATAAACTGTTCTTTTTCTTTCTGTACAATATCCAGAACTTCCACATGTGAACCTAATTTTTCTTTTGCTATCGCGCAGGAAACGATCTCTCCTTCCGCTTCTTCCTGACGCTTCGGCGCATTCATAATCTTGTATCTTACAGTTGCCATCTGTGGGCGGTGATTCGGTGTCTTAATATGCGCCATGATATTTCCGCCAAATGCCGGCCGGATCTGGGACAGGTCTGTGTCTTCGTTCATTTCCAGAATCGTGCAGTCTGCTGTCAGTCCGGTTTTCATTCTGGCCGCCACTCTCGGTGCAAGCTGCCTTCCGACTGTTGTCGCACCTACAAGAATCGAAGACGGTTTGATCTTCCCTATAAAATCTTCAAACACTGCTGTGTATGGTTCTATCTTAAAACGCGCCAGCTCTTCTTCCTCATAGACAAATACTTTGTCTGCTCCGTAATGGAGCAGTTCCCGGCTCTGTTCTGTGATATGATTTCCCATAAAGAGCGCATAGACCGGATGTCCGGTTATCGCTGCCAGCTCTTTTGCTTTTCCGAGAAGTTCAAATGTGACCGGGTGGATCTTTCCGTCTACATGATCAACATAGACTACGATTCCTTTCCATTCTTCTTTGTTGACGCTTGGTTTTACTGTGTCATCTACATATTCTACTGCACCTTTCGGACCTTTTTTCACACACAACCTGCACATTTTACAGGCTGCATTGATTGTCAGTTTCCCATCTTTTTCTTCCATTGCTCCAAAAGGACAGATCTTCACAAGTTCCTGATTATCCGTCACTTTTTCCTGATGTATAATTAACTTAGCCACTTCTTTTTCCTCCTACGCGAACTTCATTTCCACAATCTTGTCAAATAACTTCTCTGCAAGCACATCTCCGGTTTCTTCCCACACTTCTTTCTTGTCGTTCACTGCCGGCGGAAAGATTTTCTGTACCTGTGTCGGAGAACCATTCAGTCCGTAATGCATTTCATCCTGATCTTTCATATCCGCAAGAGAAACCACCCGGATTTCTCGGTCTTTTGTTTCCATTTTCTTTACATAGGATGGAAGTCTCGGTTGGAAAATATCTTTATTCACTGCTAGAAGACACGGAAACTGTACTTTTGCGACTTCCACTTCTCCCGGAAGATCCATGCTGACTGTAATTCCGTCTTCTTCTACTTTATTTATCTTAACAACGTCTGCCACACTTGGGATATCCAGCCATTCAGAAATCTCTGGTCCGACCTGGGCAGTATCCCCATCGGTTGTCTGTCTGCCGCAGAAGATCAGGTCAAACGTTCCACAGGCTTTGATTCCCTGCGCGATCGTATAACTGGTTGCCAGAACATCTGCACCGCCGAACTTTCGGTCTGAGAGAAGCGTTCCTCCGTCTGCTCCCATTGCAAATGCTTCGCGAATCACCTGTTTTGCCTGCGGTGGTCCCATGGAAATGACATGTACACTGCCTCCTACCTGTTCACGGATCCGGAATGCACACTCCAGTGCATACAGATCATACGGATTCATCTTTGAAGCTGCACCGTCTCTTTTTAATACACCTGTAACCGGATCTACTTCTACTTTATTACTTTCTGGTACCTGTTTGATACAAACAAGAATCTTCATCTTAAGTTCCTTCCTTTCATAATTTCAAAACTCTCTCGGGTCATATAACAGATTTGATAATTATCTTCAAATCATTATATTGGTTCTACCAATTGTGTCTTTATGGAATAATTGGTAGAACCAATCATTTGTGTATTTAGTATAATTCTTCCATATGCCAGCGTCAATAATTGTTTGATTTTTCACATATATGATTTTTCTTTGACATATTTGATATTTTGTTAACCATTCAGCAGCTTGCTTATGTGCAACTTTTTTCATCTACAGAGTCTGCCTTCGCTCACCTTTTTCCAGATACTACGCCACCAGCAATAAAGCGAATTGAGGGCTTAGGATGCCTCCATGTTTGTATGACGAAATTTTCATATCGTTATAGCATAAAAAGAGTCCCCTTAAGTAGATTTGGCTTATTTACCATGTCTACTTAAAAGAACTCTTTCAAATATCTACAGAGCTTTTCTTCTTTTTCTTAACCAAGTACTTCATCGATCATCTCGAAATGCCACCTAAGTGCCTGATGTCCTTTCTCTCTGTCACCTTCTCTGAGTGCATCCACAAGATGTCTGTGACACTCGTTTAATTCTGTTTTTCGATTTTCGTTTTTCAAAATCCCATATCGCATATCTTTAATAAAAATATCAAATACACTAGAGCACGCTTCCAGAATATCAATCAGAAGCTGATTCCCGGACGCTCTTGCAAGCGTGTAGTGAATGATCTTATCAAGCGTTGCATTGTTTTTGCTGTCACCGTTCTTATCCAGCTTTTCTACGCACTCTTCCATCTTTGCAAGATCCTCCTCCCTCACACGATCCAGAGCCAGTGTAAATGCAAGCACTTCCAGAGAGTATCGTACCTGTGAGATCTGTTTGTCATTGACCTGATCCATGGCAAACATCATCGCCATCGTCTCGGTGATGCTCTTCTGAAATTCACAGGTAACATAATTGCCGGAGCCTTGCTGTGAGCTGATGATTCCCATCATATCCATAATCCTTATCGCTTCCCGCACAGAATTACGGCTGACTTCCAGTTTCTCTGCAAATTCCCTTTCCGGTGGCAGCTTTTCACCCGGTTTTAATTCACCGGACAAAATCATTTTCTTTACTTTTTCTATAACCCTGGCATATGCCTTCTCTTCGCGTGCCATACTTTTCACCTTCCGGTCTTACATTCTTCTCCATATAATCCTGTACATATCCTCTATGCAATCACAAGAGAGATATTGGATTCCTGCGCTTTTTTAATGTTCTCTCTGCTCACATCACTGTCCGTGATAATCTTATATACATCCTGGATCGGGCAGATCACAGAGACGTATCCGCCTCCGAATTTACTGCTGTCAGCAAGTACATAAACCTGTTCCGCAACTTTCAGTATCGTACGTTTCACCTGCATCTGCGGTGTCGCAATCGACGTCAGTCCCACATCAAAATTAATACTGTGCACACCAATAAATGCTTTATCTACATGGAACTGTTCCATATTCTGAAGTGCTGCTTCTCCCATTGTTGCGGACAGATGTCCGCCTACATGTCCACCAATCATATAAAGTTCTACATGATCTACCCCAGCCAGCTCATTGCCCGCAAGCAGAGAATTTGTTACAACGGCAAGTCTTTTCTCCGGATGTTCTTTGATATAAGCAGCCAGGTAAAAACTGCTTGATGCATCATCTATAATAATCGTATCTCTGTCCTCAATAAATGCGTAGGCACAGGCTGCGATCTGTTTTTTACGCTCTACATTGCGGTAAATACTCTCTGCCGAATATTTTCTTACCGTCTTGCTGTCAATCTGCAATGCCCCGCCATGGGTACGTTTCAGAAGCCCTTCCTGATCCATATTTTTAATATCGTTTCGGATCGTCACTTCTGAACATCCCAGTTCTTTACTGAGTTCTGCTACTCTGACACTTCCTTTTTCTTCCAGTTTTCGTAATATTGCCTGTCTGCGTTCTTCCATTTCTATCACCTTATAATTTATTACCGAGAACATTTGCTCTCTTCTTGTACTTTTCCTCTTATATTTCATATCATCTTATGACTCTGCCACTGGCAGTTTTCTCCGGCAGAATCTATAACAACAACGACTGCATTGCCATTAGTGCATACGCACTTTGCTCTGCCCAAGCTGCGTTGCAATGATCGTAAAAATCGGTACAAACTGATCACCAAAATCAACTTTTGGAATGATTATTGCATTATCTTTTCCATAATAAATACCTATCGTCTTCGGCGTTACCACTGCACGCTCGATCTCATCCCATTTATAATTCTTTGTATTTCCATCATTTTCTGCAACAATACCTTCATCTGAAAATGTATAATCCACAGGATTGCAATATTCCTGGTTCACTTCCACTTGCTTTGCTGCACGCATCTTAAGCTGCAACGGTGTACCGCCAAGGAAAATCACTGCTGCGATCAGGTAAAAAACAAGACCTGTCACTCCTGTATGATTCGTCGTATACATAATGACTCCCATAAAGGCAACTGCCAGTCCAAGAATGTTGATCAGAAATCCGCTGAATTTTGAATAAGCATGAAACAAAAGGAAATCATAAAGATATTCTTTTGTCATGCGAACGGTAATTTTATTCATGATACCAAAAACCTCCTGCAAATATTTTCTTTTAATGCGTATAAAACAAAAAAGCCCTTTTATATTATACCATACAAAAGGACTTTTTTTCAGTAAATAATTCTTAGTGAGCCATTTTCTCGTATGCCCATCCTTCCGGACTGTAGATACCTTTCTGTCTCTTCTGCATATATTTATCAAATGCAGCAGTGATGAACGGACACAGGAACAGTGTAATAATAGATGCTGTTGCACACTGTGCTGTTGCCAGACTTACAGAATCTGCCAGAGTCGGATCTGCCTCTGCAACAGCTGCCGGTGTCATAGCTGAGTTCAGAGCTGTTGTACCGATTGCAGCACCCATAGCATTTCTCTCTTTCTTCGGAAGCAGTAAGTTGATAATGAAGAAGAACAGTACTGCAGTTGCTGCTGAAATCAGTCCAAGTACAATTCCTGATGCTCCTGCTTTTAAGATTGTCTTTACATCTGTCTTAGCTCCGATAGAGATTGTCATGAAGAAAGTTACGATCGGCTGTGCTGCTTTACAAGCATTACGGAAGCCTTTATCTAAGTTACCCCATACAAATCCAATCAACAGAGGAATGATAACTGCGATCAGAGAGTTGATCGGGATATTGGCAAGTCCTGTTGCTCCAAGTGCGATCAATGTGAAGAACGGACCGTCATTTAATGCCAGGATGGATACAGCTCCTGTATCTGTTGCATTACCAAACTGAGAAGATAATGAAATATACAGAGAACTGTTAGAGTTTGTAATCGCTGCAATAAATACGAATGGTGCGATTCCTAAGAATCCCTGTGGTCCGCAAAGCTTACCAACTACAACTCCTACGATAACTCCAAGTAAAAATTTAACACCAGTCATAACAACACCTTTATATAAAGGCAGACCAACCTGTTTTACGTCGATCATAGATCCACATACAATCAGGAAAAATCCCATCATGCAGGCATTTCCTTCATAAAACAATGCTGTTACATATCCACCGATCTGGAAGAACTGTGGAATAAATGTTGCAATTACAACTGCGATAACCAGCGGGATGATTACAAGTCCACCCGGAAGGTTTTTCATTTTTTCAAGAATTGGGTAATCTTTGCGTTCACTTTGAACATTTGTCTTTTCGTTGCTCATTTTCTCTCTCCTTATCTCTTATCGTGCAGATTCTCTGAACAGTCTGCTTACAATATCACATGCGGTATTGTCATTTCCGGTAAGTCCCCCTTTACCGACAACCGGGAGTCCGCTGTACTTACTGCCTACGAGGCGTCCGACATCTGTCTGTGGGATGACATAATCCATAACTTCGATACACTCTACTCCAAGCTGGTAGCATACATTTACCATAGTGTCCCCGCCGGTTGTGTAAAGTCCTGCGACTTTCTCTTTTCCGACTTTCTCCAGAAGCTGGGAAATAATCATACCCAGACCTGCATTGATTCTGTTCGCGCTCATGCCACCTGCGTAGTGTCTCTTGTTGTCTTCTTCATCCAGATTCAGAAGTTCTCCATGAAGAGCCGTCTCAAAAAGGATCGCTCTTGGCTGATTGTCAGATTCCAGAAGTTCTGCCGCTTTGTTTACAGCTTTGAATACTTCATCCAGGGCAACATCACCGCCCTCAATAAGTGGAAGCGGTTCTACACTAACTCTCACATGACGAGGATCCTGACACAAGATTTCCATCTGTTTTTTTGTAACCGGAGTTGCGCTTCCTGCTGCGATCAGAACTGTCTTTCCTGCCTCATCAGCCTGCGGAGGAATATTCGGTTCCTCGGCACTGATCAGTTCTCTATAAAATGCAAGTTTTGAAGTAAACGGTCCCGGATCTACTGCAACAACATCCCATCTTAAGCTGATACATGCCTTTGCAATGTTTTCTAC
Organism: Dorea hominis; assembly: GCF_014287705.1. NCBI lineage: Bacteria > Bacillati > Bacillota > Clostridia > Lachnospirales > Lachnospiraceae > Dorea > Dorea hominis. Next base: position 15,713 of record NZ_JACOOY010000011.1, on the reverse strand, counting down.
ATCTTCCAGTGTGATTCCGTCTACGACAATCACTTCACATCCTGCTTTTTTCTGTTCTGCAAGAGCTTCTTCAATGACTTCTTCTCCTGCAAGAACTTTATCTAATGTAACCAGACCGACTTTTCTTCTTGTCTGGCCTTCCAGTAATCTTGGAATATAATTTTCTTTTACCGGAGTACGCACATCCTGTGCAACCGGCGTATTGATCAGAGCCACACCATCGATAACGGAATATCCGCCAACCAAGATTCTTCTGGACTGTGGCATAGCAGGTACTACTACTGCAACTGTACCTTCTTTCATCTGATCCAGCATTGCATCGATTTCTACACCAACACCGCCGCGAAGTGTAGTATCAATACGTTTTGAAAAATATTCAACGCCCATTTTCTTCAGAGCGATCGTTGCTGATTTTACTTTATCATAAGCTTCATTTGCAGGAAGCGGACGGCTGTTACTGCTGATCAGGATTGCATCCAGTTCATCAATTCCTTCTGTCTTCTCTGCTGCTTCTTCGTTAAAAAATACCGCTGTTCTGGCTTTGGATCTTGCAAGGAGCACACCTGTTGTTGTTGCTCCTGTCAGATCATCTGCCACTGCTCCGATTAATGGCATTTATTTACCCTCTCTTTCTTGCTGTTTTGCAGCATACTCAGCTACAACCTTCGTAGATTCAATCAGACTTACACATCCTGCGATTCCTTTTCCCGCGATATCAAATGCTGTTCCGTGATCTACAGAACTTCTGATAAACGGAAGTCCGAATGTCAGTGTTACAGATTTTTCGAAATCAAGTGTCTTACAAGCAATGTGTCCCTGATCGTGATACAGAGAAAGGATTGCATCGAATTTACCAGATTTACCAATGTTAAATACAGAGTCAGCCGGGCAAGGTCCGATTGCATTGATTCCTTTTGCTTTTGCAGCTTCAACGGCCGGTCCGATATCTGTAAGCTCTTCTGTTCCGAATAATCCGTTGTCTCCGTTGTGTGGATTTAATCCTGCAACTGCGATCAGTGGATTCTCGATTCCGACTTTACGAAGCTCTTTATCAATGTTGATAACGTTCTCTAAGATTACGTCTTTTGTTGCATAGTGGCAAGCGTCTACCAATGACATGTGACGGCTTACAAAGAATACTCTTAATTTATGGCAGGAGAACATTGTCAGCGCATATGGAGAATTTGTCTGATGCTGATAAATCTCTGTATGTCCAGGCTCTTTTACTCCGACTAATTTGATAGCTCCTTTGTGGATTGGAGATGTAGAAACTGCATCTACTTTCTTAGCCATTCCAAGTTCGATAGATTTCATAACCCAGTCGATTGCCATCTGTCCTGCAAGCTTCTGCTCTTTTCCCCACTCGATAGAGTCTGTATCGTAATCTCCTGTTTCCAGAATATCGATTGTTCCAAATTCATATTTTGCTTCGGAAGGATCTGTGATCTTGTTGTATTTTAATTCTTTTCCAAGAACCTTTGCAGCTCTTTCCATGATTGCCTGACTTCCGATCACAAATGGTTTGCAGCATTCATGAATCTCTTCTGAAAGCATAGTTCCTACTACAATCTCTGGTCCGATACCTGCCGGATCTCCCATTGTAATTGCTGTAACTGGTCTGAATTTCTCGCTCATTTTTCTCTTCCTTTCGTTTTCGAATACTTTCGTTTTATGTTTTGTATTTTTGTTTTGTTTTCATTTGTTGATTTTATTTTATTACTTTTGCTTTCGTTTTTCAATAGCTTTTTATCATTTCAGTAGATTCAAACACATTTTCATTACAGTTTTTGTGAATATTTACTATTATTTGCGCCTATTCTTTCGTTTTTTTTCGTTTTTTCGTTTTGTTATTTTTTTGTCATGGATTTTGTTGCATTTTTTTCGTTTCGGATGTATAATGAAACCAACAATTTTTCATATAGAATCGAGGAGGATGACATGAAGAAAAAGTTATACTTTGGAAGTAACCTGAAAATGTACAAGCCTATCAAGGAGACTGTAGAATATCTCCAGTCACTGGTTGAACATACAAAGGACATCAGCCGTGACGAGATTGAACTGTTCATCATTCCTTCCTATACAACACTGGAAAGTGCAGTGAATAAAGTAGACCGCAATTATATAAAAATCGGTGCACAGAATATGTGTTGGGAAGACGAAGGTCAGTTTACCGGAGAGATTTCACCGGTTATGTTAAAAGAACTCGGGCTGGATCTTGTAATGATCGGACATTCCGAGAGACGTCATGTATTCGGAGAGACAGACGTTGAAGAGAATAAGAAAGTAAAAGCCGCTCTGAATCATGACTTCACAACTCTGCTCTGCATTGGTGAGACTGCTGAAGAGAAGAATTTCGGTATCAGCGCAGAAGTGCTCCGCACACAGTTAAAGGTCGGCTTCCACGATGTTCCGGTTTCACAGGTTCCGAATATCTGGGTTGCTTATGAGCCGGTATGGTCCATCGGTGTAAATGGAACACCTGCTTCCGCAGATTACGCGGAAGAGATGCACAAAGTTATCAAAGAGTGTCTGCAGGAGATCTTCGGTGATGCTTCTAAGGACATTCCGGTTCTGTACGGTGGAAGTGTCAATCCCGGCAATGCCAATGAACTCATTGTTCAGCCATCTATTGACGGATTATTTACCGGACGTGCTGCATGGCAGGCAGACAAGTTTGACAAGCTGATCCGTGATGCAAAAGCTACTTACGAAGCAGCACAGGCATAAGTCCTTTTGCTGTTTGCTTACTTATATTATTTATCAATTCCAAAAGAAGCCCCGTTTCACCGGTATGTGTGAAACGGGGCTTCTGCTGTTATTTCCCTATTAGTTTTTATCCACAATACAGACTTTGAATTTTGTAATTTATCCACACTGCTTTTTACTTCTCTTCACAGATATCCTCTACAAATTCACGCATTCCCTGAATGATCAGCCACACAGACGTTGCTCCTGCATCCTGGTATCCGATGGCACGTTCCATCAGTGATTTGGCGCGTCCAAATGCTGCCTGATATTTCTTCGTGTTCTCGACACCTGCTTTTGCGGCTGCCTCCGCTGCGCGCAGCATCTCGGCCAGGCTCTTTTCACTGTTTGCTTCCATTGCCTCTACTGCCGGAGCAAGTGCATCCACCATCGTCTTATCACCGACTTTCGCTTTGCCTCTCTCCTGGATTGCTGCAAGGCTTTTCTTTTCCATATGCGCCAGTTCTTCTGCACCAATAGCCTTCTTCGCTTCCATGCCTTTGGCACCGGCAAGATACAGGCTTCCGAAAATAACACCGGATGCGCCGCCCATTGACAGGAGCATTGCCTTTCCTGCCGCCTCGAAGAGTGCATAGACATTCTCTTCATTCTCCATGTGGGAGAGTTTTTTCTTAACTTTCTGCATGCCGCCCGCCATACCGATTCCATGGTCTCCATCACCAATGGCACTGTCTACTTCTGTCAGATATGGTTTCTTTGCAATGATCTTATCGGCAATATATAAAAGCATATTTCTTGCATCAGCCGCATTCAGTTCTTCCAGAATTCCGGCTTTGCTTCTTACAATCTCTGCCGCTTCCACGTCATTTACATCAAATTCCGGTTCTGACTTAATCTGTACATCTTCCGTCTGGCCGCCAGCTGCTTCACCGGTATTTCCCGTAAGCTCTCCCTTCGCGTAATACGGACAGTAACATGGCATATCATAGTATTTCTTCAGTTCTTCATCCAGTTTAAATAAAGTAATGGAAAATCCACCCATTTCCTGACTGGTACAATAATTGTTCAGATCTGTATCGTAAACTTTGATTCCATCTGCATCCAGAAGCTTTTTCACTTTGCGGAAAACAATTGCAAGTTCTGTGATCGTTGTAGAACCGAGACCGTTTACAAGTACACACACTTCATCGCCCGTTTTCAAATCCGAATCGTCCAGAATCTGCTTATACATCTTCTCGGTAAGAACATCTGCATCTTCCCACGTAGTGCGCAGTACACCGCGCTCGCCGTGCAGTCCCATGCCGTATTCAATCTCGCCTTCGCCCAACGTAAATATCGGCTGTTCCACTCCCGGAAGCTGTGCAGGTGCAGTTGCAACACCAATCGTTCTTGTATTATCTCTTGCCTTCTCCGTAACTCTGACAACTTCTTCTAATTCCAGTCCTGCATCACATGCCGCACCTGCGATTTTCACAACAAATACATCTCCTGCGATTCCGCGTCGGTCCTCGATACGCTCCTGCGGCGCGGATGCTACATCATCCCACACGCGCACATGTGCTGTCTGGATTCCATCGTCATTTAAGAACTCTTCGCCCATATCAAAATTCAGATTATCTCCCGCATAGCAGCCATACACAAAAAGAACACCTTTTCCCTGCTCGACTGCCTTCGCTGTCTGGTAAATCGTGTTCGGATCGGGGGATGCAAATATATTGCCGCACGCCGCTGCATCTGCAAGTCCTTTTCCGACAAAGCCGGAAAACATCGGTTCATGTCCGCTTCCTCCGCCGATCACCAGTGCCACTTTGTCTTTTCTTCTCTGTTTTAAAATCACACCGTTCACATCCGGATGTTTAACATAATATCTACTGTAAGCGCTGATATAGCCTTCCATCATCTCGTCTACAACGTGTTCCGCATTGTTTATAATCTTCCGCATCCTGCTGTCACCTCTTCTGTCATTATTTATATCTAAATATCTGCCGCTGCAGCTCTCTTCTGGCTACTGCCTCTATTATGATTGTCACGTCATTATAGATTTAAAGTTAAAAGATGCCCTTACAGGCATCTTTAACAGACCATTTCTTAGTTATCTTTATTCTCAATCGCCATGATCATATCGACACGAGTCTGGTGTCTTCCACCTTCAAACTCAGCGCCAAGCCATTCATCAATGATCATCTTCGCAAGCTCAATGCCCACAACACGTGCACCAAACGCTAAAATATTTGTATTGTTGTGCTGTTTGGACAGTTTTGCAGAATACGGTTCTGAGCATACAACTGCTCTTACGCCTTTTACTTTGTTGGCAGCCAGCGAGATTCCAACTCCTGTTCCGCAGATCAGAATTCCGCAGTCTACTTCGCCGGATACAACTGCACGTCCGACTTTCTCACCAAATTCCGGATAGTTACAGCTCTCCGGTGTGTTGGTCCCATAATTGATAACTTCATATCCTTTCTCTTCCAGATACTCCATTACCTGATTCTTCATCTCTAATGCTGCATGATCGTTACCAATTCCAATTTTCATAGTATCTATCCTCTTCTTTCATTTAATTTCTTTTTATATTATAATAGTTACGGATTTAATTAGCAAGATACGAAAAGGAGAATACACTTTATGATAAAATACATCGCCAGCGATCTGGATGGAACATTACTTCAAAATGGGGCGCAGAAACCGGATAATGAAACTTTAGAACTTATCCGCCGGCTCACCGAAGCCGGAATTCATTTCATTGCCGCCAGCGGCAGACAGTATATCAATATGTACCGTATGTTTGGTCCTGTGCAGGATATGATTTCTTATGTTTCGGAAAATGGTGCTCTCGTCATGGATCAGCACAAAGCCGTCACCAAAGGCTCTCTTGACCGTGATCTTGTCCTTCGCATCACTGAATATGCCAAAGGATATCCGGCATGCAACTGCCAGCTTTCCTGCGAAAGCTACTGTTATACTGATTCCAAAGATCCATTTTACATAAAACATATGACTGACGTTGTCCAGTATGATATGGCGGTTGTGGATAATTTAGCTGACATAAAAGAACCGTTTTTAAAGCTTGCCATGTGTGATTTCTCCGGCAAAGGAACTTCCGCAATTGAGCCTTTCTTCCGCAAAGAATTTGGTGATGAGATTAAGATCGTCACTTCCGGAAACGAGTGGATCGATTTTGTCGCACCGGATATTAATAAAGGAACTGCTCTTGAAAAACTGGTACATTATCTTGGATTTGATATGTCTGAAGGAATTGCTTTCGGCGATCAGTTTAATGATATCGAAATGCTTCAGATGGCAGGCGACAGTTATGCGCTTTCCGGATGCGCGCCGGGCGTTGAAGCTTATGCGAACCACATGACAGATTCCGTGCAGGAAGTACTGAAGAAAGTGCTTGCTGAATTATAAAGACTACTTTACAACAAAAAAGCACCGCCCCATAACCGATACAAATCAGCTATGGAACGATGCTCTTTCTTATGTATAAATTATACCATTCTCAATAACTTGTCCTAAGAGTTCTTCTTACTCTTCCGGAACAATGATCAGATCTTTTGTGAAGTCATTCAGAACTTCGCATCCGTCTTCTGTGATGATTACAAGGTCTTCGATACGGACACCGATGTTCTCATCCGGAAGATAGATTCCCGGTTCAACTGAGAAGCACTGTCCAACCTGGATGATATCTGTATTTACAGAAGATACATCACCGAACTCGTGGTCTTCCAGTCCGATAGAATGACCTGTTCTGTGTGTGAAATACTCTCCGAAACCTTTCTCCTCGATGTAATTTCTTGCAGCAAGGTCAACGTCGCACATTCTTGCGCCCGGTTTTGCAGCTTCGATACCACGTCTGTTAGCTTCTACTACGATATCATAAATCTCTTTTGCACGATCAGAAACTTCTCCGATGAAGACTGTTCTTGTCATATCAGATGCATAGTTGTCTTTGAATCCACCGATATCAAGGATTACGCAGTCTCCGCGTTTTCCTTTGGAATCATCTGTTACGTGATGTGGATCAGCTGCTCCGTGTCCATAAGCTGTGATCGGATCGAAGGATACATCTTCACATCCTAATTCTTTGTAGATCTCACGCATCTTAGCGTTCAGTTCTTTCTCTGTCAGTCCTTTTGCTACCCAAGGAATGATCTTCTCCATAGCAACATCGTTGATCTTAGAAGATTTTCTCATTAAATCCTGTTCTTTCTCATCTTTGATCATACGGATGTAGTCGATGATCGGAGAACCGTTGACGAATTTGCTTCCTCCGCCAAGTTCCTGCAGGCGGATTAAGAATTTGGATGGCCATGTCTTGTCAATACCCATGGTCTTGTCTTTCTCTACATATTTGCTTAAGATCTCTACTCCGTCCTCAATATCATCATAATAAATGATATCTACTCCGAGATCTCCTTCCTGTGGAAACAGTTTGTTGATTACAAACTTATGATTTCCATTCACATTCAGATACAGTGCTAAAAGTCTCTCTCCCGGGAAGATCCATTTACCTGTCAGATAAAAAATCGCAACCGGATCGGATACGATCATCTGTGGTACATCATGCTCCTCCATTGACTTTAATACTCTTGTTACTTTTCCCTGATCCATTGTCTGTCCCAGCCTTTCTATTTATTTATAGACATTTTAAATCGGCAGTGAAACACTACCGATTTAATTTTGATTACATTATATGCTTTTCCATAACAAAAGTCAAATTTGTCAGACGATTTTTTGTATCATCTTCTTTTTATTATACTTTTATTTCCCGTATACTCTTAATCTGCTGATCTGCTTTCGATATATCCTGCATTCCGGAAGTCGGATTGTCATATCCGTAGCAGAAAATGCCTGCTGCCTTCGCAGCTTCGATTCCCGCACGGGAATCTTCTACTGCCACAGCTTCTTCTGCCTTCACTCCGGTAAGTTCAAGCACTTTCAGATATACATCCGGTGCCGGTTTCTTCTTCGGTATCTCATCTCCGGAAACCGTCACATCAAACTGCTCTGCAATTCCCAGAAGCCTGAGCGAATCATCTACAAGAATACGGGTAGATGAGGAAGCAAGCGCAATTCCCATTCCTTTTTCCTTCGCATCCATTATCAATTCTACCAGCCCGTCCGATGGCTTTACATCATTCTCTTCGATTTGCTTTGCCACCAGGTGATACTGCTCTTTTTCCAGTGCGTAAGGCTCTCCCTCAATCTGATAAATCTCGATTACCTTCCGCCAGAATCCGCTGGATGATTTACCCACGGCTTCCGGCATCTTCTCATCCGGAATGATCCCATATTTTTTAAACATCATCTGCCTTGCATTCTCATGCAGTGGCTCGCTGTCTAAGATCACTCCATCCATATCAAAAATGATTAATCTTGCATCTTGTTTCCCCATAATTCTATCCTCAGTCTCCATCCTTCTTATTATCATTGTTTCCTGCACATTTTTCAGAACTGTGTCGCTTATTATTTTACATTTTTTATTTGATCTGTGCAAGTACCGCAAACTGCGATTTCAAACTTTGATAAGAATCCAGATAGATCTGATATAACTCTTTATATATCGGTATCCATTCTTCCACCGGCTCTACAATTTTCTTAATCTGTAATGCCGCCCTTGATGCGTCTTCCGGTGTCTTGTACTCGCCCATAAATGCTGCATTCATGTAGCCGAGTCCACCCGGTGCTCCAAGATTTACTGACGGTATCTTAATCTCCTGGCCGATGACAGATGCCTTGATCTTCAGCCAGATATCACTCTTGCTGCAACCACCGCAGCAGATGAAATCGCGAATTGGGATTCCTGTCTTGATCGCCTGATCCAGATTATCCTGCAGTGCAAAACTGGTGCCTTCCATAACCGCACGTAACATTTCCGCACGGGTTGTATTCATATTCAGCCCCATAAAAGTTCCTCTTGCATTCGGATCCCAGATTGGTGCACGCTCTCCTGCCATATAAGGGAGGAAAATAAGTCCTGTCGGATTTTTTGCACCGGCTTCGATTTCTTTATTTATTCTCGGATAAGCGTCATTTTGCGGTGTCTCGCCGCCGTACAGCGCATCGCGAAACCACTTCAGTGAACCGCCGGCTGTATTCATAGCACCGAATAAAATAGTTGTGTTCTCTTTCACACCACGAAGATAAGAAAGTTCATTACATGTCACAAGTCCGTCAAATCCAAACATGACAACAGAACTTGTTCCTGTCATCTCTGCAATGCTTCCATCTCCGTAAACGCCTACTTCCAGGGCTGCTGCCGATGCATCTACTGCACCACCTAAAACAACAGTCTTCGTAGAAAGTCCGGTCTCTTCTGCTGCTTTCTTTGATACATGTCCAATGACATCCATACAGTCATAAATGTCCGGCATGATCTTCGTATCTCCGCCAATCGCTTCAAATAATTCTTCGCTCCAGCAGTTGTTATGCACATCGTAAAGCTGTGTCAATGATGCATGTGTCGCATCAATGGAAAATACTTCTGTCAGTTTATAATTGATATAACCATTCACCTGAAGAATCTTATGACATTTCTTCATCATATCCGGATGGTTACGTAAAAACCACATAAGCTCTGTCAGCGTAAAATACGTGTCCAGACGGTTGCCGGTGATCTCATACACCTTCTTCGTACCGATCTTCTCTTCTAATATTTCTAATTCTTTGGTGCTTCTCCGATCCATCCAGATCAACGCATCGTGCAGCGGCTCGCCTTCTTTTGTCATAGGAAGAACTGCCGGTGCCTGACTGCTGACAGAGATTACTTTAATATCTTCTGGGGCAACCCTGCTCTCGGTGAGAATAGACCTTATGGACTCTGCGACGCCCTTCCACCAGTCTTCCGGATTCTGTTGTGCCCATGATGCCTTCGGAAGCAGTGTCTTGTACTCTCTTCCAGCTTCTGCTACGACCTGTACACCCTCGCCAAAGAGAATACATTTTACCGTAGTCGTTCCTATATCAATTCCAATGGAATATTTCACCTTGAACGCCTCCCCTCTACTTCAATACCTCCGGATTGCAGATGAATTTCGGCTGCTCATGTGCCAGAATTTTCTTAACATCCGTAAGCACGATTTCTGTCTGATGTCCAACAATATCTCTTGCTGATCCTGCAAGATGCGGTGTCAGAACAACATTTCTCAGAGATAAGATCTTATCTCCTGCCGGAATAGGTTCAACCGGATATACATCCAGACCTGCTCCAGCAATCTTTTTATCTTTTAATGCATCGTATAATGCGTCATAGTCCAGAACTTTCGCACGTGCTGTATTTACAAAATAGGCTGTAGGTTTCATAAGTGCGATCTTCTCTCTGCTGATCAGTCCGACTGTCTCCGGAACAACATTGCAGTTTACACTGATGAAATCAGCTTCTTTCATAACTGTATCCAAATCTACTTTCTTGGCATCCAGATAATCCATCTGCTCCTGTGATACATATGGATCATAAATGATCAGGTTCATGCCAAGTGCATGTGCTCTCTTTGCAACTTCTCGACCGATCATACCGAAACCGATCTGTCCAAATGTCTTGCCATACATCTCCGGTCCGCCGCCATATAATGCGAAAGGTGCATCCGGATCCATGGACCACTCAGACATTGTCTCAGCACGCTTTCCACCGTTGTCGTGATACTGTACATTTGTAAGCTGGTCTGTATATTTTAACAGATGATCTGTTAAACTCATGTTCTTGGATACACACATCAGAAGTGCGATCGTGTGCTCAGCAACAGCAATCGCATTTCTTCCACCGGCTCTTAATACCGGAATTCCTTTTGCTGTAGCAGCTTCGATATCAATACTTGCAAATGCTTCGTTACGGCAGCATACGATAATCTTTAATTTTTCTGCTGCATCAATAACTTCTTTTGTAATATCTTCAAATTCGGAGATCAGAAGTTCCACGTCTTTAATTTTCTCTTTCATCTCCGGTACCGGCATCTTAATTCCGGTTACACCATATCCTGCGAACTCATAATCTGTAGTGATTGTTTCCAGCATATCTGTGTAGTTTTTGTCAAATCTTGCTGTAATTAATGTTTTCATTGGTCATATCTCCTTTTTTTACATCCATCTCTGCTTAAATAGCGCCGGGAGCTTTAAAGCCCCCGGTTATCATGCCTGTAAACAGCTTATTTCTGTCCGTATTTGTGAAGGAAGAAATCATGGAAGAATGCAATATCTTCATCGGAGATCTGTACCGGTCCACCGATAGACTGTACATTGATATATACCATAGCTGCTTTTTCCAAAACCTGTGATCCTGTTAATGCTTCGGAAAGATTTCTTCCGATTGTAATCTCTCCATGGTTAGCGATAAGAGCTCCTGTACGATCTTTTAAAGCTTCTACAACTGTCTTAGCCATCTCCTGTGATCCTGGCATTGTGTAGTCTGCAACACGAACATCTCCACCAAGAATCTGTACCTGGTCATCGCAGATCGGAGGAATTGGTTTTCTTGCTGTAGCCATTACCAGTGCGTAATTAGAGTGTGTATGTACGATACCGTTCATTTCCGGTCTGTCTTTGAAAATAGCTGCGTGGATCGGTGTTTCTACAGATGGTTTTAATCTTCCTTCATATTCCAGAGTGTTCATATTTACAAGAACCATATCTTCCGGACATAAGCGATCATAATCCATTCCTGAAGGTGTGATTACCATATATTCATCATCTACACGAGCAGAAATATTTCCCCATGTTCCTGCTACCAGTCCGCTGTGGTACATTTTCTTAGCTGTTTCACATACTTCAATCTGTGCTACTGTCACTTTGTCTCTGTTCATTTTCATTTCCTCCTTAACCCTTTAAGATCCTTCTTTTTCATTTTATTTTTAAGATGCCTGCCCATGCAGGCACCTTAAAGTTCTTCTTAGTATCTGTACTGATATAATAAATGTTCGCCGTTCAGGAATCTTCGAACGTCAGATACAATCTGTTTTGTATGATTTACAAGTACGTCATTTGTTGCTCCTGCAATATGCGGTGTAATTACAACGTTGTCCAGCTCTGTTACATATGGATGGTTGCTTGCGATCGGCTCACTTGCATATACGTCAAATGCTGCTCCCGCGATTCTCTTCTCACGAAGTGCTTCGATGAGTGCTTCTTCATCCAGGATCGCTCCTCTGGAAGCGTTGATGAAATATGCAGTTGGTTTCATCAATGCGATTCTTTCTTTACTAATGATTCCGGTTGTTTCCGGTGTAACTTTCATATGGCATGTAATGAAATCAGACTCTTTCATCAGTTCTTCTACTGTATTAACTTTGCGGATACCGATTTCCTCAATGTCAACTTCTCCCTGATATGGATCGTAGATCAGAAGCTGCATGCCAAATGCTCTTGCGATATGTCCTACACGTCTTCCGATACTTCCGTATCCGAGGATACCAAGAGATTTACCTTTTAACTGTGTACCTTTAAATACCATGTAAGGTGCATCCATCTTCATATCCCAGATAACGTCTGCTTTCAGTCCTTCTTTTGTTGTCTTATGTGCATCCGGGTTGCCGGTATATTTTCCTTCTTTTAATGCTTTGTATGCCATCGGAATCTTTCTTGCGATAGAAAGCATCAGACCGATTGTCATCTCTGCTGTGGAATCTGAGTTTCTTCCAGGTGTATACAGAACCGGGATTCCTCTTTCTTTTGCAGCTGCCATATCAACATTTACCGGCGTTGCTCTTGTGCATGCGATCAGTTTCAGATTCGGTGCACCTTCGATAACTCTTCTTGTAATATCATCATAGCTTGTGATGATAATGTCTGCATCTTTTGTCTTCTTTACAAGCTCGTCCTCTTCCATCTTCGGAAGTCCGAGTGCCCATCCGTCCAGCACGACATCGCCCATCTCGTATAATGGCTTTAATTCTTCTTCATTGTACTCTGCGGTAAAAAATATTTTCATTTCTCTAATCCTCCTTGATTGCCTGAATTTTCTTATTCATCTGGTGTCTGTAGTCCCAGATCTGTTGATTGTGAATCCGTACCTGTCTGAAAAGTTCATATAACAGATCGTATTTTTCTGTACGTTTCAGATTCGGTTCGTATGTCTGTTTAAATACACAAGCTTTCTCTACCGCCTCCTCATAAGACCTGTATATTCCAAGTTTCACACCTGCGATCAGCGCAACACCTTTTGCACCAAGTTCTTTTCCTGCAGGTATCATAACTTTCATTCCCATTACATCTGCAATCATCTGTGCCCATACCGGGCTCTTTGCTCCGCCACCGGCAAGATATAAAGTCGCATGTTTATCTACATTCTGCAGACAGTCGCGGATAGAAAGACTTAAGCCTTCGTATACTGCCCGGATCAGTTGTTCTCTCGTTGTAACCTGGCTGATTCCGAAGAAGCTTGCTCTTGCATATGGATGATAAAACGGAGCTCTCTCTCCCGCCACGCTGATGTACGGATGATAAACGACTCCGCCGCAGCCTACCGGCACGCTTTCTACCATTTTATCAATCTCAGTGAAATCTTTTGTATTTGAAATATTCTGAAGCATCCAGTCAATGTTTGGTGTGCCGTTCAGTGTCGGCTGTAATTCTACATACAATTCTTTGATCGGATGTTTTTCGTATCTGGAATTCTCTGCTCCAAAATCGCAGTCTTCCTTGCGCATAACCATCTCACTGGCACATGTTGTGCCGAGGATGACGCAGGCATCTTTCTCATGGATCGCACCAAGTCCGATTGCTGTTGCTGATGTATCCAGTGCTCCGGCAACGACCGGTGTACCTTTGGCAAGTCCGGTCTCTTCTGCCACGCTGTTAAGGATTGTTCCGACTACTTCATCTGAATTCACCGGATCCGGAAGGTAATCACGATATTCAAAAATATCTAATTCTTTCATCAGATCTTCTGCAATCTTACCGGTCTGTGCATCGATCAGGGAAGTGAAACTGTCGGTGATCTCTGTTCCGATCTTGCCGGTCAGATTATAACGGATCCAGTCTTTACAGAATAATATCTTATACCCCTTATCCAGCACATCTTTGCGATGAGACTTCATCCACCGCAGAAGCATCATCTGATTGCCAAGAAGCGGCGGGGTTCCGGTTGTCCGGTGATAAAGTTTACCGATCTCAGGATGTTCTTCCGTGATCTTATGTACTTCTGCAACTGCACGTCCGTCACACCAGAGAATTGCATTCTGCAACGGCTTTCCTTCTTTGTCGATCAGCCAGCATCCTTCTCCCTGTCCGGTAACTCCGATGCCTTTGATATCTTCTGCTGCAACTACTTTTGAATCCATCAGTTCTGTAATGCAGGCTTTGACTTTTTCCCATACGATTGTCATATCCTGTTCTTCATTGTTCCCACCGTCGTTAATCGTTTCGCTCACACGGCTTGCAACCTGTATCTCTGTACCTTTCTCATCGAACAGGACTGCCTTGACATTTGACGTTCCGACATCAATTCCCATAATATAATCCATGCTTTATCACTCCTCTTCTTTTACGATCTCAAGAATCTCTCTTGCCGTCGTTTCATCTGTAATCAATGTATCTATACAATTCGTACGAAGAGCTGCTTTGATTGCCTGTACTTTCTTGGCACCACATGCTACAAGAATTACATTTGGAATTCCCTTCAGGCATTCTACATTGGCACTCAGCAAACGATCTGACAATGGACAATTATCCCAGGATCCGTCTTCTCTGATTGGATTCATTGCAATATCTCCAATAAATCCCTCTGCACGGAGCATCTGTATATCTTCCTTTGTAATATGTCCTCTTGTGCACATCGTAGACTGCTCTGTTAATTCACCAACTCCAAGTACCGCTATATTGCACTTCTTCATTAATTCAAAAGAAGCTTTGATACTTCTCTCCTGCATCAGCATCTTCTTTGTATCTTCATGTTCTACAACCACCGGCGCATATAACATATAACTTGCACAGTCCAGCTTGTTCGCAAGATTTCGTGCGATCTCGTCAGACTTTTCAACCTTCTGTTCTATGTTCTGTGCTCCCATAAGCTGTACAACCCGGCATTCGCTTCTCTTGTGATAAACCATCTGATCTACAACCTCTGCCAGTGTGTGTCCCCAGGAAACTCCTACTGTGTCTCCCTGCTGAATCTTATCCTCCATATACTGGGCCGCTACGTTTGCTACTTTATATATTGCTGTATCTCTCTCGCCATAATCGCTGGCTACTATCACCTGTTTTAAAGTATAGGCTTCTTCCAGCTTACACTCCAACTCAATATTATCTCTTTCGTAGCCTTGGATACTGATATTTACAATTCCAAGATCCATCAACGAATTGATGATCTGATTCACTTTCTGTCTTGTGAAGGAAAGACGTTTTGCAATCTCATCTTGTGTCATTCCCAGGGTGTAATACCAATATGCAATCTTTATATATACATCTTCTCTCATATATCTCTCCTTGGTTACATTTGTAATTTTATATTACATTTGTATTTAGTATAGCATTTTTTGTGCTTTTGTCAATAGTTCTCGGACATATAAGATGGCACTTTTTTGCCTTAAATACGCCATTTTTCAAGCTTTTCATGACACTTTTTTCACAATCCTAAAAGAAGCCGGAAGATGAGTCTTGCTCTCTATCTCCCGGCTTCTTTTAAGCTATCTCAGAACTGTCTTTCCGATGTATGATAGTTCCTTATGCTGTTTAGTTCTAAAAATGCCATACAAATTGTTTCGTACTTCGTACTCCCACAATTCTGCCCTACATTCGCATATCGTGAAGCTTACGATCCACTTTTATGCCCATATTCGGGGCGGGGCACTAAGTCATAAAACCTCTCACGTGCAAGCACATCGTGGTTTCAGACTTGTGCCCCTGGCATCTTATAATAGTTCGCTGATTCCGTCCGCCATTGCGCTGAGGATAATGCAGCAGGAGGTTGCTCCTGCATCCAGCACGCCTCTGGATCTCTCGCCCAGACGGCTGGAACGTCCGAATTTTGCTACCATGTCCTTGGTAGAATCGCGTCCTGCTTCTGCAGCTTTCTT
>NZ_JACOOY010000010.1:0-103591 GCF_014287705.1 Dorea hominis | reverse complement strand
AGACCCCTTGAAGACGACGAGGTAGATAGGTCAGAGGTGGAAGTGTGGTAACACATGGAGCTGACTGATACTAATCGGTCGAGGGCATGACCAAGCAAGGTGATAGGTAAAGGATGAAGAATATTTCTTGTATGCAGTTTTGAAGGTATATAAAAAATTGTTAAAACCCCTTGCAAAATATATTGCATGGGTTTATACTATATAAGTATTCCTCGATAGCTCAGTGGTAGAGCATTCGGCTGTTAACCGAAGGGTCGTTGGTTCGAGCCCAACTCGGGGAGTTTGTAAACCTGTAAGGCATAAGCTTTACAGGTTTTTACTATATTGTAAGATATTGTGTTATAGAAACTGTAGTGTAGAAACACTCAATGGCAGATTCGGCAGATAAGAGCAATGGTCTTGTTTTCAAATATATTTACACGAAATTTTCTAAGATTTTTCGTTGAAATTCCCCATTATCGTATATAACTTTTTAAGAAAAAAGGATTCGTTTGAAGTGACAGGAGTTACATAAATGAGTACATTGAAAAGGGGGATGTTAATTTTGTAGTGCCGCCTTCAAGTATCTTGGGATGATTTTTTTGACAATTTATGGTAACATTGTCAAGGATATATTAATGCATAACAACGTGGGGGGGGAGAGTTCTATGATACAGGTATATTTGTGTGAAGATCAGGAAAAGCAATTATTATATTTTAAACAAATAATAGAAAAATATATTACGGATACATATAAAGATGCTCGAATTGTATCAGCCAGGAAAAATCCAGAGCATATATTGCTGGACATGAGAGAATGTGGAGAAAATCCGGCATTGTTTTTTATAGACATCCAATTGGATGGATATATTATGAATGGGTTTGAATTGGCGAAAAAAATAAAAAAGAATGTTAAAAATAGTTATATTGTATTTTTGACATCTTGTAATGAATTGGCTTATAAAGCTTTTGAGTATGAATTAGAAGCGGTGGAATATATAGTGAAGGAACCACAGGATTTTCTCGCAGGAAAGATGAGTATAAGAATAGAAAGAAGATTGGACAGAGTATTTCGAAAAATAGAGGAATCTACAAGTGGAGATATACATCCGACGGTAAGAGTAGAGTCAGGAAGTCGGATTATAGAAATTCCGATAAAGGATATTGTTGTAGTACAGGCAATAAAAAGTAGCCATTTGGTAGATATTTATACAACAAGTCAAAAGATACGAATTAAAGTGACATTAAAAAATATGCTTGAGAAACTGGGAGAAGAATTTACATACGTAAATAAATCATGTATTGTTCAGAAGAGATTGATTAGAGAGATTAATAAGAAGAATTATTTTGCAATTATGTCAGGAGGATTGCAAGTAGAGATTTCATATAGAGAAATGAGAAAATTGGTAAAAGAGCAGTAGAGATGGAGGAAGGAGAATGATTTATAATGTAATAAGCTGCCTTTGCACAGGGATTTTTCTTTGTATAGCGACGACGGAATTATTGACACAAAAATTAAAAAGTGTAGAAAAATTATTTATCATTAGTGTAATTACAGGACTAACGTTGGCAGGAAGTATGCTTGGACACTTGGTTGGTCTGATTGTTCTGCCTGTGGTTTTAGTAATAATTTTTTTTACGGTAGATGAAAAAAGAATTATCAATGTAGGATTAGCAGCGGTAGGAAGTATGCTGAATATCTTGCTAAATAATTTTTGCCTTCTGGTTTTAGATTCTGTTTTTCATATAAGTGTGGAAAGTATAGTAGCCAGATATTGGATTTACTTTTACATTTTTTATGGAGTGATTTTAACATATGTGATGAAGGGAGTAGGAAAATTATTATACTCGGAAAGAAGAATGAAAAAAATGTTTTTTACCGTATCTAAGCGTATTCAGAAAGCGGTGGCTATAAATATATTAGTATATATGGTGATATTTATTATAAACATTTCTATGGGTGAAAAAGTGGGTTATCCCACCGGCGGTTTAGCTTTTAATAATATATTATTTTTGTTGTGTTTGATAGTAACAACATGGCTTCTTGTGAATGTTACAAAGGGAATTGAAGCAGAAGAGAAACAAAAGACCATGCTTCACCAGCAGGAATTGTTAGAAAATTATGTAGAAAATCTCGAAAAGATGTTAGAAGAGACAAGGGCTTTTCGCCATGACTATAAAAATATTTTATCCACGATGTCAGGATATATTCGTGAAAATGAAATGGAGGAATTACGGACCTTCTTTTATAAAAAAATTTATTTACCAGAGGGAAAAGTGGAAGCGCAATCTATGGCATGGGGAAGCCTGAAAAATATTAAACCAATGGAAATAAAAGGGTTTTTATATGAGAAATTGTTATCGGCTTTCGCAAAAAACATAGATGTACGGGTAAATATAGCTGAAAATCTGACAGTTGATTATAAGTATATGGAAGAGTTGGTTCGTATATTGGGCATATTTCTTGATAATGCGATTGAGGAAACAGAGTTTATGAAAAATGGCGAAATTGAAATTATTATACAAGAGACTACAAAGGGAGTTCGATTTTGTATACAAAATAATTTTGAAAATCAGCCGGATATTTCTCGCATGACACAGAAAGGACATTCTACAAAAGGGGAAGGAAGAGGAAATGGCTTATACTGGGCAGAACAAGTTTTAGAGAAACATGAAGACATGATTCATAACTTGAAAATAGAGAAAGAGAGAGTGATTCAAGAGTTGGAAATTATAACAAAATAAAGAAATAAGGTATAAAAAGTATCGTAGGAAATGATTCTTACGGTACTTTTTTACATTGGGGATCAAAAAGTGTACGTTGAGGATAAAAGAATGAAAAAATCTGAAAAAAGAATATAATATTCTTAAAAAGAAAGACAAAACAGATTTTTTCAGAGAAGAGGCGATGATGAAGAATTATACAAAAGCATTAGCGGAACAAATAGTTGCAGTAATGGATAGATATAATAATTATGAAGAATTGGAGAAAATAGTGATTTGCTATGGAACGGTCGTTGTTTCAAGATGGTGTATTTGTAATGCTAAATGTCATTGTAGGAATACTCCAGCTGGATATTCTTCCAATTTCAATACGGCAGCACTTCTTGGCGATTATTCCACAGCATAAGGAAATTTATCAATGTATAGCGGTATTTTCCGCTATACATTGATAGTGGGTTAATGCTAGAATATAATAGCATAGAATGGAGGAAGAGAGTATGAAAAGAAATCGTCGAAAACGCGTATTTTCTATTATATGCTATATTATAAATATCATTATTGTTTTTTACCCTTGGATTATTGTAGGTAATACAAAATATAATATTGTTCAACTGAAAAGAAAGATTGAAACGATAGGAATACATACAATGATTAAACGAAACGGGCTAATAGTAGACAATCCTAATTTCGTAGGGGCTATGGTTAAGGTTCAGGTTGTTCTTTACTTTTGCTTTATCCTTTTGTGTCTTGGATATATTGTGTGTGTAGTAATCGGAAAAAACTGGAGACTGAATTTAGTGACATTTTACGCATCAATTGGGCTTATGATTGTTAATATAACTGGATATAGTATAGCGTCTCTTTGTACAAATACCATACAAGGAACACTCTTCCCGATAATAACAGTAATAATAACCCTGATCGAATTATTGAGTTCAGCATTACCGGAAAAAAAAACTGCAAAAAAATAATAGTTGAAGAATTTCAAAACAGGTATAAAAAATATTATTTAAAAATAAAAAATAATGAAGGATATAGTGCGCTTTTTTACAAAATATTATGGAAACTTTTCAGGAGTAATTGGAAAAATTATGTAATGGTGCTGCTCAGTGGCAGTTTAGCATTGGGCATATTTTTCTGTGGCTTTGGCATGCAGAAGTTATTTGCTTTAAATTACAGAATAAATAAGTCAGTGATGGGAAATGATACGCAGTTTTTACTAAAATTGTATGCGCCACTTGAACTTATATTATTATTTACAATCATTTTGCTTCTTCTATATTATGTTAAATGCAGTACAAATAACTATGAGATGCTTGTGACATTGGGAATGGAGAAAAAACTTTCTGTCTATATTAGAGTTATAGAAAGCATTTTTGGAGGAATCATTATTGGAATAGCAGGGATAGTGGCTGGCAAATTGTTGCTGAATATTTTTGTCTACGTGTTGGAGAAATGGGCAAATTTATCAATGGATATACAGAGTATAGGGGCAGATTGTTATATTAAAGCTCTATCCATCACAGGGGTAATATATATTTTTTCCTGTATGTTTACAAGAGATATTTATGGGAGTTTCCAGATGGGAAATTCAGTAGATAAACGTGATATACAAGAGCGTATGCCAAAGCGGTTTCTTAAAGTTTTGACAGCAATTGGAATGGTTTTATGTGTCAGCCAACTTTATCGATATAGTAAAATATACAATTTTGAGTCGTTTTATATTATTGGAGTTTTCTTAGGCGGACTGCTAGTGTTGTTTAGATACATGTCAGCGTATCTTTGTATAAAGCGACGAAAAAAAATCAGCTATTTGTATAAAATGATAGAAGAAAATAAAATGTGGAATAAATCTCTGACACAAACGGGATATTTATACGCATTAACGGTTGTGCATTTATGCGTATTATTTTTATTTTCTTTTCAAATTATCTCTATTATTCTGGTCGTAAAGCCACAACAATTGTATCCCTATGATATAGTTTGTATCGCTGATGATGGAGATAGGTCTGTTTTTAATAAAATGGCAATTGATTACAAAGTAAATATAGAAGAATATCCGATGGTACGTATTTCGAATTTCGATTGTACAGAACGCTTGGAATCTTTTGGAGAAAAAACTGTACAGGGACAACAGATTGGAATATCGGAAAGTACATATCATAAGTTGAAGGAAAAATTAGATCAATCGTATGTGCCAAAACCACTTGGATTATCGAAAGATGGAAAAAATATTTATATTGTTCATCAACAGGATATGTCTATAAAAGCACAACCGACAGATTTTTGGATGCATTCGAGGAAACCGCTTCTGCATATTGGGCAGCCATGTACCAGAATTAGCAGAGAAACAGCGCTTACTGCGCTAAGGAGTGATATAGGATACTACTTTAAGGAAATCCGCGGAGAGGAAATAGAGAGTCTTATAGGTGTTTTTGGACAAGGAATTAAGGAGAATATCATTGTCTTATCGGATAACTATTTTGATGTAGCGCAAGAATGGTGGAAGACAAGAAATATTTATACAGGAAGGGAAATTGAAAATCCGAAGGAGAGAATACCGGATGTAACGATCAGGCAAGGACCAACAAAATTGGTATTAATTAATGGCGTGAAAAAAATAGATATGCCGGGTATAGAGAAAATATTAAAAAAGTATCAAAAAAAACATATTGATGATGAAGAGTATGATCAGTCAATACGTTCTTATTATTTAAAAGATATGGCTGAAAATAATTTGATAATGGAAAGAAGTGTTAAAATCGTCATAAATATACTTATGAGTTTGTATTTCTTTTTGATTGGAGTTTTTTTACTGCTTATTAAATTGATGACAGAAAGGGAAGAGAATAAAAATCGTAATAGGTTTTTAAAATATATGGGCATGCCCCTAAAAGAACGTGAAAAGATATTATTTAAGGAAAATAGTAAATGTATTTATATTTCGGAGGGAGTTGCATTGGTTTCAGCGTGTTTGTTTTCAATTGTGACTTTTTCGGTAAGATTATATCCTATAGAAACATGGTGGAAATTTTCAAAATATCTGATTTTATTCTGGAGTATTTATTGTCTGGCATACATAGTTACAATGCAAGGTGTTGTATTTGGATATATTAGAACTTTGCGGGAGGAATAAATATGGGAATAATTTTTAAGGCAGAAGAGCTGACAAAGGATTACTATTTAACTAATAATGATAGTGAGGAAAGGAATGAAGCAATACATGTTTTGCAAGGAATGGATTTTCAAATAGAAGAAAATGCATATGTAGCGTTTATGGGAAAATCTGGGTGCGGAAAAACAACACTATTAAAAATTTTGGGACTAATAGAAAAACAAACAAACGGAAAACTGTATTATAAAGATAAGAATATAGGAGATATGTCGGAAAATGACAGGACGGTAATAAGAAGGCAACAATTAGGATTTGTGTTTCAAGACTATTATTTGATGAATAGTTTATCGGTAGAGGAAAATATTGTACTTCCAATGTTGATTGACAAGGCTTGCGCAACAGATAGTATAAAAAGAGCAAAAAAATTTGAGGAAATATTAGAAATCGGCAGGCTTGCTAAGAAAAGGCCTTATGAATTATCTGGAGGAGAAAAGCAAAGAGTAGCAATTTGTCGTGCATTAATTAATAATCCGGAAGTAATTCTTGCGGATGAACCGACAGGAAATTTAGATTCTAAAACGAGTGAAGTATTGATTAATCTTTTTCAAGATATTTATGAAAAAATGAATAAGACAATTATCATGGTTACACATGATCCACTGGTGGCGAGTCATTGTAAAAGAATTATCTTTTTGAAAGATGGACAGATATTAGAGGAGTTGAAAAGAGAAGGAACAAGGGAAGCGTTTTATAATCAGATAATTGGACGAATGCAGAACTTATAGATAAGAAACTGAAGGCGTTTTACAGGCTGTTATAGCATGGAAAACGCCTTGTTTCATAATTAGTAGTAGAAAGAGGAAGAATTTCATGAAAAAAATAATAAAAAAACAAAATATTATATGGATTGTTTTTTGCTATTTGATTTTAATAGGTAGTTCTTTTCTGCGCCCAATGATTCTGAAAAGGATAATGGATCAGGGAATTCTTGGGAAAGATATGAAACTGATACTGCAATTTGCATTTTCCCTTATTGTATTGGTAGTCATAGAAGAACTAACCAGCATAATACAGACCAGGCTATTTGTGGATATGCAGAATAGACTTGTGATCAGTTTATATACAAAAGCCGGACAAGTATTATTTAGACTAAAACAAAGTTATTTTATGGAGAATAGTTCTACGGAAATAGTAAATAAACTGTCAACAGATATTAATAGTGTATGTTCACTTTTTGATAGTAATATTATGTATGTATTAGGATATGCTTTACAAATTATAAGTGGTGTTATCGGCTTAGTGGTAATTAACTGGAAACTGGCGCTTTTGGTATTATTGGTTGTACCGATAAAATATTTGCTAATTAAGATGTTTGCAGAGAAAGAAGAAAAATTGTCAGAACAGGAGATAGAAGCGTCTGCAAATTTTTCTTCATGGCTTGGAGATTCTATTAATGGAATACGAGAGATAAAATTATGGAATTTATATAGAGAAAAGCAACAGAATTTGATTAGCAAACAGAAAGAGATTTTGGAAATCAATAAGAAAGGTAAACTTATACAAGCATATAATATGTCGACAGATTCTGCTTTGAAAGGCTTAATAACAGCGGCTCTATATGGAATAGGCGGATATTTTATTTGTAAGAGTAAACTTACAATAGGGAGTCTCACGGCATTTATTACATATAGTAATTATGTGATTAATCCGATATCAATAGTGATGAATTTAAAACTTATATTTGCGCAGATAAAACCATCTATAAAAAGAATAGAAGAATTTATTAAGACAGATGTGGAAAAGAAAGAAAATATAGAGGGAAAAATTTGTCAGTTAAAACATAGTATTAATATGGAAAATATTTCTTTTTCTTACACGGAACGGTCGATAATGCAAAATGTGAACCTCGAAATCCACAAGGGAGAAAAGATTGCCATTATTGGTGATAACGGAAGCGGAAAATCAACATTGTTATCAATGTTGCTGCGTTTTATCGAACCAGAACAGGGAAATATTTATATAGATGGTGTGGATATAAAAGAATATGATATAGACCAATATAGAAGTATGTTTAGTGTCGTAAGCCAGAATATTTATTTGTTTGCGGATACATTGTGGAATAATATTGTCATGGGAAAAAATATAGGACTGGAGGAAATGAATCAAAAGCTTGAGAAAATGGATATGAAAGGATTTTTAAAAAAATTGCCAAATGGGTATGAGAGCAGTTTACAAAAAAATGGAGAAAATCTTTCGGGGGGTGAACGGCAGAAGATAGGTCTGCTTCGGGCACTTATAAAAGATTCACCGATTTTAATATTAGATGAGGCAACCTCCAGCATTGATAAAGATTATGACAAATTTATTCATGATATGCTTCTGAATGATTGTTCAAACAAGACGATTATCGTGATTACACATAAACAAGAAAATTTGGAAGGTATGGATAGAATATTTCAGATGAAAGAACATAGGCTGATAGAGCAGATGTGATGTATATAATTAGGCATATTATGGCAAAGAGGTACCAGAAAGAAAATGTTATATAAAGCTTTCAGTTCTTCTTTATCTAAATAACTGAGAGCTTTATTTTAATGTATAATGACTGTAAAATAGCAAAAGGACAAATGTCCTGAATTCATGGCAGAAATAATTTGATTTTATTTTAACAGAGTAAAACTGCCGGACATAATTCCTACACATTTTTGCGCTATTTTTTTATAATAGGAAATGGAAATAAGGAAATATCCATTTCATTCTTTGATGCCAATAAACTGCAGTGAGGAAGGAAGACTAAAATGGATCAAAATTTAGAAAAACTAGTAGAACTTTTGGAAAAAGACAGAGAAATATTTCAGATGTTGCGTCAGTGCCCATATGAGATTTTGAGACGTTTTGAAGTAAAGGATTATGAGGCAGACCAGTTTGTACTGAACCAGGGAGAGATTCATAACAGATTTTATATCATCGCTTCCGGGTATGTGGATATTTATGTAGAGTCAGCGCATGGAAAACGTTATCTTCTTTGCACATATATGAAAGGCGATTATATTGGCGAACTGGAAATCTTCAAACAGACAGGCTACATCAGCCGGATACAGTCGCGTGGAAAAGTACGGATTCTGGAACTGGATCGAACGTTCTTTTTACAATGGATTCGGACAGATAAGAATTTTAATGAATATATGATTCGTACACTGTGTGATAATTCATACCGGATGTGTCTGAATATGGGAGAAAATACACTATATACATTAAAGCAGAGAATTTGTCAGTATCTGCTTCGTAATATGGAAATGGATGCAAAATTTGTCATGATTTCTTCAGAAGTTTTAAGTCAGCAGATGGCGGTGACAACAAGAAGTGTCAACCGGGTATTGAAACAGTTAAGAGAACAGGGATTTATTGAACTCGAGAAAGGGAAAATATCAATCTGCGATCAACAGGCTTTGGAAGATATATTAAGAAAGGATTGAGAACTATGAGTACATTACAGCCACATATCAGATGCAGCGAGGAAGATGCGGCAAAATATGCGATTCTTCCGGGAGATCCGGCGAGAGTAGACCGTATCAAAGAGCATTTAACAGATGTGAAAGAGATCGCATTTAACCGTGAGATGAAGAGTATCAGTGGATATTATAAAGGTGTAAAGGTGATGGCAGTTTCTACCGGAATGGGAGGAGCGTCTACAGGAATTACAGTAGAGGAGCTTCATAATATTGGTGTTGAAGTTATGATTCGTATCGGAAGCTGTGGAGCATTACAACCGGAGATCAATATGGGAGATCTGATCCTCATTAACGGAGCTGTCCGTGATGAGGGAGCTTCCAAAGCTTATATCGAAGAGATTTATCCGGCAATTCCAGATACAGGAGTACTGATGAATCTGATCGAAGCAACAAAGGATCTCGGATATGCTTACCACGTAGGACGTGGAAGAAGTCATGATAGCTTCTACACAGACCGTGAGGATGAGATCGATCACTACTGGTCAGGCAAAGGAATCCTTGGTGCAGATATGGAAACAGCCGCTTTATTTATCATTGGCGGTTTAAGAGGTGTTAAGACAGCTTCTATTTTAAATACAGTCAGCCTGTATGAAGGAAATCTGGAAGAAGAGATTAATAATTATGTAGATGCGGACAACGCAGCAGCAGTTGGCGAAGAGCATGAAATCATTGCTGCACTGGAAACAATCGTTCGTATGGACAAGAAGAATTAAGAAAGCGAAAGATACAAAGGTAGTGTCAAGTAAGCTATGAAAAAACTGAGACACAAAGGACGGAGGCAGAAAAATGAAAAATAAAAATAATAACAGCCCATGGTCGCTGAAAATCAATACGGCATCACTTGTATTGATCCCGGCGGCAGTAGGTATCAATTATATTGGGAAATTATTTGCAGGAATGTTAAAACTGCCATTATGGCTGGATTCCATCGGAACCTGTCTTGCAGCAGCATTGGCAGGGCCGGTTGTCGGAGCGATTTCCGGAGCAATTAACAATATTATTTATGGTGTAACTATGGATCCGATCTCTACTGTCTATGCATTTTCGCAGGCAGGAATCGGAATCGTAGTAGGGCTGATGGCATATTACGGAGCACTTAAGAGTTTAAAGGGTACGTTGCTTACAGGTATATTTGGTGGTGCAGCGGCAGTTGTGATTTCTACCCCTTTAAATATTATTTTCTGGGGAGGAACAACCGGTAACCTCTGGGGAGACCTGGCATATGCGGCAACGGTTGCCAAACATTTCCCTCTGTGGCAGGCATCTACGATCGATGAGATCATTGTAGATATCCCGGATAAAATTGTAGTACTTCTGTTGGTAGCAGCTCTTTTCAAAGGACTTCCGAAGAGTCTGATGTCCCTGTATCAGAGCAATCACAGAATCGAGAGCCTGGACTAGGCAGGACAGAAAAGAGAATGGAGGCTAATCATGAAAAGTTTGAGTTTGTATGAAGATAAACAGTCCTTTTTAAATGGACTGACTCCGGGATGCAAGGCTTTTTACATTATTGCAGCACTTGTAATTCCGGCAATGCTGGGAAGTAAACTGATCAGTATCGGATTTATTGTTTTAAGTATTTTACTTCTTACCCAGTCAAAAGTAATCCGCAGAACACTGCCAATCCTTGCAGTATCTGGATTTGTATTGATCACTGTAATTATTATTCAGGGATTGTTCCGTGCAGGTAACGAGACTGTAGTACTGGATCTTGGACCGGTTGCATTTTATAAAGAAGGTTTAATATTTGCGGTAGATATTGCAATTAATGTGTTAAATATTATTTTTGCTTTCTGTGTACTCGTTCTGACAACAAAACCTTCTGATATTATTGAGAGTATGGTAAGCCGCGGATTTTCACCGAGAATCGGATATGTATTTGTATCCCTGTTCCAGTTGATTCCGCAGATGACAGAGCGTATGTCTACAATCACAGATGCGCAGAGAAGCCGTGGTATGGAGACTGAGGGAAGTCTATTAATCCGAATGAAGGCATTTATTCCGTTGATTTCTCCTGTGATCATGAGTTCTTTTATTGATACAAAAGAGCGTGCGATCGCGCTGGAAGTTCGTGGATTTAACTCAAAAGAAAAGAAATCATTTTTGAATGTATTCCATGCAAATGCTGCAAGCCGTCCGATTTACTGGATTTTATTAATTGCCACAGTGGCATCTGTAGTATGGAAACTTGTGATGATGTTTGCATAAAATACGCAGAAAGGACAGAGACAGACAATGGCTGAGATTAAAATTGAAAATTTAAAATACAGATATCCGGATACGAAAGAACTAGCACTGGATGGAATCACCTGCGATATTAAACCGGGAGAATTTATCGGCGTGATCGGACGTAACGGATCAGGGAAAAGTACATTTTGCCAGTCCCTTATCGGACTGGTGCCAAACTTTTACCGTGGCGCTTACGGCGGAAAAGTTTTTATTGATGATATTGAAGTACGCAATGTGGAAGTAGACGAACTTTGCCAGAAAGTTGGAATGGTGTTCCAGAATCCATTTAATCAGGTAACAGGTTCAAAATTGACGGTATATGAAGAAATTGCTTTCGGACTGGAAAACTTTGGTATTCCAAGAAACGAAATGAAGAAGAGAATCGATGATGCGCTGGAACTTCTCGATATTGCAAAATACAGAGACCGTGCTCCGTTTGATCTTTCCGGTGGACAGATGCAGAGAATGGCGATCGCAAGTATCATCGCGATGAATCCGGAAATTATTGTATTGGATGAGCCAACTTCACAGCTCGATCCACAGGGAAGCGAGGAAGTATTTAAAGCAGTTGCCAAGCTGAGTGAAAAAGGTATTACAGTCATCATGGTAGAGCATAAGATTGAAAAAATTGCAGCTTACAGCGACAGAATTATGTTATTAGATGGCGGTAAGTTGGTTGCATTTGACACACCACAGGAAATCTTCGCAAGAGAAGATCTGGCTGAACATGGTGTAGTTGCACCGGTTTATACAAGAATCTGCAAAGATCTGGGACTTCGTGTTCCGGGAACAGATTATTATCCGGTAACTTTGGACGAAGCACATAAACTGCTGGCATGTAAGTAGTGGAAATGGAGGACATTATGAATACGATCGAGATAAAAAATCTGCATTTTTCATACAATGCAGGAGAAGAGATCCTGAAGGGACTGAATCTGACGATTGATGAACGCTCCACTGCGATTATCGGACAGAACGGTGCCGGAAAGACAACATTTGTAAAATTATTAAAAGGACTTTTGCGTCCGACAGAAGGACAGATTTTATTTAACGGGCAGGATATTTCCAAACAGACAGTTGCAACCTTAGCAAAAGATATTGGACTTATTTTCCAGAATCCGAATGACCAGATTTTCAAAAATACAGTTTTGGATGAAGTAATGTTCGGACCGATGCAGATCGGCATGAGTAAAGATAAAGCAAAAGAAGTTGCGTTAAAAGCATTGGATATGGTAGGCTTAAAGGGAACAGAGAAGATTAATCCGTATGACCTGGGACTCTCTGAGCGTAAGATGGTATCGATCGCAGCGATCGTTGCGATGGATACAAAGGTAGTTATTTTTGATGAGCCGACGATCGCACAGGATTACATGGGCAAGAAGAGAATTCAGGCTATCATGAAGGAATTACAGAGACAGCATAAGATTGTGATTTCTATTTTGCATGATATGGATTTCGTCGCGGAAACATTTGACCGGGCAATCGTATTTGCAAAAGGAGATGCACTGCTGGACGGAGATGTGAAAAGCGTGTTCAAGGAAAAGGATATTCTTGAGAAGGCATATTTGGAGCAGCCATACACCATGCAGCTTTGTTACGAACTTGGATATAAAGAAGCATTTTTAAACCCAGAAGATTTTGTCGCTTATAAAAAAGCGAATCAATAGTAAGAAGAAAGAAGGGACCGGGATGAGAGCATTTTGGATCGTACTGGACAGCGCAGGAATCGGAAAAGCACCGGATGCGGCGCAGTTTGGAGATGAAGGAAGTAATACCTGGAAAACCTGTTATGATTCAGGAAAATTGAACATTCCGAATATGGAGAAACTTGGCATTTACCATATTGATGATATGGGATATGGAAATCAGGATCAGGCAGCGGAAGGCTGCTATGGAAGACTGTATGAGAGTTCCCAGGGGAAGGATACAACCATCGGTCACTGGGAGATGGCAGGTGTGATCTCACCAAAACCGTTCCCGGTTTACCCGAATGGATTTCCGGAAGAGGTGCTGGCAGAATTTGAGAAGCAGACTGGACGGAAAGTGCTTTGTAATAAGCCATATTCCGGAACGGATGTAATCCGTGATTATGGAAAAGAGCACATGGAGACAGGCGCGCTGATCGTGTATACTTCTGCGGACAGTGTATTTCAGATTGCAGCTCACGAGGAAGTCGTACCGATTGAGACATTATATGAATACTGTAAGATTGCAAGAAAGATCCTGATGGGAGATCATGCAGTGGCACGTGTCATTGCAAGACCGTTCATTGGTGAGTATCCGAACTTTACAAGAACAGACCGCAGACATGATTTTTCACTGGTGCCTCCGAAACCGACGATTCTGGATCAGTTAAAGGCAGCAGGAAAAGATGTGATCGGTGTCGGAAAGATTTATGATATTTTTGCGGGTCAGGGACTGACGGAGACAACACCGAATCATGGAAATGCAAAAAATATGGAGAAAGTGTTTGAAATCCAGAAAAAAGATTTCGACGGACTCTGCTATATCAACCTGGTTGATTTTGATATGATGTATGGACACCGCAGAGATATTCCGGGTTATACAAATGCATTGAATGAATTTGATGAAGCACTCGGAACATTTCTTGCAAATATGCGGGATGATGATGTGCTCTTTATTACTGCAGATCACGGATGTGATCCGGGATACAGGGGAACAGATCATACACGAGAGGCTGTGCCGCTTCTTGGATACAGCAAGGCATGGAAACAGGGAATCAACATTGGAACGAGGGACACGTATGCAGATATTGCAGCTACGATCGGTGAGTTGTTCCAGATTGATTATACCGGTGACGGCAGCAGCTTTGCGGATAAACTGAGATAATGATAGAAGGGACCCTAAGGTTAAATTCTGTATGAGTTTACTCATGCAAGAAAGACTTTAGGGCCTTTTTGCGTAAATTTTTTCATTAATATGAAGCGCACATTTTAGAAACTCTGCAGCATGATTTGTGTAAAAAGATGATAGGATATATTGGGGGATAGGGGAACAGAAAAAATCGTGTTATAATGACGTTAGCATTGTAAATGCAAGTACAAAAGAAATGGATGGTATATGGTATGGAAGAACTTGTATATGTAGATCGTAAAAATACAAACTGTAACAAATGGGATGGTCAGACAGGCATGTTTGGCGAGGAAGGCTTACATGCAATGTGGGTGGCAGATATGGATTTCCGCGTGCCGCAGGGGGTGGTGGATGCCCTGAAAGAATATGTAGAGCAGGGAGTATTTGGATATTATAAAATACCGGAGTCCTATTATGAAGCATTTATAAAATGGGAAAAGGAGCAGCACGGATTTACGGTAGAGAAGAAATGGATGCGATTTTCACCTGGTGTGGTTGCGGCATTTCACTGGTTTGTGCAGATTCTGTCAGAGCCGGGGGATGCAGTAATCGTCAATACGCCGGTATATTATCCGTTCCTGCATGCAGTGAAAAATAATAACCGGAAGCTGATCTGTTCAGATCTGATCAACGAAGACGGAAAATATCATATAGATTATGAAGACTTTGAGAAGAAAATTGTAGAGAATCAGGTGAAAATATTTATTCTGTGTTCACCGCATAATCCGGCAGGACGTGTATGGAAAAAAGAGGAGTTAAAGACATTATTTGAAATCTGCAGAAAGCATCAGGTATATGTGATTTCGGACGAAATTCATCATGATCTGGTCTTCAGTGAACATCCGCATGTACCGTCTTTATCTGTTGGTGAGTATGCAGATATGATGGTAGCAATCACAGCGCCGTCGAAGACATTTAACCTTGCCGGCGGGCAGAATTCCATTGTGATCATTCCAGATGATAAGCTCCGGAAGAAATGGGATACATTTGTAGATGGAATCCGTGTCAGAAGTGGTAATCCGTTTGGATATATCGCAGCAGAGGCGGCATACCGGACAGGAGCTTCCTGGTTGGAAAGTGTGAAAGCACAGATCTGTGAAAATGAAGCATATGTCAGAGAAACATTTGAAAAAGAACTTCCGGATGTAGTAGTCTCGCCGTTGGAGGGAACATATTTGTGCTGGATCGATCTGGGCGCATATGTTCCGGCAGAAAAAGTCAAAGAAGTTGTGCAGAAAAGATGTCATCTGGCAGTTGATTTTGGTGACTGGTTCGGTGGTAGCAGATTTGGCACATTTATCCGTATGAATCTGGCTACATCGCCGGAAAATGTGAAGATCGGCGTGGATGCATTGGTACGAGAACTGAAGAAGTAGTAGGTGTATGAAACCTTAAGATATGATAGATAATGAAAGTATACTTTCCGGCGGAGAGTATACTTTTTGTTATGACGACCGCTAATCAGCGAGCTGCCAAGCGAGATGGTATACGAATCGAACAGGAGTTAGCCTGTTCGATTATAGCGACGAGGAAGCTACCGGTGGCAGATCCGGTAGGTTCAGATATTTGACGAAATATGAAAAATAGATTATAATAAGGCGAACATACGTTCTGAATTAAGAAAGGGAGAATGCGAGATGGAACACACTTATATAGCGATTGATTTAAAATCATTTTATGCATCTGTGGAATGTCAGGAACGTGATTTAGATCCGATGACAACGAATCTGGTTGTTGCGGATCCAAGTCGTACAGAGAAAACAATCTGTCTTGCAGTCTCTCCTTCTTTAAAAAAATGTGGAATTCCGGGAAGACCACGTTTATTTGAAGTAGTACAAAAAGTCAGCGAAATAAACAGGAAGCGAAAAAGTCTGGCTCCGGGAAGAAAGTTTACCGGAGATTCCTATAATATGGAAGAGTTAAAGCAGCATCCGGAACTGGAATTACAATACATTATTGCTGTTCCGAGGATGGCGCTTTATATGGATTACAGCCGCCGGATTTACGGTATATATCTGAAATATATCGCACCGGAAGACATGCATGTATATTCGATTGATGAAGTATTTCTGGATGTGACACATTATTTGAAAACGTATGGATTAACGGCGAAGAAACTGGCAGGAAAGATAATTCTTGATATTTTAAATGAAACCGGAATTACGGCTACAGCAGGGATTGGGACGAATCTGTATTTGTGCAAAGTGGCAATGGACATTGTGGCGAAACATATCGAGCCGGACGCAAACGGTGTGAGAATTGCATCATTAAATGAAAGATCTTACCGGAAAATATTGTGGGATCACAGACCACTGACGGATTTTTGGCGGGTTGGCCGCGGGTATGCACAGAAATTAGAAGCTGCAGGGCTCTACACGATGGGAGATATTGCGAGGTGTTCCATTGGGAAAGAAAATGAATATTATAATGAAGAACTTTTATACAAGATGTTTGGCGTGAATGCAGAATTATTGATTGATCATGCGTGGGGTTATGAGCCATGTACGATGGATTTTGTGAAATCTTATCAGCCGGAGCAGAACAGTATGGGCGCCGGACAGGTATTGCATTGTCCTTATTCCGGGAAACAGGCAAAACTTGTTGTAAAGGAAATGACAGACCAGTTAGTTCTGGATCTGGTGGAAAAGCAGCTGGTGACAGATCAGATTGTCCTGACGATTGGTTTTGACAGGGAGAATCTGGCGAATCAAAAAGGAAAAAGTCAATTTAAAGGTGAAGTAGCGACGGATCGTTATGGACGCAAAGTGCCAAAGCATGCTCATGGTACGGCAAATTTAGAAAAGTGGACATCTTCAACGAAAAAAATTATGGAAGCGGTATTGGAATTATATGACCGGATCGTAGATCCGGAACTTCTAGTCAGACGTATTACAATCACTGCGAATCATGTAGTGTCGGAATCTGCGGCGCAGGAAAAGAACGGCTTTGAACAGCTTTCGCTATTTGATAATGATCCGGATGAACCACAGAAGAAGCAACAGGAGCAGGAAGAACTGGAACGGGAAAAGAAGATGCAGAAAGCAGTACTGGATATTAAGAAAAAATATGGGAAAAATGCAATCTTAAAAGGCATGAATCTGCAGGAAGGCGCGACGGCAGTGGAGCGAAACAGCCAGATTGGAGGACACAAAGCATGAGCGTGTATGGAAAATTTGAAAGTGCAGAAAAAAAGTACAAAGATATCATAGATCTTCCACATCCAACATCCAGAAAGCATCCCCGTATGTCGCTGGAAGCAAGAGCAGCACAGTTTGCACCATTTGCAGCCCTGACCGGTCATAAAGAAGAATTGCAGGAGGAACACCGGTTGACAAAGGACAAGATTATACAGGATGAAGAGTATCGGGAAGAGCTGGATTATGTATTCGGCCATATTTGTCATAGAGAAGGGAAGGCTTTCATTCAGTGTAAGTATTTTGTCGCGGATAAAGTAAAAGATGGCGGAGATTACAAAATCGCAACAGGAATATTTAAAAGGATAGATTCTGAGACAAATCACCTGGTATTAAAAGACGGGATGGAAATTCCGCTGGGAGATATTGTGGAGCTGGAAGAGATAGAAGATCCTACACTGGATAACGTCTGACGCTCTAGAATAATCTGAAAATGAAAATAAATACAAAAAATATATTGACAAATATATAATACAAGGCTATAATGTAATTACAAAATAACAAATCGAAATTATAAGACAGACGCGAGCTGTAGATAATTCATTTGTTATACGATTTCAATTATACAATTGAAAGTGTCCGAGGCGTAATGCGGAAGGACAATGATACTAAGAAAGGAAGGTACGGACCACCAAAAGGTAGAAGGTAATGAAGATGGAAGAACAATCAGAATAAAGGCGGATATCAATGAACGAATTGGTATCCGTCTTTATTTAGGTATGCATTTTTATATTAAGAGAAAAGTCTGTTTTGATGCTAAAATCGGCATGATATGTTTTCGGTTTTATAGCTGTGTGCAAGTTGACGCTCGTTTATGTATTTGATAGAATAAATAAGGTAAATATGGGGAGCTTTTATGGAATAGAATAAGGAGGATAAGCTATGCTGGATTTGACATTTGGAGAGCAAGTCAAGATTATCTTAAAGAGAAAAGGTATGACGATCAAAGAGCTTGCAAAGCTCATTGAAGAGCAGACGGGAAAGAAGATGTCCCGTCAGAATATGACGCAGAGACTGAATCGCGATAATTTTCAAGAGCAGGATATGCGAACGATTGCGAGTATATTAGGCTGTCCTTTTCAATTGAATATTCTGGGAGAGGATACAGCTGCTGAAAATGACAGCATGGAACATATACAGGAAGTGGCAGCAGAGCCGGAAAAAGAGATTGTAGAAGAGACAGTAGAAGAAGTTTACGAAGAGCCGGAAGAGGAAGTCTACGAAGAATCAACGAAAGAAGTTTACGAAGAGCCGGAAGAGGAGGTCTACAAAGAACCAACGGAAGAGATATTTTATGAAGAAGAACCGGTGGAAGAAGTAACGGAAGAAATCTACGAAGAGCCGACAGAAGAGATCGTGGAGGAAGTCTATGAAGAAGAACCGATGGAAGAAGTAACGGAAGAAATCTACGAAGAGCCTGTAGAAGAGCCTGTGGAAGAACCTGTAGAGGAATATGATGATTTCCGAGAGACAGAGGAACTGATCCGGGAAACATTTGAAGAGGAGAACCAGGAAGAAGTTTCAGAGGTCACAACAGGAGAAGCAGAAGAGACAACATCGGAGCCGGAAGAGCCAGAGTCAACAGCGGAAGATGAAGAACCGACAGCAAAATCAGAAGAACCGGTGAAGAAAAAGAAACACCACAGCTGGAAGGATTATTTCCAGAGAATGACTGGCAAACATGCAGACAAGGAAGCAGAAGGCGTAAAGCAGGCGGAAGTGGAAGAACAGAAACAGCAACCGGAACAGGAAGCGTCGCCAAAACAGGAACCAGTGCCGGAACCGGAAATAACAGAACCGGAAGAAGAATATAAGGAAGAACTCGGTGAAGAATTTACAGAACCAGAAGCAGAAGTAGAAGTATCACCGGTAGAAGAGGAATTTGCAGAAGCATTTGAGGAAGCTGTTGCGAAAGAGAACGAGCAGGAAGAAGAGACAGAGGATTTATCCATTGGTGAGATGAATCCATATACCGGTCGTGAATATGAGTCCAACAGTGTGCGGATGCATCCGAAACGTATCGGTTATGTACAGGTTTACAGCCGCAAAGATCACAAATGGCAGGATATGACAGAGTGGGCATTTCTTGGTGAGCAGGAACGAAAGAAAGTAGAACTCGGTGATGATTATGTTTCACCGATTTACCTCGATTAGAAAGCGTGAAGATATATGAAATGGGAACAGCTATTATCGACAAAGCGAAGCAGAGAGTCCGGATCCGGCCGCAGGACGGATGGCAATACGGATCTGAGAAGTGAATTTGAAAAAGATTATCACAGAATTATCGGAAGCGCTTCTTTCCGTCGTTTGCAGGATAAGACGCAGGTGTTCCCACTGGACAAGAGCGATTTTATCCGGACAAGACTGACACACTCGATGGAAGTATCTTCGATCGCAAGATCACTGGGACAGAATATTGCGGAAAATATTCTGTTATATAAAAAGGATGAGGGCTTCAAACCGCACATGAAGGAAGATATCTGTAATATTTTGCAGTGTGCCGGATTGATCCATGACATTGGTAATCCGCCGTTCGGTCATTACGGTGAGGTCGCGATAAGAGAGTGGTTTGAAAGAAATCTTTCAAAGATCAAATTTCACGGACGCCCGGTCGATCAGCTTCTGAATGAACAGATGCTTGCAGATCTGTATCATTTTGAAGGAAATGCGCAGGCACTCAGACTGGTAACGAAATTACACTTTCTGGTGGATGAGCATGGAATGAACCTGACATATGCGTTATTGAATACAATTGTAAAGTATCCTGTGCCGTCCCATCAGATGGATCCTCATTCAGAAGATATTAAGAAGAAAAAAATGGGATATTATTATGCGGATGAGGAGATTTTCCGGGAGATTGAAAAAGAAACCGAAACAAACGGTAACCGTCATCCGCTGACATATATATTGGAAGCGGCAGATGATATCGCGTACAAGACAGCAGATATTGAAGATGCGTTTATTAAGAAATTTATCAGTTACCATACATTGCTGGAAGAGCTGAAAGAAGTGCAAGGATTAACGAAATCGGAGCAGACAGAGACATTTTCCCCGGCAGATGTACTGGAAGAGTTGTATTTACGTGGGAAAGAAAAAAATGTCGCACATCCGGAAGCGTATGCGATTAAGAACTGGATCATATGCGTGCAGGGATTTCTCATCGGTCAGGCAACTTATGGATTTACTTCTAATTATGATCAGATTATGGCAGGAAAATATCCGTATGATCTGTTTTATCATACAGAAGCGGAGAAATTAATGGACATGCTCGGAAAGCTGGCATACCGGGAAGTGTTTACGTCCGATGTGATCTACCGGATGGAAGTTGCAGAAGAGGCTGTTCTGGATTTCCTGATGGACAAGTTCATGCATGCGATCATCAGCTATGACGATGAGCCGGAGAAGTTAGAATCGCTGGATGTGCGTATGGTTTCTTTTATATCGAGCAATTATAAAAGTGCGTATCATTTGCAGGCAGAAGGAAAATCAGATATTGAACGGCTGTATTTAAGACTGCTTCTGGTGACTGATTATATTTGTGGAATGACAGACAGCTATGCCAAACAGCTGTATCAGGAACTCAAAGCAATGGATTGGCCGTGGAGTGGTATTTTTTAACAGGACATGGAATAGATTGTGATAAATAAACCAGACAGGATGTGGAATGGTGAAGCAATTTATCCGATATCTGTATGAATACGATCAGGGAAAAAGAATAAGGAATGTAGGTTTTGTAAAAGTGGAACAAAGCGGAGCAAGAGGAATGGTACACATTCACGGAAAGGGACTGCGCCTCGGAAGTGAACGGACATTGTTCCTGTACCTGCTTTGTGAAGAAGACAGAGGCTACGTTGGAATCAGGCAGGGTGAGATTGGAAATATCAACCCTGCTGTTAATTATCGCTTTTGTTATGAAATGAAAGGCCATACTGTGTGCGGCGTACTTCTTATGAAAGAAGGAAATAATTATTATGCGGCATCGTGGAATGACATGCCGGTGGTGCCGGAGCGCTTATGGCTGGGTGAGGAAAGTGAAAGTACATCTAAAAAAGAAAAGTCGAATACAGAGCCCAGTCTTAATTTAGATATAAAAGATGGGATAGAAGATGAACCGGTACTGACTTCAGATCATGCTTCAGGCAAAGACATAAAGCCATCGGAGAAAATAAGTTCAGAAACAGAAACCGATTTTTCCCCGGAGATATCCGCATCTGAAGCAGCCACAGAGCACATGGAAAAATGTAATGCACACCGGATCACAAGACGGGAGATCGCAAGGCTGCCGCGGTGCGAATGGAAATTAGCGAATAACCGCTTTCTATTACATGGCTATTATAATTACGGGCATTTACTTTTCCTGGAAGAAGAGGATGGCTGTTATCTGGGAGTACCGGGAGTGTATCATGAGAAAGAAGCGCAGGCAGCAGGCGTTTTCGGATTTGGGAAATTTGTTATGGCAGAGGAACTGGCATTTGACAATAATATAGATGAAAATATAAATAAAACTGCAGAAACAATTGTAGATGATAACATAGACAAAAAAGAAGCGCAGGCAGCAGACAGTGAAGAAGAGCGATTTGGATACTGGTGCAGGCGTGTCAGAAAATAAAGAAAAAGGACAGCGGAAGATGACAGATACAGATGCAAAATACATGAAAGAGGCAATCAGACAGGCAAAGAAAGCATATGCGATCGGGGAAGTACCGATTGGTTGTGTAATTGTCCGGGACGGGAAGATCATCAGCAGGGGATATAATCGCCGGACGATTGATAAGAATACGCTGGCTCATGCAGAGTTGGCGGCGATCAAAAAAGCGAGTAAGAAATTAGATGACTGGCGGCTGGAAGGTTGTACGATGTATGTGACACTGGAACCTTGTCAGATGTGCGCCGGTGCACTGGTGCAGTCAAGGATTGACAGGGTTGTGGTCGGCTGTATGAATCCAAAAGCCGGATGTGCCGGATCTATTTTAAATCTTTTGCAGATGCCGGAATTTAATCATCAAGTTGAGCTGGAAACAGGAGTTTTAGAAGAAGAATGCAGTCAGATGATGAAAGATTTTTTCAGAGAACTAAGAGAAAACAAGAAATTGAAAAAACAGGGAGAAAATAAAAACAAGAAATAAAAAACGTGCATTGCGCTTCGAACACTTTCTCCCGGACGTTACCTTAACAGTTAACTCAGACCAGGCTGCCTTACGGCACCCGGGAGGTTCTGCTTAGTGCTGCTTCGTTCCCGACCTGACACGGTTCACAGATTCCCGTCGCGTAAGACCCAGTCATCAACGCCACTTATTAAGGGCAGCTCCGAAAGAAAAATGCCCTCTGCGCAATATCACCCCTACTATAGCGGATTGTAGGTACAAGGTACCGCTAACACCCCGGCTGCACGAGTCTATATTTTAACGTGTTTTGCCCGAATTGTCAATGGAAATACCGGAATTGGAGGAAATATACAATGAAGATTTTGCTGGCAGCGATCAATGCCAAATATATACATTCAAATTTAGCAGTCTATTGTCTGAAAGCATACGCTGACCTGCACTGCCACACAGAACAGGAAAATCATGAATTACAGATTGAGATCGGAGAATATACGATCAACCAGCAGATGGATGATATTATGCGGGATGTCTACGAAAGGCAGCCCGACGTTTTATGTCTGTCATGTTACATCTGGAATTTAAAATATGTTGAAGAACTGATCCGGGAAATAAAAAAAGTCTGTCCGAATCTTAAGATTTGGACCGGCGGCCCGGAAGTTTCTTATGACGCACCGGATGTACTTCGAAGACTGCCGGAAGTTACCGGTGTAATGAAAGGAGAAGGCGAACTGACTTTTCATGCATTGTGTGAAGCATATGTACAGACAGAACAGGAAATGAACGGATGTGAGATCCCGGATGATGTGCTGGGTGGGATTGATGGAATTACATTTCGTGACAGTAACGGCGAAGTAGTAGAAACACCGTGGCGGCAGCCGATCGATCTGAGCGAAGTCCCGTTTGTATATGAACATCTGGAAGATTTTGAACATAAAATCATCTATTATGAGACAAGCAGAGGCTGTCCGTTTGCATGCAGCTATTGCCTTTCTTCTATAGATAAGAGACTTCGTTTCCGCAGCCTTGATCTTGTATTTCGAGAATTACAGTTTTTCCTGGATCATAAAGTTCCGCAGGTTAAATTTGTAGACCGTACATTTAATTGCAAGCATGACCATGCACTGGCAATATGGAAATATCTGGAAGAACACGATAATGGAATTACGAATTTTCATTTTGAAGTGTCAGCGGATCTGTTAAATGAAGAAGAACTTGAGATTATTACTGCTATGCGTCCGGGATTGATCCAGTTGGAAATCGGCGTACAGTCAACGAATCCGGATACGATCCGGGAGATTCACCGAACAATGGATCTTGATAAGCTTGCTGCAAAAGTGGCAAGAGTCAATCAGGCAGGAAATATCCATCAACACTTGGATCTGATTGCCGGATTGCCATTTGAGGATATCAAAAGTTTTGCAGTGTCTTTTGATGATGTATACCGAATGCGCCCGGAACAGTTGCAGCTTGGTTTCCTGAAAGTTCTGAAAGGTTCTTATATGGAAACAAAAAAAGAAGATTATGGATTGCAGTATAAAAGTACACCGCCATACGAAGTGCTTTCGACCAGATGGATCTCTTATGAGGAAATCTTACATCTAAAAGGCATTGAAGAAATGGTTGAAGTTTATTATAACAGCAGACAATTTGAAGAGACGCTTGAAGAACTGGGAAAAGAATATGAGAGTGCATTTACCATGTATGAGAAACTCTGGAGTTATTATAAGAAACAAAATTATCATCAGGTCAATCATAAACGAAGCGAGCGCTATGAGATATTGCTTGGATTTGTACGTGAATATCATCCGGAAAAAGTGGAATACTACAGAGAATTGCTGACGTATGATTATTATCTGCGTGAAAATGCAAAATCCAGACCGGCATTTGCAGGAAAAGAAGTGCTTACGAAGGAAGAATACCGTCAGTTTTATGAAACAGAAGATAAAGAAAGGCGTTATCTTACTTCCTATGATAAATATGACAAAAACCAGCTGCGTAAAATGACGCATCTGGAAAGATTTTCAAGATTACAGAAAACAGTTTTGTTTGATTATCTGGAACGAAATCCTCTTACGCAGGATGCAAGAATCTGTCTGATCGACAGTCTGGCAGATTGTGGGGAAAATCGTTGCAAAGCATAGAAAAAGAGGGTAAAATATAAACGCATAACGCATAGAGAGGAAGGAAGAAATATGAATTTTAATGATAAAAGAGTAAAAAAAGCAGTCGCAGTTATCATTATGATTGTGATTGTAGCCATGGTAGCCACTATGATTTTGCCGGCAATGGTATAAGATCGTTATAGAAGGAGACAAAAGAGCAGTGGGGGAAAAGACAGGAGACAGGAGAAGACAGGGCTTCGGAAGAGTTTCCAGAAGGATGTTACGAAGAAGGAGAAAAAGAAGACAGCTCATTGGTCTGATGACAGTTGTCCTGGTTGTGTTAGTATGGGGTGCCGCTTATCTGGCACTCTATCGTTATGTGTCAAAATATCCGGAGAAGAAGATTTGCGATAACGTATATATTAATGTGGTAAATGTGTCCGGAATGACACGGGAAGAAGCAAAGCGTGCGATGGAAGAACATTTCGCTGAAGATGAGAAGCAGGCAGTTGTATTGAAAACCGGGGAGAAAGAGACAGAAACAACGCTGAAAGATCTTGGGTTTCAATATAAAAAAGAAGATCAGGCAATCGAGAAAGCAGTTTCTTATGGAAAAAAGGGAACACTTCTTAGCAGATACCGCAAACTTCGCAGACTGAAAAAAGAAAAAACAAAGATAAATATGAAGCTGGCGCTTGATGCGGATAAGACAGAGAAAGTTCTGAAGAAACAGGCGGTTCCGCTTGCACCGCATGCAACGGATGCAACGATTGCGCGTGTGAACGGAGAATTTCAGATTACATCGGAAAAAAAAGGAAAAACAATCGATATAAAAGAAACAAAAAAGTTGTTGGTACAAACATTGAACCGGAAATGGAATCATAAAAAGCTTGAGGTTACACTTCCGCAGAAGACAGAACATCCGAGGATCAAAGCAGCAGATCTGAAAAATATCAAAGACTGCCTGGGAACATTTTCGACCGATGCCGGTGGAGGTGAGCGCTGGAAGAATCTGAAAAACGGAGCAGAGAAGTTAAATGGCACGATTCTGATGCCGGGAGACGTCGTATCGGTACATGATATTACTTCTCCATATGATGCAGAACACGGCTATGCACTGGCGGGTTCTTATGAGAATGGACAGGTTGTAGATTCTTACGGCGGAGGAATCTGTCAGGTATCTACGACATTGTATAATGCCGTTTTGTATGCGGAATTAAAAGTGATAAAGCGTTTTCCACATTCTATGGCAGTAGCATATGTAGATCCGTCCAGGGATGCGGCGATCGCAGGCGATTATAAAGATTTCAGATTCCAGAACAATTACAAAGATCCAATATATATTGAAGGTGGAATTGATGGAGCAAACCAGCTGACATTTTCAATTTATGGTAAAGAAACAAGAAAAGAAAGTCGTAAGCTCCAATTTGAAAGTGAGACGACGCATACAGAAGAACCGGGTGTGAGATATCAGGCAAATGCGGATGCGGCGATTGGTTCGATCGTTGCAGCCGGTGGTGGGCATACCGGCCGTACAGCAAGACTGTGGAAGATTGTAATACAGGATGGAAAGCAAGTGAGCCGGAAAGTTATTAATAACAGCACTTACAATAAGTCGGATCAGGTGATTTCAGTGGGAACGAAGTCGTCAAATGCACAGGCTTCAGCGATTGTAAGAAATGCGATCGGTTCGCAGGACAGAAGTAAGATTAATGCGGCGATTAGTCAGGCGCAGGCTCTGGAATAATCATGGAACAGGAAACAGAGCGTATGTGTCGGAATAAATGCAGGAAAAGATGGAGAGGCATAAATGAGATTTGAAACAAAAGATGGCCATATAATAAGTGAACAGACAGTGATATGTGGATATTCAAAGCAGATCGGTGTGTACGGTGTTGCGGCTGTGGCAAATGCACTGGCAGCAGAAGGTGCAGAGCATATCGGAATCAGTGTACAGATACAGATTCCGGATTATGGATACCAGTCGAGGATTCATGGACTGGAAAAGTCTATACGGAAAATCTGCAAAGAAAAAGATCTGGAACTTCTGGAAGTAAAGTCCGGAAAAAGTCCGGTGCTCCGTTTTGCACAGGTTGTCGTAAACGGTGTAGCTGCTGTCGCTGAGACTAAGACGCGTAAGCCGGAAGCCGGACAGGCAGTGGTTCTGCTAAAATGGGCAGGAATGGAAGGAATGCTGCGTGTGACAGAAGAGAAAGAGGAGCAGCTTAAGGAACGATTTTCACCAGCATTTCTTGCGCAGATCAAAAGCTATGCACCGCAGGTATTTTCGATGAAAGAAATGAGAAAAGCACGCGAAGCAGGAGCATTTGGATTGCGCCAGATCGGAGAAGGCGGTATTCTTGCCGAACTTTACCGGATGGCAAAGGAAGAAGGGCTGGGTCTTGATCTGGAACTTCATAACATCAGCCTTTTGCAGGAGACAGTCGAAGTCTGTGAACAGTTCCATCTGAATCCGTATCAGATGACATCAACAGGAAGTTTTCTTGCGGTAGTATCGGACCAGTCAGCATTTCTGCGTCAGATGGAAGAGGCAGGAATTCCGGTCTCAATGATCGGATATTTTACAGATAACAATGACAAGATTATAAGAAATGGAGAGGAAATACGTTACATTGACCGCCCGGCACCGGATGCGGTGTATGGTATTTTCTCAGAGCCAAAAGAAAAATAATAGAATGATCTCATATAAAGAATTTGCGCTTGTAAATAAAGGTGATGAATTTTTTGTATGGGATCGTTTTTTATTGCTGTAGAAAGTGTATCCATTATATAGTATTATAAAATTAAGTTATGCAGAAAAGAGGAGAGATTATGTTAAACATTGTATTACATGAGCCGGAGATTCCGGCAAACACAGGAAACATCGGAAGAACCTGCGTGGCAGCAAATGCAAGGCTGCACCTGATCGAGCCGTTAGGATTCCGTTTGAATGAAAAGAACTTAAAAAGAGCAGGAATGGACTACTGGAAAGATCTGGATGTGACGACTTACATTGATTTTAACGATTTTATGGAGAAGAATCCGGGAGCAAAGATCTATATGGCTACAACAAAGGCGCATAAAGTATATACA
Organism: Dorea hominis; assembly: GCF_014287705.1. Classification (NCBI taxonomy): domain Bacteria; kingdom Bacillati; phylum Bacillota; class Clostridia; order Lachnospirales; family Lachnospiraceae; genus Dorea; species Dorea hominis. The sequence continues at coordinate 75,664 of NZ_JACOOY010000010.1, read as the reverse complement.
GACGTGCAGTATGAGCCGGACTGCTATATCATGTTTGGAAAGGAAAGCGCAGGAATTCCGGAAGAAATATTAGTGAATCATGAGGAGGACTGTATCCGTATTCCGATGCTGGGAGACATACGCTCTCTGAATTTGGGCAATTCAGTCGCTATCGTGTTATATGAAGCGTTGCGGCAAAATAATTTCCCGGGAATGAATCTGGAAGGACATTTGCATCATTTGCACTGGAATGTCTGAATTATTTGAAAAATATATAAAAATTATGTAAATTCCGCAACAATAAGCACGCTTGTTCTTGTTCGAATACAAATTATTCTGGACATTTGATAATTGCGGTATTATAATCAAACTTACAACAAAGTTTTAACGAACGCGAGGGAGGTGGTGAAGGAATGGTAGAAGAGACCATTAGAACCATTAAGGACACGGAGTGTGAGGCAGATAAGGCCATGAAAGAAGCCGATGCAGCATGTGCCGAGATTCTTGAAAAAGCGGATGCATCTGCAGGGAGGATAAAAGAAGAAGCAGAAGCAAAAGCAAAAGAAAATGTGCAGTTCGCAATGAATGAAGCAAAGAAAGCCGGAGAAGAAGCGGTAAAGGACGCACTTCAGAAAGTAGATGAAGAGATTGTTTCGTTAAAGCGGGAAGCGGGCAGTAAAGAAGCCGAAGCAATAGCAGCAGTTATTGCACAGCTGGTTTGATCAAGATCTAACCGGAAATAAAATGTAAAGGAGGGATAGATCTATGGCAGTATTGCAGATGCAAAGAGTCAGTATCTGCGCACTTAAAAAAGACCGCAAAGCAATTCTGGAAAAGCTGCAGGCACTCGGCGTTATGGAGATGAACCAGATCGCTGATGAAGAAGGCTTTGAAAAGATGGACACAGTGAATGCGAAGCTTAGCTTTGAGAAGAAAGCACAGCTTACAGAGACGGCGCTGGGTATCCTTGATATATATGCACCGCAGAAGCAGTCAATGTTGTCCGGGTTAGCGGGAAAAGAGCTTGTCAGTCAGGATGAATTCCAGAAAATCACAGCGAAAAAAGACGAAGTCATCGAAAAAGCAGATGCTCTGCTCACAAAGAGCAAAGAGATTGCAGAGATCAAAGCAAATATTGTGAAGATTGAAAATCGGATTGAATCGCTTGAACCGTGGCTTTCGTTGGATGCACCTATGAATTATGCAGGTACAGCCAGAACAGCAATGTTACTTGGAACGATGCCGGCGGGCACAGATGAAGCGGCTATTCATGAAAAGGTAGCTGCAGAGTGTCCGGAGATTGAAGCACTGGATGTGCAGATCATTTCCGAAGATGCAGACGCGGTTTATCTTGCTGTATTTTGTCTGAAAAAAGAGGCAGAGAAGACCGAAGAAACTCTGAGAGCTGGAGGATTTGCAAGACCATCGCAGATATCCAACCAGATCCCGGCGAAGGAAAAAGAGAATCTGAAAGCCGAGATCCAGAAACTGAACAAAGAGATTGAAGTGACAGAGGAAGAGATCAAAGGATATGCCACAAGCAGAGAAGAGTTGAAAGTAGTGGGGGATTATTTCAGACTCCGTGCAGAGAAGTACGAAGTGCTTGGCACACTTCCACAGTCACAGCGAACATTCGTAATTAGCGGATATGTTGCAGAGAAAACAGTTCCTGTCCTTAAGAAAGCAATCGCAGACAGATACGATTGTGTGATGGATGTGGAAGAGTTAAAGGAAGAGGAAGAACCGCCGGTTATTTTAAAGAACAACGCTTTCTCAGACAGTGTAGAAGGTGTTCTGGAATCCTACGGACTTCCGCATAAAGGAGAGTTTGATCCGACGACAATCATGTCGTTTTTCTATGTATTCTTCTTTGGTATGATGTTATCTGATGCTGCATACGGTGCGATCATTGCAATCGCATGTTTTGTAGTATTGAAGAAATTCCCACGGATGAGCAAGAGTATGAGAAAGTCCATGAAGATGTTTATGTTCTGTGGTTTATCTACACTTGTGTGGGGTGTATTATTTGGCGGTTACTTCGGAGACGTTGTCGATGTTGTAGGAAAGACATTCTTTAATAAAGATATAACGATCAAGCCATTATGGTTTGCGCCGCTGAATAATCCGATGAAGCTGTTGATCTATTCCATGGCATTCGGACTTGTACATTTGTTCGTCGGCCTTGGAATCAAAGGTTACATGCTTCTGAAAGAAGGAAAAGTATTAGACTTTTTCTGTGATGTTATTTTATGGTACGTATTTCTGGCAGGACTTTTACTGATGCTGATCCCGTCTGATATTTTTGCTTCTATAGCACAGGCAAAAATCGTATTTCCACCGTTTGTGAATACGCTTGCAAAAGCGCTTGCGATTATCGGTGCACTGGGACTGCTTCTGATGTCAGGAAGAGCAAATAAAAATCCGGTTCTCAGGATCGCGCTTGGAGCGTATGACATCTATAATATTACCGGATGGCTCAGTGATGTATTATCTTATTCACGTCTGTTAGCTCTCGGACTTGCAACCGGTGTTATTGCATCTGTTGTAAACCAGATGGGTAGCATGTTTGGAAAAGGCGTGGTTGGTGCGATCGGATTTGCGATTGTGTTCGTGGTGGGACATACTTTGAATCTTGCGATCAACTTACTTGGTGCATATGTGCACACGAACCGTCTTCAGTTTGTGGAATTTTTCGGAAAATTCTACGAAGGCGGTGGAAAACCATTTGAACCATTTGAATCAGATACAAAATATGTAGATATTAAGGAGGAAACTTTATCATGAGTATTTGGAGTAATTTAGGACTTGTATATGCGTTACTTGGCGCAGCAGTAGCAGTATTTCTCGCAGGAGCAGGATCAGCAATCGGAGTTGGTATCGCAGGTCAGGCAGCATCCGGAGTTGTAACAGAAGACCCTAGCAAATTTGCAAAAGTATTGATCATGCAGCTGCTTCCTGGTACACAGGGAATTTACGGACTGCTGGTTGGTTTCATTACATTATCCAAGATTGGTCTCCTTGGCGGCGGCGCAGCAGATCTTGATCCACAGACAGGACTTCTGATCCTTGCAGCATGTCTGCCAATCGGAATCGTTGGACTGATCTCTGGTAAAGCACAGGGACAGACAGCAGCGGCAGCAATCGGAATTGTAGCTAAAAAACCGGAGCAGTTCGGTAAAGCAATGCTGTTCCCTGCAATGGTTGAGACATACGCAATTCTTGCACTCCTGATTTCTATTCTGGCAGTAACAGCAATTCAGGTATAAAACAGGAAGGAGCAAAGAAGCGATGACAGGATTAGAAAAAATAAAAAGTCAGATCCTGGATGAAGCAAAAGCGGCAGCAGACAGCAAGATTGCAGAAGCAAAGGCAAAAGCGGACGAGATTGTAGCGCAGGCTGAAGCAGATGCTAAGAAGATTTCCGAGACGATTGCCCACAAATCCGAACTGGATACAGTGAATTACAAAGAGCGTACGGCATCTTCCATTGATCTGCAGAGAAGAACAAAACTTCTGGCAGCAAAACAGGAGATGATCCAGAACGTGCTGGATAAGGCATATCAGTCTCTGGAGTCTATGAATGAGGAAGAGTATTTTGGAGTTTTATTAAAATTACTTGCAAGATATGCATTGCCGCAGGACGGAGAAATCTTCTTTTCCGCAGGAGATCTCCAGAGAATGTCTGACGACTTTAAAAATGCAGTGGAGAACACTGCGCGAGACAAAGGCGGAAGCCTTAAGATTTCCGCAGAAGAAAGAAAGATTGAGAATGGATTTGTTCTTGCCTATGGCGGGATAGAAGAGAACTGTACTTTACAGGCAATGTTCGATGAGAAAAAAGACGAATTGTCTGACAAAGTATACCATATATTATTTGCGTAACGCGTGACAGGAGGAAGTAACATGAGTGAACAGTATACCTACGCGGTTGCGCGCATACGTGCACTGGAAGTGTCACTGTTTTCAAACAGCACGATCGACCAGCTGATTGCATGCCAGAATTATCATCAGTGCCTGCAGTTCCTGGAAGAGAAGGGGTGGGGAGGCACAGATACTTCCGGAGATGCAGAGGCGATACTGACCAGAGAGGAAGAGAAGATCTGGGAGGTAGTGAAGGATCTTTCCATTGACATGGAGAACTTTGCAGTACTTTCCTATCCAAAACTTTTCCATAATCTGAAAGCTGCGATCAAGGAAGTATGCACGGAGGAAAAGAACCGGCACATTTTCTATGATGATGTAGCGATTCCGGGGGATGAGATGCTGGAGATCGTAAGAGAGAAAGCGTTTACCAGACTTCCGGACTACATGCAGCATGTGGCAGCGGATGCTTATGAGACACTGCTTCATACAAGAGATGGTCAGTTGTGCGACGTGATGATCGACAGAGCAACGCTGGATGCCGTATATGCGGCGGGTAAAGCGTCAAAAGCCCAGATCATCCGGGATTATGCAGAATCAACGGTTGCAGTTGCAGATATTAAGATTGCAGTGCGATCACAGAAAACCGCGAAATCTATAGACTTTATGAAAAGGGCAATGGCGGAGTGCGACAGTGTCAGTGTGGATCAGCTTTCCAAAGCGGCACTTTCCGGTAAGGAAGCGCTTCGTGATTATCTGATGGGAACGGCATATGCAGAAGGTGCGCAGGCACTTCTGGAATCTCCATCCGCATTTGAACGGTGGTGCGACAACCGGATCATCCAGACGATCAGCCCGCAGAAATATAATGCATTTACAATAGGACCGGTAATTGCCTATGTAATTGCAAGACAGAATGAAATAAAAACGGTACGAATCATTCTTTCCGGTAAGCTTAACGACCTGCCGGATGATTCTATTCGGGAAAGGGTAAGGGAAATGTATGTATAAGATTGCAGTATTAGGCGATTATGACAGCATCTACGGCTTTGCTACACTGGGGCTTGACACATTTCCGGTTACTACCCATGAAGAAGCTGCCGAAGAGCTTCACAAACTGGCAACAGGTGGTTACGGAATTATTTATATTACAGAAGCCTGGGCCGATCAGTTAAAACATGAAATTGCAAGATATCAGGAAGAAATCATCCCGGCGATCATCCAGATTCCTGGCATTGCCGGTAATACGGGAGCAGGAGTCGCGGGCGTTAAGAAGTCTGTGGAAGTGGCTGTCGGTTCTGATATTCTGTTTTCGCAACAATAAAATAAGAAATGGAGGGTGATTCGTCCAAATGAGTACAGGTACGATTAAAAAAGTAGCAGGACCGCTGGTCATCGCATCCGGAATGCGAGATGCTAACATGCGTGACGTTGTACGTGTTAGTGAAAAGCGTCTGATTGGAGAGATCATCGAGATGCACGGTGATGAGGCATCAATTCAGGTATACGAAGAAACATCAGGACTTGGACCGGGAGAACCGGTAGAATCAACAGGGGCACCAATGTCAGTAGAACTTGGCCCTGGTCTGATCACAAGCATTTATGATGGTATCCAGCGTCCTCTGGATGATATTATGAAGATTTCGGGAAATAACTTACAGCGTGGTGTTGAAGTTGCTTCCCTGAAGAGAGACAAGAAATGGGAATTTGTTCCGGTTGCAAAAGTCGGAGAAGAAGTTGGAGCGGGAGATGTGCTCGGTACTGTTCAGGAGACAGCAGTTGTTGAGCAGAAGATCATGGTTCCTTATGGAGTAAGCGGAACAGTCAAAGAGATCAAATCCGGTGAATTTACGGTAGAAGAAGTTGTTGCAGTTCTGGAGACGAAGGACGGAGACAAAGAGCTGACAATGATGCAGAAATGGCCGGTTCGTACAGGACGTCCATATGTGAAGAAACTGCCGCTGGATGCACCGCTTGTAACAGGACAGCGTGTTGTTGATACATTTTTCCCAATCGCAAAAGGTGGAGTTGCAGCCGTTCCGGGACCTTTCGGAAGCGGTAAGACAGTTATCCAGCATCAGCTTGCAAAATGGGCAGAAGCTGACATCGTAGTTTACATCGGTTGTGGAGAGCGTGGAAATGAGATGACAGACGTTCTGAATGAGTTCCCGGAACTGAAGGATCCGAAGACAGGACGTTCCCTTATGGAAAGAACCGTTCTGATCGCGAACACATCCGATATGCCTTTCGCAGCCCGTGAGGCATCTATTTATACAGGTATTACGATTGCAGAGTATTTCCGTGATATGGGATATTCTGTAGCATTGATGGCAGATTCTACATCCCGTTGGGCAGAGGCGCTTCGAGAGATGTCAGGACGTCTGGAAGAGATGCCTGGTGAGGAAGGTTACCCGGCATACTTAGGTTCCCGTCTGGCAGAGTTCTACGAGAGAGCCGGACGTGTAGTTTCCATCGGTAAAGATGCAAGAGAAGGTTCCCTGTCCGTAATCGGAGCCGTATCTCCTCCGGGTGGTGATACATCAGAGCCGGTATCACAGGCAACCCTTCGTATCGTTAAGGTATTCTGGGGACTGGATTCCGCACTGGCATATAAGAGACATTTTCCGGCTATTAACTGGCTGACCAGTTATTCGCTGTATCTGGATAATATGAAAGACTGGTTTAATGAAACCGTTGCTCCGGACTGGATGGATGACCGTCAGAGAATGATGAGCCTTCTGACAGAAGAAGCAGCATTGGAAGAGATTGTACAGATGGTAGGTATGGATGCATTGTCTCCGTCTGACCGTCTGAAGATGGAAGCAGCAAGATCTATCCGTGAAGATTTCCTGCATCAGAACTCTTTCCACGAAATAGATACTTACACACCACTTCGTAAACAGTATCTGATGATGAAACTGGTTCTTGCATTCTATGATCAGGCTTCAGAAGCTCTGAACAAAGGTGCATCCATGAAAGATCTTCTTGTAATGGATGTCAGAGAGAAAATCGGTCGTTATAAATATACATTAGCTGAAAATATTGAGACAGAATATGAGAAGATCATGGATGAACTCGGTAAAGAAGTAGCAGGAACGATCGGGAAGGAGGACTTCTAATTATGCCAAAGGAATATAGAACAATACAGGAAGTTGCCGGACCGCTGATGATGGTAAAAGGTGTAGAAGGCGTTAAATACGACGAGCTTGGTGAAATCGAACTCGCAAGCGGAGAAAAACGACGCTGTAAAGTACTGGAAGTAGATGGAGATGACGTAGTAGTACAGCTCTATGAGAATGCTGCCGGTATTAACTTAAGTAACAGTAAAGTACGTTTCCTCGGACGAAGCATGGAGCTTGGTGTATCTGCGGATATGCTGGGACGTGTCTTCGATGGACTGGGACGTCCGATTGATGATGGACCGGAGATTTTGCCGGAGGAAAGAAGAGATATTAATGGTCTGCCTATGAACCCGGCAGCCCGCGTGTACCCGGAAGAGTTTATCCAGACAGGTGTATCTGCCATTGATGGTCTGAATACATTGGTTCGTGGACAGAAACTGCCAATCTTCTCTTGTTCCGGTCTGCCACATTCCCAGCTGGCAGCCCAGATTGCAAGACAGGCAAAGGTACGTGGAACAGATGAGAAATTTGCCGTTGTATTTGCTGCAATGGGTATTACATTCGAAGAGTCTAACTACTTCATCGAGTCATTCAAAGAGACAGGTGCGATTGACAGAACCGTTCTGTTTATCAACCTTGCAAATGACCCGGCTGTAGAGCGTATCGCAACTCCTCGTATGGCACTGACAGCAGCAGAATATCTGGCATTTGAAAAAGATATGCACGTTCTGGTTATCCTGACAGATATCACGAACTACGCAGATGCGCTGCGTGAAATTTCCGCAGCGAAGAAAGAGGTACCTGGACGTCGTGGATATCCAGGATATATGTACACAGACCTTGCAACAATGTATGAAAGAGCCGGACGTCAGAGAGGTAAAGACGGAAGTATCACTATGATCCCAATCCTGACTATGCCTGAGGATGATAAGACACATCCTATTCCTGATCTTACCGGATATATCACAGAAGGTCAGGTAATCTTAAGTCGTGAGCTGTATCGTAAAGGATTACAGCCGCCGATTGATGTATTACCGTCTCTTTCCCGTCTGAAAGATAAAGGTATCGGTGAAGGCAAAACAAGAGCAGACCACTCCAATACGATGAACCAGTTATTTGCTGCGTATTCCCGTGGAAAAGATGCAAAAGAACTGATGACAATCTTAGGAGAAGCTGCCTTAACAGAGATTGACCTGAAATATGCAGAATTTGCAGAAGCATTTGAAAAAGAATATGTTTCCCAGGGATATGACAACGACAGATCTATTGAGGAGACACTGGAAATTGGCTGGAAATTATTGTCTATGCTGCCAAGAGCAGAGTTGAAACGTATCGACGACAAATTCTTAGACCAGTATTATGGAAAGCAATAATCAGGTAATGGAAATAAGGAGGTAGCGAATGGCATCGAAACAGATCACTCCTACCCGGATGGAACTGACCAAGACGAAGAAGAAGCTTGTTACAGCAAGAAGGGGACATAAGCTCCTGAAAGACAAGCGTGATGAGCTGATGCGTCAGTTTCTGGAGCTGGTAAAGGAGAACATGGCACTTCGTCAGAAAGTAGAAGCCGGAATCCTCTCTGCAAATAAGAACTTTGTTATAGCCAAAGCCGGAATGGATGAGGCTACGTTGAATACCGCACTGATGGCACCAAAACAGGAAGTAAATCTGGAAGTAGGCAATAAAAATGTTATGAGCGTTGACATTCCTGTGTTCAATACGAAGACAAGGACTGCTGATGCCAATGATATTTATTCTTATGGATTTGCATTTACATCCAGTGATCTGGATGGTGCTGTAAAATCACTGGCGGACATTCTGCCGGATATGTTGAAACTTGCGGAGACAGAAAAAGCATGCCAGCTTATGGCGGCTGAGATCGAGAAGACAAGACGTCGTGTAAATGCGCTGGAGCATGTGACAATTCCGGAGGCTCAGGAGACAATCAAATATATCACGATGAAGCTGGACGAGAACGAGAGAAGCTCTCAGATCCGTCTGATGAAAGTAAAAGATATGATGCTTGAAGAAGCACATCACTACAGCGAAAGAGCTTAGAATGAAAAGGCGATACAAAAGATGTGTCGCCTTTTCGTTTCGCGTAGAGAATAAGGCGGAACGGAACATCGGCATCATGGAAAAGGGAAGAGATACAAATGAATTTGACGGATTTCAAATACATTATTGAAATAGATAAAAGAGGATCGATTTCACAGACTGCAAAAGAGATTTACATTGCGCAGCCAAACTTAAGCAAAGCAATTAAAAATGTAGAAACAGAATTTGGCATACAGATTTTTAAACGCTCCTCAAAAGGAGTACAGGCGACAAGAGACGGACAGAATTTTCTGGAATATGCCAGAAAAGTCATCCGGGATGTTGATGAGCTAAGGGAACATTATGGAAAAGAACGCAGTGAAAAGCTGACACTTCGATTTTGTGTGCCCCGGGCCAGCTATATTGCGCATGCTTTTGCCGAGTATATCAGCAACCAGGATGACCAGATGGAGATGGATGTGGATTTCCGGGAGACAAGTACGATGACGGCAATCGACAGTATCGGTCAGAATGGATATGATCTTGGAATTATACGGTATCAGCGGAGAAAGCAGGAGGATTACCAATCGCTTCTTCAGCTTCGGAATCTGGAAATGCAGGTGATCAATGAATTTGATTATTTACTTTTGACTTCCGCAGACGGAGAACTTGCAGAAAAGGATTTTCAGTCTCCGGGAGAATTATCGGACGGAGTAGAAATCTTACATGGAGATTCCAGGCTCCCGAACGGAGAATATATTGAATTTTACCGGGAAGGAAGGGAAGCCTATCATCCGAAAAAGAAAATATATATTTTTGAAAGAGGAAGTCAGTTTGATATTTTAAGAGAAGTGAAGAACAGTTATATGTGGGTATCTCCGCTGCCGGAAAAGATGCTGGAACGGTATCATCTTGTGCAGAAGGAAGTCGGATTTCTAAGACATAAAATGAGGGATGCACTGATATATAAAAAAGGATATGTGATGAATCAGAAAGAAAAAGAATTTCTTGAGCATCTGAGAAGGAAAATTGAAGAAATATAATTGTCTAGAAGAAAGAAGGTGTGCCTGAGGGTGCATCTTTTTTTAGGATATATAAAATTCTATATGGAAGACATCGGATATTGATATAAACATATCAATAATTTCTATGATATAATATACAATAAATTGATAAAAAATAGCCAATATCAGGGGAAAATGAACAAAAAGGAGGATGAGGATATTATGTTAGATACATCGTATTATGAGAAAGCAGATGAAATCATAGCAAGACACACAAGAGAAGAACGATCATTGATCCCGATTATCCAGGATATTCAGGAGGAGTACAGATACCTGCCACCGGAACTTCTGACATATGTGGCAAAACAGATCGGGATTACGGAAGCAAAGGCGTACAGCGTGGCAAGTTTTTATGAGAATTTTTCTTTCGAGCAGAAAGGCAAATATGTCATTAAAGTCTGTGATGGAACAGCCTGTCATGTGAGAAAATCCATTCCGATCCTGGAACGTTTGTATAAGGAACTCGGATTAAATGATAAGAAGCATACATCAGACGATCTGTATTTTACTGTGGAGACGGTGTCCTGTCTGGGGGCATGTGGTCTGGCACCGGCGATTACAGTAAATGATGTTGTGTATCCTAAGATGTCACCGGAAAAAGTAGTGGATCTGCTGAAAGAGTTGAGAGGAGAATAACATGAAGATAGAGAACAGAACGGAATTAAAAGAATATCGTACTGAATGTCAGAAGCGGCAGCGTGCGAAATGTCGCGTTTTGATCTGCGGTGGAACAGGATGTCTGGCCGGGGGTTCAGATAAAATTTACCAGAAAATGCTGGAACTGACAAAGAATGACGGGAATGTATCGGTGGAGTTCGGCGCAGAGATTGCACATACCAAGGTTATGAAGAGTGGTTGCCACGGATTCTGTGAAATGGGACCGCTGGTGAGAATCGAACCACATAATTATTTATATATTAAAGTGTCGCCGGATGATTGTGAAGAGATCTATCAGAAAACAATCTGCGAAGGAAAATCGATTGAACGTTTGTTATATCATATGGACGGACAGGTCTATGCTTCACAGGAAGAGATCCCATTTTACGCAAAGCAGACGAGACTTGTATTGAAAAACTGCGGACATATCGATGCCGATCACATCGAAGGAGCGATGGTGGTCGGAGCATATTCTGCATTAGAAAAAGCATTGTTTGAGATGACACCGGAATCCGTGATCGATATGATTTATGAGTCAAATTTAAGAGGACGTGGCGGTGCAGGATTCCGTACCGGACGTAAATGGAAACAGGTAGCATCCCAGAAGGAAAAGATTCGTTACGTAGTCTGTAACGGTGACGAAGGTGACCCGGGCGCATTCATGGACAGAAGTATTATGGAGGGTGATCCGCACCGCATGATCGAAGGTATGATGATCGCTGCATATGCGGTTCAGGCGCAGGAAGGATATATTTATGTCCGTGCCGAATATCCGCTCGCGATCCAGAGACTGGAGACGGCAATCCATCAGGCGGAAGAGATTGGAATTTTAGGAGATCATATCCTGGGAACAAACTTCAGCTTCCGTTTACATATCAACCGAGGAGCCGGAGCATTTGTCTGCGGCGAAGGAAGTGCGCTGACAGCATCTATTGAAGGCAAACGTGGTATGCCGAGAGTAAAACCGCCGCGTACAGTACAGCAGGGACTCTGGGCAAAACCTACAGTATTAAATAACGTTGAGACTTACGCAAATGTACCAATGATCATTCAAAACGGCGCAGAGTGGTATCTGGGTATCGGTACACCGGAAAGCCCGGGAACAAAAGCATTCGCATTGACAGGTAATGTAAGAAACACAGGACTTATCGAAGTGCCGATGGGAATTACTCTCCGGGAAGTTATTTATGATATCGGTGGAGGCATTCAGAACGGTAAAAAGTTCAAAGCGGTTCAGATCGGCGGACCATCGGGCGGATGTCTGACAGAGAAACAGCTGGACAGCAAGATGGATTTTGATTCGCTGGCGAAGATCGGAGCGATGATCGGTTCCGGCGGACTTGTTATTATGGATGAAAATACCTGTATGGTAGAAGTAGCCCGGTTCTTTATGAGCTTTACGCAGAGAGAATCCTGTGGAAAATGTGTGCCATGCAGAGAAGGTACAAAAAGAATGCTGGAGATTCTTGAAAGAATCGTAGCCGGAAATGGAAAACCGACAGATATAGATGAGTTGCGTGAACTGGCCGATATGATTGAGAGTACCGCGTTATGCGGACTTGGAAAGAGTGCGCCAAAACCGGTTATCAGTACATTGAATGCATTTGCAGAAGAATATAGAGAACATATTGAGGATAAGAAGTGTAAAACAGGGGTTTGTACAAATCTCAGACAGTTCCAGATTGATCTGGACATCTGTAAAGGATGTTCCAAGTGTGCAAGAAATTGTCCGGCTGGAGCAATTGAAGGTGAGTTGAAATCACCGTATCACATTAATCAGGAGAAATGCATTAAGTGCGGAGCCTGTATGGAACAGTGTCCGTTTAAGGCAATTTCTGTTGCCAGATAGGAGGAAACGTCATGGGAGTAATGACTATAGATGGAAGAAAAGTAGAATTTACGGATGAACCGAATATTCTTACCGTCATTCGTAAAGCAGATATTGATATACCAACCTTATGTTACCATTCAGAACTGTCTGTATATGGTGCCTGTCGTTTATGTACAGTAGAAAATGATAAAGGAAAAACATTTGCATCCTGTTCCGAACCACCGAGAGACGGAATGGTGATCTATACAAATACACCGCGCCTGATGAAGTATCGGAAATTAATTCTGGAGTTACTTCTGGCAGCGCACTGCAGAGACTGTACAACTTGTATCAAAAGTGGAGAATGTCAGCTGCAAAGCCTTGCGCACCGGATGGGTGTTATGGATGTCCGATTTGAAAATACGAAAGAATTACAGCCGATCGATGACAGTTCGCCGGCGATCGTGAGAGATCCGAATAAATGTATTTTGTGCGGTGACTGTGTACGTATGTGTGACAATGTGCAGGCAGTAAATGCAATTGATTTTGCATATCGAGGAACAAAAGCGCTGGTAACACCTGCATTTGATAAGAAAATTGCAGAGACCGACTGCGTGAACTGTGGACAATGCCGGGTTGTATGTCCGACAGGCGCAATCAGTATTAAGACCAACATGGATGTTATCTGGGATCTTCTTGCAGATAAAGATACCAAAGTGATCGCACAGATCGCACCGGCAGTCCGTGTGGCAGTAGGAGATCAGTTCGGTCTGCCGCGTGGCGAAAATGTTATGGGTAAATTGGTAAATGTCCTGCATCGTATGGGATTTGATGAAGTATTTGATACATCTTACGGTGCGGATCTTACAGTTATAGAAGAGTCGGAAGAACTTTTGAATCGGCTGGAATCCGGAGAAAAATTGCCACTCTTTACATCCTGCTGTCCTGCATGGGTAAGATATTGTGAAAACCGTTATCCGGAATTTGCCGAGAATCTTTCGACCTGCCGGTCACCACAGCAGATGTTCGGCGCTGTAGTACGGGAATATTATAAAGATCCGGAGAAGAATCTCGGAAAACGAGTGGTATCTGTATCTATTATGCCTTGTACAGCGAAGAAAGATGAGATTTTACGACCGGAATCTTCAACAAACGGTAAGCAGGATATCGATTATGTACTGACAACAACCGAGCTCGTTTCCATGATTCGCAAGTCTGGTATCCGTTTTGAGAATCTGGAAATTGAAGCGTCAGATATGCCATTTGGAATCGGATCCGGTGCCGGAGTGATCTTTGGTGTAACCGGCGGTGTGACCGAAGCGGTTTTGAGACGTCTGCGTAAAGGACATAACCGTGTAGATATGGATAATATCAAATTCAGCGGTGTGCGTGGAGAGAAAGGCCTGAAAGAAGTAGAATTTGATTACAACGGCAGAACCATTCGTGCGGCAATCGTAAGTGGTCTCGGAAATGCAGATGCACTTTTGAAGCGGATCAAGGCCGGGGAAGTACACTATGATTTCGTAGAAGTAATGGCATGTTACAGAGGCTGTGTCATGGGTGGTGGACAGCCGGTACCGGCCGGACCGAGAACAAAATCAGCAAGAATGAAGGGTCTTTATGATTCAGATGTGAATACCCAGATTAAGAAGTCCAATGAAAATCCGTTGGTTCAGACGTTGTACGATGGCTTGCTGAAAGGAAAAGAACACAAACTTCTGCATCGGAATTTTGAAGCCGCAAAAAATGAATAACAGAAAAGATTTCAGGGAACAGCTTATGAAAAAATGCATATAATAAAGCAGATAATTTCCCTGGAAGGAGCAGAACCGATGAGCGAGAAACTGCCTTTTTATATGGCATATCAAAATCAGCTGCCAATCGATACAGCCTGGGAGCGGGAAAACAGCCGGGATGTATCTTATATGAAGAGTATGTATCCGGCCGAAGTGAAAAAGATTCTGCCATATGTAGAGGCAGAATGCGACCGACTGGAATATGACGTCAGTATGATTTATGATGAGTATCCGGATCGTTTGCAAATACAGATGATATGCGGTCGTGTTTATGCAAATGTGAAAGGTCAGATCGACTTTGCAGATAAGCAGAAGGATAAAACAGATGATCTTCCGACGAAAATGGAAGATGACTGGCTTCGTGAGCTGGTGTGGGTAATGACCTGTCAGGAGATATGCCGCCGAAGGCAGGAGCGGAGAAACTTTCAGAGAAAATATTATTTTCTGAATGAGAGTGTATCCTGAAGAGATAATTTATACAAAATAAGAACCGGAGGAATAAAAGGATTTCCGGTTCTTATTTTTTATGGTAAAGTATCCGTTGGCAGATCAGGCAGAGCGGTATTGGTAGAATTGGTCAGAAAATGATAAAAAATGAGTTTGAATCTTGTAAAGGCAGTAGATTCTGAAGCAAGAAGTGGACGAAAAAGGAATCTTATGTTAAAATGGATAGGATTAAAATGTAATAAGTATCAAAAGATTTCAAACAAATACAGACTAAAGGATGAAAAATATGAAGAATATCGTATTTATCGGAATGCCGGCATCGGGGAAAAGCACAGTCGGTGTTGTTGTTGCTAAGAGACTGGGATATAAGTTTGTAGATACAGATCTGGTAATCCAGGAAGTGGAGAAGCGTTTGCTTAAAGAGATTATTGCAGAAGAAGGAAATGAAGGTTTCTTACGGATTGAAGACCGGGTGAATGCGGAGATTCAGGAAGAGCGTGCTGTTATCTCGCCGGGAGGAAGTGTTGTATATTGCGAGAATGCAATGAGGCATTACAAAGAGACCGGAACGATCGTATATTTACATACGTCGTATGAGACAATAAATAACAGACTCCATAATGCTAAAAACAGAGGTGTTGTGTTAAAAGACGGTCAGACATTAAAAGATCTGTATGAGGAGCGTACCGCATTATTTGAACGGTATGCAGACCTCACGATCAGTGAAGAAGGACGGGATCTGGAAGAGACAATCGAGGAAGTTCTTCGTGTGCTTGAAAACGGATTAAATGTTACAAAATAATTACATAAAATTAAAAAATATTTTACAAATGTTGGATTTGTGCTATAATAGCAAAGACTCAGGAAGTGGGAGTCTTCCTGTTTTAGATTTTTAAGAGAACAAAATGGGCATAACTGCTATATCCAATATGCTTATATCATAGACAGCAATATTATATAGAGGTGTGGTTAATGGAACAGTATATTATTAAAGGTGGCCATCCGTTAGTCGGAGAGGTCGAAATAGGGGGAGCAAAGAACGCGGCACTTGCGATTCTTGCGGCTGCGATCATGACAGATGAGACAGTTAAGATTGATAATCTTCCGGATGTCAACGATATTAATGTATTACTGGACGCAATTGCCGGAATCGGAGCGACAGTGAACAGAATTGACCGTCATACTGTGACGATCAACGGAAGAGGCATTCATGATTTCAGTATAGAATATGATTATATTAAAAAGATCCGTGCATCTTACTATTTACTTGGCGCGATGCTCGGAAAGTACAAACATGCGGAAGTGGCACTGCCGGGAGGATGTAATATCGGAAGCAGACCGATTGACCAGCATCTGAAAGGTTTCCGTGCACTGGGCGCAGAAGTAGAGATTGAATATGGTAAGATCATGGCAGAAGCTGAGAAGCTTGTTGGTAAACATATTTATTTTGATGTTGTCAGTGTAGGCGCTACGATCAATGTAATGATGACGGCTGCGATGGCAGACGGTCTTACAATTATGGAGAATGTGGCTAAAGAGCCACACGTTGTAGACGTGGCAAACTTCCTGAACAGCATGGGAGCGAATATTCGTGGTGCAGGAACAGATGTGATCAAGATTCGTGGAGTCAGACAGCTTCACAGTACAGAGTATTCGGTTATTCCGGATCAGATTGAGGCCGGAACATTTATGTTTGCGGCAGCGGCAACCAGAGGAGATGTGACAGTATTGAATGTCATTCCGAAGCATTTGGAAGCTACGATTGCCAAGCTGGAAGAGATTGGCTGTGAGGTAGAAGAATTTGACGATGCAGTGCGTGTTGTATCCAAGGGAGATCTTACAAGTACACATGTGAAGACACTTCCATATCCTGGATTTCCAACGGATATGCAGCCACAGATTGGTGTGACGCTTGCACTTTGCAAGGGAACAAGCACAATTACAGAGAGTATTTTTGAAAATCGTTTCAAATATCTGGACGAACTTGCCAGAATGGGAGCGAATGTCAAAGTGGAAGGCAACTCAGCAACTATCGAAGGTGTTGAGAAGTTCAGCGGAGCAAGAGTGAGTGCACCGGATCTCCGCGCAGGAGCTGCACTTTGTATTGCAGGACTTGCAACAGAAGGCATTACAATTGTAGATGATATTGTATATATCCAAAGAGGATATGAGAGATTCGAAGAGAAGCTCAGAGGTCTTGGCGGTATTATCGAAAAAGTAGAAACTGAGAAAGAAATTCAGAAATTCAAATTAAAAGTTGGATAAATCAGTTGACAAGAACAGTTAAAACGTGTAAAGTCTTATAAGGTAACAAAGAAAATAATAAATATTGCTAACTTTCTCTTATTCAGAGCAGTGGAGGTACAAAGGATCTGTGAAGCTGCGGCAACCCCCATCATGGGAAGGTGCCAACCTGAGCGAGTAATCGAACAATAAGAAGATTGATATATGAGAATATAAACAGTCCACTTGTTGTGGACTGTTTTTTTCGCATTGTGGATGATTATGTGGATAACATAAAAAGGGACAGGTCTTTTTTAAAAGGGGACGGGGATTTTCTAGAAAATCCCCGTCCCCGGGAGAAAGTAGAAGGGAGAATGACATGGAAAAAAGATTATTTACATCCGAGTCCGTTACAGAAGGACATCCGGATAAAATGTGCGACCAGATTTCAGACGCGATTCTTGATGCATTGATGGAACAGGATCCGATGAGCCGTGTGGCTTGTGAGACAACAACAACGACAGGTATGGTTCTCGTTATGGGTGAGATTACTACAAATGCTTATGTTGATATTCAGAAAATCGTACGCGATACAGTAAAAGAGATTGGCTATACAAGAGGAAAATTTGGATTTGACGCAGAGACATGTGGTGTGATCACAGCAATTGACGAGCAGTCTGGAGATATCGCTCTTGGAGTTGATAAAGCGTTGGAAGCAAAAGAGCATACAATGGGCGATGATGAGATTGATGCGATCGGAGCCGGCGACCAGGGTATGATGTTCGGATACGCAACGGATGAGACTCCGGAACTGATGCCATATCCGATTTCTCTGGCGCATAAACTGGCAAGAAAACTTACAGAAGTAAGGAAGAACGGAACGCTTTCTTATCTGAGACCGGATGGAAAGACACAGGTTACAGTAGAATATGATGAAAATGATGTTCCGAAACGTCTGGATGCAGTTGTCTTATCTACACAGCACGATCCGGATGTGACACAGGAGCAGATTCACGAAGATATTAAGAAATATGTATTTGACACAGTACTTCCGGCAGAGATGGTAGACGAGAATACAAAATTCTTTATCAACCCGACAGGACGTTTTGTTATCGGTGGACCACACGGAGACAGTGGACTGACAGGACGCAAGATCATTGTAGATACTTACGGCGGAATGGCACGTCACGGTGGCGGAGCATTCTCAGGTAAAGACTGCACAAAGGTAGACCGTTCAGCAGCGTACGCAGCACGTTACGTTGCGAAAAATATTGTTGCAGCAGGACTTGCCAAGAAATGTGAAATCCAGCTTTCTTACGCAATCGGAGTTGCTCATCCGACTTCCATTATGGTAGATACATTTGGAACCGGTAAAGTATCTGATGAAAAACTGGTTGAGATCATCCGCGAGAACTTTGATCTCCGTCCGGCAGGAATTATCAAAATGCTGGATTTGAGAAGACCAATTTACAAGCAGACAGCAGCTTACGGACACTTTGGACGTACAGATATCGACCTCTCCTGGGAAAAGACAGATAAGGTGGATGTACTGAAAGCATATTTATAAAATTTTTAGAAATGTTTACAGGCGCTTTGATGTGAAGCGCCTTTTTTCATGCTATACTTGAGTCTGGAGGTGTTCCTATGAAAATAAGAACAAGACTTGTGATAGCATTTTTAACGATTACGCTGATTCCGATTATATTGACAACAACTATGGGAATAGTCCTGTGCAGACATCAGATCAGCTCAATCGAAAAGACATATGGAGTTACGGATACAACCTGGGAGAGCTTATCAAATTCTATGCAGGTATTGTCAAAAGTAACTGAGAAGCCGTATGAAGAACTAAAGAAGATTATTGCCGAAGATCCGGAAGAGATGGGCGATGCGACCAGACTTGAGAAAGTAAATAAAAAACTGGAAAAGAAAAAAGCCTATCTGCTTGTGCGAAAAGGAAGTACCATTGTTTACATTGGTACAGACAGTGGGGAAACAAAATATGTGATCCGTCAGCTTCCGAAGTATGGTGAGGCAGATGCCGATGCGAAAAATGGACTTTATCTGGGTGGCAATGCTCAGGTACTGATCAAGCAGATTGATTTTAAATATCGAAGCGGAGAAAAAGGAAGCGCATTTATCGTTACAGACATGAAGAATGTTATACCAGAAGTGGAGGAGCTTTTTGTAGACTTGATCTGTGTGGTTGTTATTGTTTTAATCGCAACGGCATTTATTTTGCTCATGTGGATCTACCGCGGAATCATGCGTCCGTTGTCAAAGATGAAGAGGGCAGCTTATAATATCAAAGAAGGTAATCTGGATTTTGAGATCAAACCGGAGTCTGATGATGAGCTCGGCCAGCTCTGCAGTGATCTGGAAGATATGCGTAAGCGGTTAAAGGACAGTGCAGAAGAGAAGATTCAGTTTGACAAGGAGAACAAAGAGCTGATCAGTAATATCTCCCATGACCTTAAGACACCGGTGACAGCAATCAAAGGATATGCAGAAGGAATCATGGACGGAGTAGCGGATACACCGGAGAAAATGGACAAATATATCCGCACGATCTATAATAAAGCGAATGAGATGAATACACTGATCAATGAGTTGACATTGTATTCCAAGATTGACACAAACCGTATTCCATATAACTTCAATATTATATCTGTAAATGATTATTTCACAGATTGTGCAGAAGATTTGTCGCTGGAACTGGAGTCAAAAAATGTAGAATTTGGATATTTTAATTATGTAGATCCAGAAGTGAAAGTGATTGCAGACGCGGAACAGATCAAGCGTGTTGTGCATAATATTGTAAATAATTCGTTGAAATATATGGATAAAAGCAAACCGATCATCAATCTTCGTGTAAAAGATGTCGGTGACTTTATTCAGGTTGAACTGGAAGATAACGGCAAAGGAATTGCAGCCAAGGATCTGCCAAATATTTTCGACCGTTTTTACAGAACGGATGCTTCAAGAAATTCTTCCAAAGGCGGAAGCGGTATCGGGCTTTCTATTGTTAAGAAGATTGTGGAAGAGCATGGTGGTAAGATTTGGGCAACCAGCAGAGAAGACACAGGAACAACGATGTATTTTGTTTTGAGAAAATATCAGGAGGTACCATTGAATGAGTAAGATTTTAATAGTTGAAGACGAAGAGACGATTGCAGATCTGGAGAAAGACTATCTGGAACTGAGCGGATTTGAAGTGGAAGTTGCAAATGATGGAGACAGTGGACTTGAGAAAGCACTTCAGGAAGAATATGATCTTCTGATTCTTGATCTGATGCTTCCGGGGGTAGATGGATTTGAAATCTGTCGGAAGGTCAGAGATGAGAAGAACACACCAATCATTATGGTATCAGCAAAAAAAGATGATATTGATAAGATTCGTGGACTGGGATTGGGAGCGGATGATTATATGACAAAGCCGTTCAGCCCGAGCGAGTTGGTGGCACGTGTGAAAGCACATCTTGCAAGATATGATCGGTTGATCGGAAGCATGGCAGAAAAAAATAAAGTGATCGAGATCCGAGGACTTAAGATTGACACGACTGCAAGAAGAGTATGGGTAAATGGAGAAGAGAGAACATTTACAACAAAAGAATTTGATCTGTTGTCATTTCTTGCGGCACACCCGAATCATGTGTATTCCAAAGATGAACTGTTCCAGAAAATCTGGGATATGGAATCTGTCGGTGACATCGCAACTGTAACCGTGCACATTAAGAAAATCCGTGAAAAGATCGAGATGGACACATCCAACCCTCAGTATATCGAGACAATCTGGGGTGTCGGATACCGTTTCAAAGTATAACAATTATTGTGAAAAAGGTGAAGTAAAAAGCGATTTGCAGGCACCATAATCAGAGGTGCTTCAATATTATAGTTATTAAGGGACAGAGAGAATGATTACAAGTACAGCAAACGGAAAAGTTAAAAGACTGATTAATTTAAAAAAGAAGAGAAAATTAAGAGATGAAGAACATGTATTTCTTGTGGAAGGCATCCGGATGTTCCGGGAAGTGCCGGTGGATGAATTACAGGAAGTATATGTATCTGAATCTTTTTATAAAAAAGAAAAAGTGCTGGTAAATGCGATTGCAGGGCAAGCCGGAGTGCACATAGAAGTGCTGACGGATACTGTATTTGCGCATGCATCGGATACAAAGACACCACAGGGTGTTCTCTGTGTTGTGCGGCAGAAATCCTATAAGCTGGAGGATTTGTTAAAAGGCGAAAAGAGGCATCTGCTAGTGCTGGATAATTTGCAGGATCCGGGAAATATGGGTACGATCGTGCGGACTGCAGAAGGCGCAGGTGTAACAGGTGTGATCATGAGCCGTGACTGTGTGGATATTTACAATCCGAAAACAATCCGTTCAACGATGGGTTCTATTTACCGGATGCCGTTTTATTATGCGGAAGATATCCTGAAGGCAATCCACAAGATCAAAGATGCCGGGATTAAAGTATACGCGGCGCATCTGGACGGGGAGAAGTCTTATGATGAAGAAGATTATGCTTTCTCCTGTGCATTCCTGATTGGAAATGAGGGGAACGGGCTGCGTGAAGAAACCTCGAAAATGGCAGATCACTATATCATTATTCCAATGAGCGGAGAGGTGGAGTCGTTAAATGCCGCAATAGCCGCTTCGGTATTGATGTTTGAAGTGAAGAGACAGAGAAGAAATACAGAGAAAAATTCATAAAATCATAAAGAAGTCAGTAGACAGTTAGAATTGCGTTATCGGAGAAAATATAGTAAGATAATGATACCAGAGACAAAAAGTCCGGCATCCACATGAGTTTACTCATAAGTGGATGCAAGACTTTGGGGCTCGGGCAGATTGAGGGAGTGCGAAGCACGGAGCAAAGTGAGGAATATTTATGCAGACTGTATACTGGCTTATATTATTTGTAATATTATTAATTATCGAGATCTTGACTATGGGACTTACGACAATCTGGTTTGCCGGCGGAGCGCTGGTGGCATTTGTGAGCGGAGTGATCGGCTTCGGTCTGCCTGTGCAGGTTGTTGCATTTCTCATAGTTTCTGTTATATTACTGGTGCTTACAAGACCACTTGCCGTGAAGTACTTTAATAAAGAGCGGCAGAAGACGAACGCTGAGAGTCTTATTGGGGAACAGGCACTGGTGACAGAAGATATTGATACACTGCAGGCAGCAGGGCATGTAGAAATCCGTGGACAGGAATGGTCGGCAAAGACAGACGAACCGGATGGAAAGATCGCAAAAGATACGATCGTTGTAGTGGAAGGTATCCAAGGTGTGAAGCTTATTGTCAGAGAGAGAAGAAAAGAGGAGGAGTAAAGATGATGGCACTAAATACGATTTTTTTAGCAATATTAATATTGATTGTTGTGATGCTTATTATATCCTGTGTGAAGATTGTCAGACAGGCAGAGGCACTTGTAATCGAAAGACTGGGGGCTTACCAGGCAACATGGAGTACGGGACTTCATTTTAAAGTTCCGATTTTTGACCGTGTGGCAAGACGTGTTGATCTGAAAGAACAGGTTGTAGATTTTGCGCCACAGCCGGTTATTACAAAAGATAATGTAACAATGCGGATCGATACAGTTGTGTTTTATCAGATCACAGATCCGAAGATGTTCTGTTATGGAGTTGCCAATCCGATCATGGCAATTGAGAATCTGACAGCAACGACACTTCGTAATATTATCGGTGATCTGGAACTTGACCAGACATTGACTTCCAGAGAGACGATCAATACGAAGATGCGTGCTTCCCTGGATGTGGCAACAGATCCATGGGGAATTAAAGTAAATCGTGTAGAGCTGAAAAATATCATACCACCTGCAGCTATTCAGGACGCAATGGAGAAACAGATGAAAGCAGAGCGTGAGAGACGTGAAGCAATCCTGCGTGCAGAAGGTGAGAAGAAGTCAACAATTTTGGTAGCAGAAGGTCATAAAGAATCGGCAATCCTTGATGCGGAAGCAGAGAAACAGGCAGCAATCCTGAAAGCAGAGGCACAGAAGGAAGCAATGATCCGTGAAGCAGAAGGTGAAGCAGAAGCAATCTTAAAGGTGCAGCAGGCGAATGCAGACGGTATTCGTTTCCTGAAAGAAGCAGGAGCAGATGAAGCCGTGCTGACAATGAAGAGCCTGGAAGCATTTGAGAAGGCAGCAGACGGAAAAGCAACCAAGATTATTATTCCATCCGAGATCCAGGGCATGGCAGGACTGGTGAAGTCCATGGCAGAGATTGGTGGAAAAGATAAATAAAATAAACAACGGCTAAACAACGGCCAAAAAGGCTGACTGGACAATAAGGAAAGAAGGACACGAAGGATGAACCTAAAAGGCAGACATTTTTTAACACTGAAAGATTTTACAAAGGAAGAGATTACCTACATGCTGGATCTGGCAGCAGATCTGAAAGATAAGAAGAAAAAAGGAATTCCGGTAGATAAATACAGAGGCATGAATGTTGCGCTTATTTTTGAAAAGACAAGTACAAGAACCAGATGTTCTTTTGAAGTGGCGGCACATGACATGGGAATGGGAACCACTTATCTGGATCCAAGTGGATCCCAGATTGGCAAGAAAGAGAGTATTGAAGATACAGCAAGAGTACTCGGAAGAATGTTTGATGGTATCGAATATCGTGGATTCGGTCAGGAACGTGTAGAAGAACTGGCAAAACATGCAGGTGTGCCGGTATGGAATGGCCTGACAAATGAGTATCATCCGACACAGATGCTGGCAGATCTGCTGACGATCCGTGAGCATTTTGGAACACTGGAAAATATCCATCTTGTATACATGGGCGATGCAAGGTATAACATGGGTAACTCTCTGATGATTGCGTGTGCGAAGATGGGAATGCATTTTACAGCATGTACTTCTGAAAAATATTTCCCGGATGCAGAGCTTGTTGAAACATGCAGAGGCTATGCAAAAGAAAGCGGCGGAACCATTACTTTGACAGAGGATGTAAAAGCCGGAACCAAAGGTGCAGATGTTATTTATACAGACGTGTGGGTATCTATGGGTGAACCGGATGAAGTATGGGCAGAGAGAATCAAAGAACTGTCACCATATAAAGTTACGAAGGAAGTAATGGATAATGCCGGAGAGAAAGCAATCTTCCTGCACTGCCTGCCTGCATTCCATGATCTGAAGACCAAAATCGGTAAAGAAATCTATGAAAAATATGGTCTTACAGATATGGAAGTAACAGATGAAGTATTTGAATCTTCACAGTCCAAGGTATTCGATGAGGCAGAGAACCGTATGCATACGATCAAAGCGGTTATGGTTGCAACACTTGGTGAGAGATAGAAAGTCGGAGCGATAAGATGAAAGCAGAGATTTTACGACTGCTGAAAGAGAGCAGCTCTTATATATCCGGGCAGCAGCTTTGTGATCATTTTCAGGTGTCAAGGACTGCAGTCTGGAAAGTAATGGAACAGTTAAAAAAAGAAGGTTACACAATTGAGGCGGTACGCAATAAAGGCTACCGCCTTCTGGATAGTCCGGATGTTTTGTCAAAAGCAGAAATTGAAAGTCTGGTTACGACAAAATGGGCGGGTAGACAGGTTGTTTACTACGACGAGACGGATTCCACGAATAATCAGGCGAAAGCGGCGGGTGAGAAAGGTGAAGTACACGGTACACTGTTTGTCGCAGATCGACAGACTGCCGGTAAAGGAAGACGCGGACGCGGCTGGGAGTCACCGTCTGGGAACAGTGTTTCCATGACTATTTTATTAAGACCGGAGATACCGCCGGTGAAAGCACCGATGCTGACACTTGTAATGGCGCTTGCGGTAGCAGATGGAATCAGGGATGTGCTTGGTGTGGACGCGGGAATCAAGTGGCCGAATGACATCGTACTGAATAAGAAGAAAATCTGCGGAATCCTGACGGAGATGAGTACGGAAATTGATTATATCAATTATGTTGTGATCGGAGTTGGGATCAACGTCAATCAGGAAACATTTCCGGATGAGATCAAAGAGACGGCAACATCTTTGAAGGTGGAGACGGGCAAGCCTGTAAAGCGTGCCGGAGTTATTGCGACGGTTATGGAAAGATTTGAACAATATTATGAACAGTTTGTGCAGCGGGAAGATTTGTCCGGAATCCGGGAGGCATATGAAGCGTGTCTGGTTAATCGTGACCGGGATGTGCGGGTATTGGATCCGGCGGGAGCATATGAAGCACACGCAAAAGGAATTAACGATACCGGTGAGCTGATCGTAGTTCTGCCGGATGGCACTGAGCGTGAAATCTATGCCGGAGAAGTGTCTGTGCGAGGAATCTACGGATATGTATAGACAGCCGGGATAAACTGTTGTAAAATAGCGGAGGTATTATGTACGAAGAGAAAATCGTCCTTTGTGGGGCAAATTCTTATGAAGAAAAATATTATCTGAATCCTGATTTTTCAGGACTACCGGATCATATCAAAGACGAACTGAAAATCATGTGTGTGTTATATGTACACGACGTAGGTGGCATACTGACACTGGTCTATGAAGAAAACGGAGAGCTGTGTTTTGAAGTGACATCTGAAGAGGGAGATCCGATGTTTGATGATATTGGAAGCCAGTTGAAAATCAAACAGCTTCAGAGAGAAAAACAGGAATTACTGCAGTCGCTGCAGTTATATTACAAAGTGTTCTTCCTGGGAGAAGAGCTGTAGGAGGAAAATATGTTATTAGTTATAGATGCGGGAAATACAAACATTACACTCGGCATTTTTTCGGAAGACAAGATCTCCGGTACTTTCCGTATGAAGGCAAAACAACCGCGTACATCAGATGAATATGGAATCACATTGCGTGAATTGGTGGAAAGACATGGAATTGAAGGCGAACAGATTACAGACGTAATTATCGCCTCTGTAGTTCCGGATATCATGCATTCTTTAGGAAGCGCAATTATTAAATATTTTGGCGTAAAACCGATGGTTGTTTCAGCAGGAATTAAGACCGGAATCCGTATCGTTACAGAGAATCCGAGACAGGTAGGGGCTGATCGTATCGTGGATGCGGTTGCAGCATATACATTATTTGGAGGACCTGTTATTGTTGTAGATTTTGGAACAGCGACAACGTATGATATTGTCGGAGCAGATGGCACATTTGAAGCAGGTGTGATTGCTCCGGGAATCCGCACTTCCGCGCAGGCATTGTGGGGTGAGGCAGATATGCTGCCGGCGATCGAGATTAAGAAACCGGCATCTATTTTGGCGAAAGAGACGATTTCGGCAATGCAGGGCGGTCTGGTCTACGGACAGATCGGACAGACAGAATATATCATCAATCAGTTGAAAAAAGAGTCTGGTTATGAGAATGCAAAAGTCGTTGCGACCGGAGGACTTGGAAAAATCATTGCTGCAGAAACAGATACGATTGATGTGTATGATCCTCAGCTGACTTTAAAAGGACTTCATATTATTTATCAAAAGAACAGGAAACGTTAAGCATGAAGATTGGAGAAGTAAAGCTTGAAAATCCATATATCCTCGCACCGATGGCGGGGGTTACAGACCTGCCCTTCCGTTTGCTCTGCAAAGAGCAGGGGGCAGGGCTTTTATGTATGGAGATGATCAGTGCGAAAGCACTGCAATATAAGAATAAAAATACAAAGACTTTATTGGCGATTCATCCGGAAGAATATCCGGTTTCATTGCAACTGTTCGGATCGGAGCCGGATATCATCAGTGAGATCGCGAAAATGATCGAACCACTTCCATTTCAGATCCTGGATATCAATATGGGCTGCCCGGTACCGAAGATTGTGAAGAACGGAGAAGGTTCTGCACTTATGTTAAGACCGGAGCTTGTCTATGAGATTGTGTCAAAGACGGCAAAAGCAATAAAGAAACCTGTGACAGTGAAGATCAGAAAAGGATTTGACGATGCGCATATTAATGCAGTGGAGATCGCAAAAGTTGCAGAAGAAGCAGGAGCAAAAGCAGTAGCCGTACATGGAAGAACAAGAGAGCAGTATTATTCCGGAAAAGCAGACTGGGATATTATAAGACAGGTTAAAGCAGCAGTGTCTATTCCGGTTATCGGAAACGGTGATGTGACAACCGGAGAGCAGGCAATCCGGATGCGGGAAGAAACCGGCTGTGATGGCGTAATGATCGGACGAGGCGCCCAGGGAAATCCATGGATTTTCAGAGAACTTCTGGAATACGAAAAGACTGGAAAACTGCCGGAACGTCCTTCGCCGGAAGTGATTCGCGAGACAATGCTAAGACATGCGAGACTTCAGATGGAGTACAAGGGTGACTTTATCGGTATCCGCGAGATGCGAAAACACGTTGCTTGGTATACGAAAGGAATGAAAGGCTCATCCAAATTAAGAGATGAAATCAACCGGACAGAATCTTACGAAGAATTGGAAGCACTTCTTTATGAGAAGATCAAATAATGATAGCTACTTTATTACACCGCATTGATAGTGTGGTAAATATATACAAAAATCCTCCTGAAAATTATTGCTTTTCGAAGCGATTGTTTAAAAATTAACAAATATGTTAAAAAAATACCAAAAGTAATTGACAAAATATTAACGAGCATGTATAGTATGAAACATAGAAAGAAATCATATATACCATTTACAGGAGGATCAGAAGATGGCAAAGAAAAAAGAGACAGTACCAACAATCATTGATAGCGTGGAAACTCTTGAAGCAAAAATGAAAGCGATGAGAGAAGCACAGAAGATCTTTGCTACATACACGCAGGAACAAGTTGATAAGATTTTCTTCGAAGCAGCAATGGCAGCCAATAAAATGCGTATCCCTCTTGCGAAACAGGCAGTCGAAGAAACAGGTCGTGGAATCGTTGAAGATAAGGTTATTAAAAACCATTACGCAGCAGAATATATTTATAACGCATACAAGAATACAAAAACCTGTGGCGTGATCGAAGAAGATAAAGCATATGGAATTAAGAAGATTGCAGAACCAATCGGACTGGTTGCGGCAGTTATTCCTACAACAAACCCGACATCAACAGCAATTTTCAAAACACTGATCTGCTTGAAGACAAGAAATGCAATCATCATTAGTCCACATCCGGCAGCTAAGGCATCTACAATTGCAGCAGCAAAAGTTGTTCTGGATGCGGCAGTGAAAGCAGGAGCACCGGAAGGAATCATCGGATGGATCGATACACCTTCACTGGAGCTGACGAATACCGTTATGAGAGATGCAGATATTATTCTTGCAACCGGCGGACCTGGAATGGTAAAAGCAGCATATTCTTCCGGCAAACCGGCACTCGGAGTTGGAGCTGGTAATACACCGGTTATTATTGATGACACAGCAGATGTGAGGATGGCAGTAAACTCCATCATTCATTCTAAGACATTTGATAATGGTATGATCTGTGCATCTGAGCAGTCTGTAACTGTACTGGACAGCATTTATGATGAAGTAAAGAAAGAATTTGCATACCGTGGATGCTATTTCCTGAAACCAGGCGAAGAGCTTGATAAAGTTCGTAAGACAATCATCATCAACGGCGCATTGAACAATAAGATCCCTGGAAAGTCTGCTTACGAGATTGCAAAACTGGCAGGTGTAAAAGTTCCGGAAAATACAAAGATCCTGATCGGTGAAGTAGAATCCGTTGATATTTCAGAAGAATTTGCACACGAGAAATTATCTCCGGTACTCGCAATGTACAGAGCAAAGACATTTGATGAGGCACTTGGAAAAGCAGCTCAGCTTGTAGCTGACGGTGGATATGGACATACAGCTTCTTTATATGTGCATCCGGCACAGACAGAAAAGATTGCAAAGCATGCAGCAGCAATGAAGACATGCCGAATCCTTATTAATACACCATCTTCACACGGTGGAATCGGTGATCTGTACAACTTCAAACTTGCTCCGTCCCTCACACTTGGATGTGGTTCATGGGGTGGAAACTCTGTATCAGAGAACGTAGGCGTAAAACATTTGATCAACATTAAGACGGTAGCTGAGAGGAGAGAGAACATGCTGTGGTTCAGAACACCTGAGAAAGTATACTTTAAGAAAGGCTGTATGCCGGTAGCACTGGATGAACTTGGAACCGTAATGCATAAGAAAAAGGCATTTATCGTAACCGACAGCTTCTTATATAAAAATGGATATGTAAAACCGATTGAAGAGAAACTGGATGAGATGGGAATTCAGCACACATGCTTCTATGAAGTAGCACCGGATCCGACATTACAGTGTGCACAGAAAGGTGCAGACCAGATGCGCGCATTTGAGCCGGATACGATCATCGCACTCGGTGGTGGATCTGCAATGGATGCCGGAAAGATTATGTGGGTGATGTATGAACATCCGGAAGCAAACTTTGAAGACATGGCAATGGATTTCATGGATATCCGTAAGAGAGTATTTACATTCCCGAAAATGGGAGAGAAGGCATATTTCGTAGCAATTCCTACATCTTCTGGAACAGGATCTGAGGTGACACCTTTCGCGATCATCACAGATGCAGAGACTGGTGTAAAATGGCCGATTGCTGACTACGAATTGCTTCCGAATATGGCAATCGTAGATGTTGACAATGCAATGACAGCCCCAAAAGGGCTGACAAGTGCATCCGGTATTGATGTTATGACACATGCGATCGAGGCATATGTATCTATCATGGCAACAGATTACACGGATGGTCTTGCTATGAAAGCAGTGAAAATGGTATTTGAAAACCTGCCATCTGCTTATGAAAACGGAGCAAATGATCCGATTGCAAGAGAACATATGGCAAATGCTTCCTGCATGGCTGGTATGGCATTTGCAAATGCATTCCTTGGACTGAACCACTCAATGGCTCATAAATTAGGAGCGTTCCACCATCTGCCACATGGTGTTGCAAACGCAGTTATTTTAACAGAAGTTATGCGATATAATGCAGCAGAAGTACCGACAAAGATGGGAACATTTTCTCAGTACCAGTATCCACACGCACTTGCCCGCTATGCAGAGCTTGGACGTTTCGCAGGATGCCAGGGAAATACAGATGAAGAAGTATTTGAAAACTTCCTTGCAAAACTGGAAGTACTCAAAGAGAAGATCGGTATCAAGAAGACGATCAAAGACTATGGTATCGATGAGAAATACTTCCTTGATACATTAGATGAGATGACAGAGCAGGCATTTAACGATCAGTGTACAGCAGCTAACCCAAGATATCCACTGATGAAAGAAATCAAAGAAATGTATCTGAAATGCTACTATGGTAAATAAAACTGTAGTAAATAAGAACAAATAACGGTAGTCAGCCGGGATGTGAATTTTGTATGTGATTTCTATAAAATTCATATTCCGGCTTTCTTTACTTTTCAAGGTCGTGCTGTGTTGCTATAATTGACATATACCTGCCGCTGACCGGAGCGTCAGTTTCAACTGTAAGGCTGAGGGACAGCGCCAATTTTATGGCAGAAAGTCAACGCCGGTGAAGTCCTTTACATCCGTTGCCGTTCCTGGCAGGAGGCGACTTCTTATGAACTATCTGTAAAGAAAACAGAGAAGAAGCTGGATACCACAAATTATGAGCACGCCAAAGCTGTGCGCAGTACAACAAAGGTGAGTCGGGATGTAAATTTTGTATGTGATTTCTATAAAATTTACATCTTGACTTTCTTTTTTTGATATGTTATAAATATGACATACATGGTGTGTAACTGAGTAAGCAGGCATTAACTGTGCATAAGTATTTTGATATTTATGTAGGGGTAATGTCTTTTTTTTGCTGTATATATGATACTTTGTTTTTCTTGCATAAACCTCTCTGAAAAGATGCCCACTCGCGCGAAGCGGGGAATTCTCCTATATAAATGTTAAAAACGGATACACTATAACAAGAAACTAAAGGAGAAGAAAAACTATGAAAGACAAAATTTTCGGAGTTTTGCAGAGAGTAGGAAGATCCTTCATGCTTCCGATCGCAATTCTTCCGGTAGCGGGACTGCTGCTCGGGCTTGGTGGATCGTTCACCAATGAAACAATGTTGAAAACGTATGGACTGATGAAGATTATGGGACCGGGTACGGTGCTGAACTTGATCCTGCAGGTTATGAGTGCAGCCGGAAATATTATTTTCACGAATCTGCCGGTGATTTTTGCAATGGGTGTTGCAATCGGTATGGCAAAGAAAGAGAAAGAAGTTGCAGCACTTGCATCTGTAATCTCATTTTTTATCATGCACGCTTCCATCGGGGCACTGATTACGGCAAACGGTGGAGCAGACGCGATGTTAGAAGGAGCAGTTGCAGATGTATGTGGAATCACTTCCCTGCAGATGGGTGTGTTCGGTGGAATTATCGTAGGGCTTGGAGTTGCGGCGCTGCATAACCGCTTTTATAAGATCGAACTTCCGCAGGTGTTATCATTCTTTGGCGGAACGAGATTTGTACCGATCATTTCCGGTCTGGTCTATGTAGGAGTCGGAATTTTAATGTTCTTTGTATGGCCGGTGATCCAGTCTGGTATTTACCACATCGGAGATCTTGTTTTGAAATCCGGATATGCAGGAACATGGGTTTACGGATTTATGGAGCGTCTGCTGATCCCGTTTGGATTGCATCACGTATTCTACCTTCCATTCTGGCAGACCGGTGTAGGCGGAACATTAGAGGTGGCTGGAAAAACTATCGAAGGTGCGCAGAATATTTTCTTTGCACAGCTTGCAGATCCGTCTGTAAAACATTTTGCAGTATCCGCGACAAGATTTATGAGTGGAAAATTCCCACTTATGATCTTTGGATTGCCGGGAGCCGCGCTTGCAATGTATAAGACAGCAAAACCGGAAAAGAAGAAAGCAGTTGCAGGTTTATTATTATCCGCAGCCCTGACTTCTATGCTGACAGGAATTACAGAGCCACTGGAATTTACATTCTTATTTGTTGCACCGGTGCTGTATGGAATTCACTGTGTATTCGCAGGACTTGCTTATATGCTGATGCACGTCTTTAAAGTCGGTGTCGGAATGACATTCTCCGGTGGACTGATCGATATGTTCCTGTTTGGAATTTTACAGGGAAATGAAAAGACAAACTGGATCTGGATTGTGATCGTCGGAGTTGGATATTTTATCGTTTATTATTTCTTGTTTAGTTTCCTGATCAAGAAAATGGATTTGAAAACACCGGGACGTGACGATGTGGAAGAAGTAAAGCTTTATACGAGAGCAGATGTCAACGCAAGAAAAGAAGGTGCAGCAGCAAATCCAGAGGATGCAGTATCAGAAGGAATTCTTGTAGGACTTGGTGGAAAGAAAAATATTTCTGACGTAGACTGCTGTGCGACAAGACTTCGCTGCACAGTTTATAAACCGGAGCTTGTACAGGATAGCATTTTGAAAGCGACAGGAGCTTCCGGAGTGGTTCATAAAGGAAATGGAGTGCAGATCATTTACGGACCGAAAGTTACAGTGATCAAGTCAAACTTTGAAGACTATTTAGAAACAGCACCGGACGAAGAAATCGTTCCGCAGGCAGAAGAAGTTGCTGCAACAAAGGAAGAAAATACAACTGCAGAAAATGAAACAAAAGAAGTAAAAGAGACAATTATCGTGTCCAGTCCGATCACAGGTCTGGCAGCCGACCTGTCTACTGCACCGGATGAAGGATTTGCCGGACGCATGATGGGAGATGGAGCAGTTGTGACACCGGAAAATGCACAGATTGTTGCGCCGGAGGACGGAGAAGTCGTGTTTGTATTTGATACGAAACATGCAATTGGATTTTTAACTGACAGTGGCTTATCTTTATTGCTTCATATCGGAATTGATACAGTAAGCCTGAACGGTGAAGGCTTCCAGGTATTTGTAGAAAATGGACAGAAAGTGAAAAAGGGCGAAAAACTGATGGAAATTGATATTGATTTTCTGAAAGCACATGCCCCGTCTCTGTGTTCGCCGGTCCTTTGTACAGAACTGGACGATAATGACAAGGTAAGACTTCTGGCAGAAGGCGAGATCAAAGCCGGAGAACCATTATTTGCAATAGACAGATATTAAGAAACCCGTTGGAGGATCCAACATTATATAAAGAAAAATGAAAAAAGGAGATTAAACAAATGAAAGAATTTATGTACACAGTAAAAGACGAACAGGGAATCCATGCAAGACCGGCAGGAATGCTTGCGAAAGAGGCAAAAAAATACGAAAGTAAGATTACGATTTACAAAGATGAAAAATCTGCAGAAGTTACAAGATTGATGGCTTTAATGGCACTGGGAATCAAATGCGGACAGGAAGTACGTGTGACAGCAGAAGGACCGGATGAAGAAGCGGCAGCAGATGGAATCAAAGCATTTTTGGAGGCAAATCTGTAAAAGTTTGCAGAATGCAAAAGAGTGGAAAATATCGTTGAGGTAAAAACTATGGCACAGGAATATAAAGGGAAACCGGTATTCAAGGGCATTGCCCTTGGACCGGTTACAGTCCTTAAAAAACAGGATGTACAGGTAAAAAGAGAAAAAGCAGGGGATCCGGAATCGGAGATTAAAAAAGTAGAAGAAGCAGTTGAGACATCGAAAGAACAGCTTCAGCATTTATATGAAAAAGCATTAAGTGAGGTTGGTGAAGCGAGTGCGGCAATTTTTGAAGTGCATCAGATGATGCTGGAAGATGAAGATTATCAGGATGCCATCCGCAATATGATCCGTACAGAAAGAGTCAGTGCTTCTTATGCCGTCGCAGTGACAGGTGATAATTTTGCAGAGATGTTTGCGGCAATGGATGATGATTACATGCAGGCAAGAGCTGCGGATGTCAAAGATATTTCTAATCGTCTGGTTGAGAATTTAAATGGAAACAGCATAGGAATGGAAGCAGGAGAGGAAGCATCTATTATTGTTGCAGATGATCTTACGCCGAGTGAGACCGTGCAGTTGGATAAGGAGAAAATTCTTGGATTTGTAACTGTACATGGCTCTTCCAATTCCCATACAGCAATTCTTGCGAGAATGATGAATATTCCGGCAATGATCGGAACAGAAATGGATCTGGATAAACTGGAAAATGGAATGACCGCTGTCCTGGATGCGTTTGCAGGAACATTTATCACAGAGCCGACAGAAGAACAGTGTGTGGCTGCAAAGGAAAAGATGCAGGAGGAAGAGGAAAAAGAAGCACTTCTGCAAAAATACAAAGGAAAAGAAACCTGTACGAAAAATGGAAAAAAAGTACATCTGTATGCAAATATCGGAAATGTGGGCGATATTCCTTCCGTACTGGAAAATGATGCAGAAGGTGTGGGCCTGTTCCGGAGTGAGTTTTTGTATCTGGGAAGAGAAGATTTTCCGACGGAGGAAGAGCAGTTTCGTGCATACCGTCAGGTATTACAGACAATGGCGGGAAAGAAAGTGATTATCCGTACACTGGACATTGGAGCAGATAAACAGGTGGATTATTTTGGACTGGGTGAAGAAGAAAACCCGGCAATGGGATATCGTGCCATCCGTATCTGCCTGAAACAGCCGGAAATCTTCAAAACACAGCTTCGTGCACTTCTTCGCGCAGCGGTATATGGGAACTTGTCTGTGATGTATCCAATGATTACATCGGAAGAGGAAGTTGCCAAAATCCAGAAAATTGTAAAAGAAGTAGAAAACGAATTGACAAAAAAGGGAGTTCCATATCAGATTCCGGAACAGGGAATTATGATTGAAACACCGGCAGCAGTGATGGTCAGCGACGAACTGGCGCAGATGGTTGATTTCTTCAGTATCGGAACGAATGATCTGACGCAGTATACGATGGCAATCGACCGTCAGAATGCAAAGCTGGATGATTTTTATAATGCCCATCACAAGGCAATTATCCGTATGATCCGAATGGTGACAGAAAATGCGCACAAACATGGAAAATGGGTTGGAATCTGCGGTGAGCTTGGCGCAGATCTGGAATTGACGGATACTTTTATGGAAATTGGCGTGGATGAACTTTCCGTAGCACCGTCTATGGTGTTAAAACTTCGAAAACAGATTTGTGAATATGAAGGATATATGTTAGACTAGGAATAGTGAAGGAAATCTGTCAAAGGCAGATAAAGGTGGGGAAAACATGTATCGTATTAGCAAAGTGTTAAATCACAATGGTGTGATCGTAATTGACCTGAATGATCAGAAAGAATATGTTCTACTCGGGAAGGGAGCAGGATTTGGAAGAAAAATCGGTGAACGGATGGAGAAACCGGAAACCTGCACCGTTTATTCCCTGCAGGAAACATCTTCTAAAGGTGACGCGGCAGATTTGATCAAAAGTGTAGCACCGGAGTATTTTCAGATGGCGAATCAGATCCTGAATGCAGCGGAGGAACAATTTGGAAAAGTAGACAGAAGTATTTTATTCCCGATGGCAGATCATATTGCATTTGCTGTAGAGCGAATTAAACGCGGTGAGCAGATATCGAATCCATTGACGGAAGATATACAGGCTTTATTTTACAGTGAATTTAAGATTGCCTGCATGCTGAAAGAGATGCTGAAAAAGGAAAAAAATATAGAGATCGATGATGATGAAGTTGGTTATG
Source organism: Dorea hominis (assembly GCF_014287705.1). Classification (NCBI taxonomy): domain Bacteria; kingdom Bacillati; phylum Bacillota; class Clostridia; order Lachnospirales; family Lachnospiraceae; genus Dorea; species Dorea hominis. The sequence continues at coordinate 40,108 of NZ_JACOOY010000010.1, read as the reverse complement.
TGGCGCTTCATATTCATTCTGCGTTGGAAGAGGAGTCGGTTTCTGTTTCGATGCAAATGGCGAGAGCTGTGCGAGAGTGTGTATCCCTGATTGAAGAAAAGAAAGGTATCCATATTAATATTATTTCACTGAGTTATAACCGTCTTATGAATCATGTCAAATATATGGTGGCAAGAGCGCTTAACGGAGAATCTTTGAAAATTAACATGAATGATTATGTAGAGTATAAGTTTCCAGAATCATATGCACTGGCGAAGACTGTCTGTGAACATATGAGCAAGGCGCTCCGGGTAACTCTGGAAGATATGGAGATCGGTTATCTTGCCATGCACATTGAGCGTGTGAGCATGGGTGAGGAATCATAATATAGGAATAATAAAAAGCAGAAGGCAGCCTGTCCGGTGGGCAGGAAGTCCTTCTGCTTTTTGTTATCTCGTCTCTGTTGCCATAGCAGCCGGAGAAAAGTGTCGGTGGCAGGAACTGTGGTGTGCTTGACAAACACAGGCAGGGATAGTAAGATTCATATGGATTAACAGAATGAAAATGGTCGTCTGTACAGATGCAGGAAAATACAGAAGCCCGAACAGATTTTGCAGTGGCTTATTATATTTTTCAAGGAACATGCGGTGAGATTCCGCCACAGACTTTATCCCTACTGTAATCAGGACGAAAGCGTCAGATCCATTGAGAACGAGAGGTTCTTGAGAAGGGACGTGAGTAGGTTGGAACTGCGAGACAGGATACAGGTATCTGGAGATCATAAAAGAGAAGTCCGGAGGCATGAAGACGGAGGCTTATTTTTTATACTTATTTATAATAGTTTATAACAGGTTAGAAGGTCTGATTCTGAATGAGTTTGTTTGTAAGCAGAGGAGGCAGGCAGATATATTGAGGATAAAAAGTAAGAACAAGGTGGAAAAATGATAAAAATAAAACAGAAATTGTGGAAAATCACAGCGATATTGAGCGTTTGTCTGCTGCTGGCAGGATGTGCACAGGAGACACCGGACAGAGCCGGATCTTCAAAGATCAGTGAAGAAAAGATGGATGTATCTGTGGAAATCCGTTGTGATACGGCGATTAAAAAGGGTCTGACAAAACAGAAAAAGTGGAAAGGTGTGTTGCCGAAAGATGGCTGCATGCTGAAAAAGGAAAAAATGCAGGTGAAGAAGGGCAGTTCCGTGTTTGATCTGCTCTGCGAAGTGCAGGATGCCAAAGGAATACAGATGGAATATTCCGGCGGCAAAAAGACAGCCTATATTCAGGGAATCGGCAACCTGTATGAACAGGACGGTGGACGTTGGAGCGGTTGGATGTACAGTGTGAACGGCAAATATGCAAAAGTAAGCTGTGGTGAATATACATTAAAAGATGGCGATGAAGTGCAATGGAATTACAGTTGTGATCTTGGTGCTGATCTGAAAGGAACCGATAAAGAGAAAGCAAAAGAGTGGAAGGAAAAGAATGAGTAGTTTTGAAGAATTACACCCGGCATGTTTATTTTCATATTTCGTGGCAGTGATGGTACTGTTTTTTCTCTGCCATCATCCGCTGACAATGGTGCTGGCGTGTGCATGTGCACTGTTTTTTCTATATAATATAGAAGGAAGACGTGCATTTTCGTGGTGTAAATGGATGCTTCCAGTTGTGCTTTTTATAGCGGTTGTCAATCCGCTTCTGAATCACAGAGGTGTGACACGGTTATTCAAACTTGGAAATCAGTGGATCACACTGGAAGCGTTTGGGTATGGTTTGACATCGGGCTTGTCGATGGCGGCGATTATTTTATGGTTTGCCTGTTATCAGAAAGTGATGACAAATGATAAATTTCTTTATCTTTTTGGGAAAATTGCTCCATCCAGCGCACTCCTTATTACAATGGCATGGAATTATATCCCGGATCTGACTAAAAAAATGAAAGAGATCCGTGACAGTCAGAAGATGTTAAAAGGAATGGAAGAAGAGCGCGGGTGGAAACAGATACTTTCACGGACAAAGGACGCACTGCAAACAGTTACGGTACTGCTTGGGTGGAGCCTGGAAAATGTAGTGGAGCAGGCGGATTCTATGAAAGCAAGAGGTTACGGACTGCGAAAAAGAACAACATTTCATCTGTTCCGGTTTGAACAAAAAGATATTTTCTTTTCAGGCATAGTGGGTGTAATCGTGATTTTTTGTTTCGTACTTCGGGGCATGGGATGTATGACGATGGAATTTTACCCGCAGATACAAAGTGGAGGAAGCAAAAAAGCAAATATTTTGTTTCTTGTTTTATTTTTGATACTTCTCGGAATCCCGGGACTGATACAATGGAAGGAAGAAAAAGCATGGAACTCTTACGATTTGAAGGGGTAGGTTTTACTTATCCGGAAGCGGAACAAAAAGCGTTAGATGAACTTACCTTTTCGATGGGAGAAGGAGAGTTTCTTGTTGTGTGCGGGGCATCCGGATGTGGAAAGACAACACTTCTGCGGATGGCGAAACCACAGATGCAACCGGCAGGAAAATTTGCAGGAGATATTTATTATAAGAATAAGCCATTGCAGGAGTTTGACGAACAGATCAGTGCATTTCGCATTGGGTATGTGCAGCAGAATCCGGACAATCAGATCGTGACGGATACGGTGTGGCATGAATTGGCATTTGGACTGGAAAATGCGGCATTGCCGGTACAGACGATCCGCCGGCGTGTGAGTGAGATGGCGAGCTTTTTCGGCATGGAGACATTGTTTCACAGAAAGACATGCGAATTATCCGGTGGACAGAAGCAGATGTTAAATCTTGCCTCTGTGATGGTGATGAATCCGGAACTTCTGCTCCTGGACGAGCCGACCAGTATGCTGGATCCTCTGGCGGCATCTAATTTATTGCAGATGGTTCACAAGATCAATCGGGAGCTGGGCGTTGCGGTACTTTTGTGTGAACACCGGCTGGAAGAAGTATTTCTGATGGCAGACCGTGTCCTTTTGATGGAAAATGGAAAGAAAAAAGCACTGAAAACACCGCAGAAGCTGGCAGAGATGCTGAGCTTTTCAATGGAAGAGGAGAACAATGAGCATACATCAAGAATCTATGAAGGACTTCCGGCAGCAGTACGGATATTTAAGGAATTAAAGAAAAGAGGAATCTATGACAGTGGGAAGCCGTTGCCACTTACAATTCGGGATGGCAGACTTGCTCTGGCGGAGGTGCTGACTGACAGATGTAATAGACAGTCTGATATGAAATATAGCGGAACAAGAAAAGCAGATAAAAAAGATTCACACATCGTCCTGCGTGCGAAGGAAGTCTGGTTCCGGTATGAGAGAAGCGGAGTGGACATTTTAAGGAGTCTGGATCTGTCTTTATATAAAGGAGAAATGTTTGCTCTTCTTGGCGGGAACGGAGCTGGGAAAAGCACATTATTAAAAATACTGACCGGAATTATAAAAGAGCGGCGAGGCAGAGTAATCCGGGAAAAGGGAGAACGTATTGCCATGCTCCCGCAAAGTCCGCAAGTACTTTTCCAGTATGATACTGTATGGGAAGAACTTCTGGAAAGTGCCGGACAGGATGTAGAACGTGCGAAAGAAATGGCAGAATTTCTGGAGCTTTCAGATAAGATTTCCATGCATCCATATGACTTAAGCGGAGGTGAGATGCAGAGGGCGGCACTTGGAAAGTTACTGCTTCTGGATGCGAAGATACTGCTTCTGGATGAGCCAACAAAAGGTCTGGATGCATATCTTAAGAAGAAACTTGCAGGCTTACTGAAGAAATTGACACAGGGTGGCATTGCGATTCTCCTTGTAACACACGATCTGGAATTTGCGGCAGCTTATGCCGATCGATGCGGTTTATTGTTCGACGGTCAGGTGATCTCCGAAGGAGAGCCGCACGCATTTTTTGCGGGAAACCGTTTCTACACAACAGCGGCAAACCAGATTGCCGGGAATGAAATTCCGGAGGCGATTACGTGCGAGGAAGTTGTGCGTGCGGTATTATCACATATGGAAATTTGAAAACGCATAAGTTTATAAAAAATAATATACATTTGCAGTCTTTGCAGTTACCGGCAAAGAGAACAGAAATCAAGGAGAGGAGGACCCCGTATGCAGAAGACAAAACGAAGAAGTGACATAGCAGCAATTTTCACATGTCTGTTGCTTATTATTTCGCTTATTTGCTATACATGGATGATGCGTACGCCTTCGTTCCTTTCTTTAAAAGCAGGAAAGCCGTTCCTGAACTGGATCATGCAAAATTCAGATCTGGCGCTGGCAGTGCTGTTTCTGATTCTGACATCGGTACCGTTCTATCTGACATTTGATAAAAGAAAAGCACAGGCGAGAGATCTCGTGCCGGTTGCTCTGATGGCGGCAATGTGCGTAGTGGGAAGAGCGGCATTTTCCATAGTACCACTTCCGAATTTCAAGCCGGTGACGGCGATCGTGATGATCACGGCGATTGCATTTGGTGCGAAAGCAGGATATCTTACCGGTGCGCTTGCGGCGCTTTTGAGTAATTTTCTGTTCGGGCAGGGACCGTGGACACCGTGGCAGATGTTTTCATGGGGGATGATCGGTCTGGTGACCGGACTTCTGTACCGGATCGGTATATTTGGTACAGTAGGACAGGTGCAGACAGATGAACATGGAAAGAGAAAGAAACCAGTCCGGCTGTGTGTGTTCGGATTTTTCTGCGGAATTGCTTATGGCTGGTTTATGAACCTTCAATATATTATCGGATATGTAGATCCGATCAACTGGAAAACAATCGGACTTGCCTATGCACAGAGTTTGTATTTTGATATCAGTCATGGAGTGTGCACGGCGCTTGTGCTGTATCTGGCAGCAGAACCGTGGACGCGAAAACTAATGAGGATCAGAAGAAAATTTAGTCTGGGAGAGAAATAAATGGATAAGAAACGAATAAAAAAACTGTTGACAGGTATCCTTCCGTTTCTTCTGATTGTTGCACTTTTGTGGATGCTGCCGGGGCGGACTGTGAAACCGAATAATCCGATTTCGGATAAGACAACAAAGTTAAAGACGAATTTCGGAACCGGCGGTCAGTCAGGTAAGAAAAAAGAACAGTTAAAAAATGGAACCGATGACAAAGCGCAGAAGAACGGAAATGGTTCCGGGACGAAGACGCAGGAGATGTCAAAAGAGAACACCACACAGAAGAAACAGAAAAAGACAAAGAAATCTTCTGGTTCAAAAGCGCAGAAACAGCAAGGAAACCAGGAGACAAAGGGTGATAATGGCAAACCGGACGATAAAGTTCCGGGGAAGAATCCGAATGGAGATAATGATGCAGACAGTGGAAAACATAATCTGAAAAAGCCGGATAACGGAGATAATACCGGAAACAAAGACGGGAAACTGGTGACGGATCTTTACAGCCGGACAATCACTTATTCGGAGCTTACAGAAGATAAGCTGGATTTTTATGCATATTATTCGAAGTCTGATGTAGACGCGAAGATAAAAGTAAATTACAAGCATGAGAATGATACCGGCAACGGAACCTGGCTGAAGTCAGAAAATCAGAAAGATTATCAGGCAACATTAAAGCATGGTAAAAATGTTATTACCATTTACTATACGGATGAAAAAGGAAACCGTGACTGGGTGCAGGCAGTGGTCGATTATGAGGCAGATAAGGCAGATAAAAATAATCCGACAGTAGGAAAGCATCCGCCATTGATAGAGACAAATCTGGATGACGGATTAAATACGATCCATACATCGGAATTTACATTTACAGTCAGTGCGAAAACATGGGAAGAAAAACGTATTTATTCGAATGCGATCCGTGTAATCATGGATGGAAAAGAAGTGACAAATCCGACCGGCAGTGGTGTATATGAATATGAATTACAGTTTAAACGTCCGAATGTGGGCGATACTTCCGACCATGTGATCACAGTGCTTGCGTGGGACAAAGACGGCAATTCCAAGTATGTGGAATATAAGCTTCGCTACCAGTATCATAATAAAGATGAGAAAATCGGAAGCGTTTCGGTTGTTATTGACGCGACAACCGTGGAATGTGGCGTTGTAGAAGAAGGAACGGTAGATGTAAAAGCCGGAGATACGGCGGCAGAAGCGGTGCTGAAAATGCTGGATGATTACGGGTATGCTTATAATTCCGGCGGTTCTGTAAAACAGGAATTTTATCTGAGCAGCATTGCCCGCGCGGATGCATTTAAAGGTTGTAAGATTGGAGAACGACTGGAAAAATTGCTGAAGCGTGATGGTATTACGTTTACTTCGCCGGGCTCCAGAGACCGGCTGAGCGAATTTGATTTCACAAGAGGTTCGGGATGGTTGTATTTCATAAACGGAAGTTACTGCCCGGGTAAGGCAATGTCTGCATGGAAGTTAAACGGTGGAGAGAAGATCGTGCTCCGCTATACAGTTGCTTATGGAAAAGACGTCGGTGTGACAGCGACAACAGAAGGAACATTATCCGGTTATTGTGCAGTCTGGAGAGACGGCGAGATTATTGAACAGGGACACAGTTATAAAGAGACATCCCGCGTGGAGCCTACAGCGACGAAAAATGGATATGTAGAGTATACATGTAAGCGGTGTGGCGAGACAAAGCGGGAAACACTTCCGGCGACAGGAAACTCTGAGAAACCGGATAGACCAGGTTCTACAGATAAGCCAGATTCATCAGACAAACCGGGTTCCACAGATAAGCCGGGCTCCACAGACAAGCCGGGCTCCACAGATAAGCCGGATTCATCAGACAAACCAGGTTCCACAGATAAGCCGGATTCATCGGATAAGACGCAGCCGACAGATAAAGAAGAAACAACTGCAGATACACGAAAGTGAGAAAATGAAAAAACCAACAATTTCTGATACGCCAAACAAAATAGGGGAAACAGAAAATTAAGAGATCACAGAGAATAAAAGTCTCTGCCAGGGAGAAGAAGATGAGAAAATATGGAAAACGCCTGCTTGCAGGAATCCTTGCATTTACACTTGCTGTTGGAAGTGCCGGATGTGCAAAGGAAGAGACGCAGGTAAAAAAAGATTTGAAATCGCAGATTGCACAGAGCGCGGAAAGTCTGGATACATTTTACGAATCACAAGAAAAATCTGTCCTGCTGGATGAAAGTACGCTCCCGGCGGGAGACGGAACGAGCGACTGGACGGCGGTTGCGCTGACATTCTCGGGAAAAGCAGACAGCAAAGTGCAGGCGGCATATTTGAATCGGCTGCAGAAGTATGTCGAAAAAGCATATGAGCGGGGCGGCGGTTTAAGTAAAGTAAAGGCAACCGAATATCACCGGATCGCACTTACGATGCTGGCGCTTGACGGGAATCCGGAAAAAGTGAAAAACGCATCCGGGAAAGTGATCGATCTTGTTGCGGACGGAACCTGGAATTTTACGAAAGGCGATCCGGGAATCCAGGGCGCAAATGGACTGTGCTATGCATTGCTTATGCTGGATGCCGGAGATTATAACAATCCAAAGCAGCCGGAGCTTAGAAAGAAGTTTATAACAGAGCTTCTGGAGTATCAAAAAGAAAGTGGTGGTTTTTGTATCGACAACAGTCTGGATCCGGAAGTAGATATAACAGCTATGGCGGTGCAGGCACTTGCACCTTATTATAAAGAAGACAAATGCAAGAAGGAAAAACTGGATGCGCAGAAGATGAAAGAAAGTATCGATGCAGCAGTAAAATGGCTTGCTGCGCAGGAGTCTGACGATGCAGAATTTCTATATGATAATATTGCAAGTTCTGAATCCATTTCCCAGGTGATCCTTGCACTGTGCGCACTAGAAAGAGATCCGGGAAAGGATGAGACATTTACGAAAAAAGAAAGCACACTGTTGGACGCGCTTGCAAAGTTCCGTAAAGAGGATGGCATATATATGCATGAAAAAGCGGACGAAGAAGGAAGTGCGATGGCAACGTATCAGGCAATGATCGCTTTGGAAGCGGTACAGAAATTGCGGACAGAGAAGAAATGGATTTTTGATTTTAAATAAAATGCAGAAGGATAGCAGGGAGAAAGGAACAGATATGCACGATAAAATAGTACAGATACAGGAAGAAGTGAAAAAAGCCATTGTCGGAAAAGATGATGTCATAGAGAAAGTTCTGATCGCAGTACTGGCACAGGGACATGTGCTGTTGGAGGATGTGCCGGGAACCGGAAAAACAACACTTGCGACAGCATTTGCGAAGGCGCTTGGCCTGGATAATAAGCGTATCCAGTTTACACCGGACACGATGCCGTCTGATATTGTCGGATTTTCTGCTTATGATATGCAGACGGGAGAATTGCAGTATAAACCGGGCGCGATCATGACAAATCTTCTGCTGGCAGACGAGATCAACCGTACGTCCAGCAAGACACAGGCAGCGCTTCTGGAAGCAATGGAGGAAAAACAGGTGACAGTGGACGGCGTCACGAGAAAACTGGAAGAACCATTTATTGTTCTTGCGACCCAGAATCCGGTCGGTACAGCGGGTACTCAGAAACTGCCGAATGCACAGCTTGACCGTTTCCTGATGAAACTGAAAATGGGATATCCGGATCGTGCCGGGCAGATTGAGATGATGAAAGACAGACATCACGCCAATCCGCTGGATGATGTGCAGCCGGCAGTGGATATTCCGGAACTTCTCGGACTGATCGGAGAGGTGCAGAACATCTATGTGGATGATCTGATTTACAATTATATTTCAGAACTTGTTGAAGCGACGAGAACACAGGAAAATATTCAGCTTGGCTTAAGTCCGAGAGCGGCGCTTGCAGTATGCCGGAGCGCGAAAGCATGTGCATTTATCAAAGGACGGGATTATGTGATACCGGCAGATGTGCTGGAAATCTTTGCACCGGTATGTGTGCACAGACTGTTGCTTTCCGCCAAAGCCAGACTGCATGAACAGTCTGCGGAGTTTGTCTTAAAAGAACTGACAGAACAGATTCCGGGACCGGAGATAAAGGAGTCAGTGATTCAATGAGAAAACAAAGGATCAAAGGAATGATCAGCTGGATATTTGTGCTGGCGGTACTTGGAACAGTTGTATTTTTTCGTGACAGTGCCATAGCATTTTATTGCGTGGTGTTCTGGTTTCTGATTCCGTTTATAAGCACAGCTTTGAATCTGTACATAAGAAAGAATCTGAAAATGGAGATTTTCTGCCCGGCGTCTGCCGAAAAAGGAAAAGAACAGTCTGCGGATATTTTTGTTGAAAACAGAGGAAAACTTCCGGTATTTCATAGTTTTGTCAGAGTACAGATGAAAAACAGGCTGACGAAAGAAATGACGGAACAGGATATTGAGATTCCGACAGTGACAGAGAAACAGACAAAAGAAAGTTTTTCCTTTCGCTCAGATTATTGCGGTTATCTGACGATGAAGGTAACCGGAGTTTTTCTGATGGACTGGCTTGGTTTTCTTGCTGTCCGCTGTAAAGAGAACGGGACACAGTCTGTGGCAAAAACGGTTGTACTGCCGGATACATTTGTACCGCAGATAGTTTTAGAGCCGGCAGCCGGAAGTACAGAGGATGCCGAAGAATGGTCGCCGTTCCGGAAAGGAAACGATCAGACCGAGACGTATGCGCTCCGCGATTATGCACCCGGTGACAGCCTGCGGCAGATCCACTGGAAATTATCATCAAAGAGAGGGCAGCTTATCATAAGAGAGCCGAGCCTTCCGGAAATAAAAACATTGCTTTTGTTCTGGAATAAGGAAGGACAGGCAGAAGCAGGAGAAATGGATACGATGGCAGAAGTTGTTTCATCTGCTGCTCAGATGATCTGGGAAATGGGTGAGACATTTACACTTGGATGGCAGCAGAATGAGGAGAGCTGTTATATGCCGGTCGGAACAGAGGAAGAACTGCAGCGGGCGATCGCGCAGATGTTAAAAGGAGAATTTCCGGTGGAAGAGCAGACGCAGAATACATATGCGAAAGTGATTGTTTTTGGAATGGAAAATCAGGAAGAAGGAAATCTTCCGGATGAGCTGAAAGAAACGCAGGTGACAGAGGTGCTCTGCGCCAGAGAACCGGAACGAAGAATTGCGGAACCGGGCAGGATCATCTACTGCGCCGGAACTTACAGAGAAGATCTGATAAGAATGGAATTATAAAGAACAGATCACAAAGAAGAGATTATAAGAAACAGTTTGTAAAGAACAGCGTGTAAAATGCAGGAAGGATGTTATATTGGCAGGACTTTATATCACAAAGAAAAAACAGAATAAGAAAGCCATTTCTGACAACTGGTGGTTCGCAGGGCTCAGCATAATCCTGCTTCTTACAGCGCTGGTAAAGAGAAAGGCTGTGAAAAATGGTTTCAGCAGACAGGGAAATGTCTGGAGAGCATTTCTCACAGGAAAGACAGGGAAAATCTGGCTGGATTATCCGGTGCATGGAAAAGCAGGAAGTGTATTGGCAGCAGTTCTTCTTGCAGTACTTCTCGGAATGTTGCTTTTTGTTCTTGTGAAAAAGAAAAGAACAGGAATGCTCCTTGTGGTCTGGACAATCTGGATGGCAGGATATGGAATCGGATTTTTCCGGAAAAGATGGGGACTGTTTGCAGGAACACTCTTTCTTGCCATATATTTTGCGTGCCGTTCCGGTATGGCAGGAGATAGTTTACGAAAAAGATTCTGGAAGAACAGGATAGCACTTGCAGGTGCGTTGGTGCTGATATCCGGCATCTGCCTCGCAGGGAGTGGAATCGTAAAAGAAATACTGGAACGTACAGGTGCAGATACGCTCAATGCCGGACATGCAAGGTTGGAACTTGCAGGAAAAATACATGCCATGCGTTACGATCGTGGAGAGACTGCGCTGACAGAGGGTGTGCTTACGGATGTAAAACAGCGGACACAGAGTAAAAAGACAGCGCTTCTTGTCACGATGGAGCATCCGCAGAAACTTTATCTCAGACAGATGACCGGGGAAATCTATACAGGGAGTTCCTGGGAGCCACTGGATGCGAAAGATCGAAAAGAAGGAAAAGCTTTATTTTACTGGATGCACAGATCGGGCCTCTATGGACAGAACGTAACGGGCGAGGCACTTGGACTTTTCGGTAAGAAAAAAACAGCGTCCGTGATAGTTGAAAATGTATCGGCATGCGAGAAAAACAGGTATTTACCATATGGTTTGAAAGCAGGAACCGCTTTTGCGGAAGATGTGATCGGAGATACAGAAAATCCGGCGCAGACCGGAAAAGAGAAACTGACATACTACACCGGAAGTACGGCGGACTGGTACAAACAGGCAGTCTGGATTGAAAAACACCAGAAGGAGCAAAAAGTACAGCAGTATCTTAAGAAGGAAGAGGCATACCGGAAATTTGTCTATGCAAAAGATCTCCGCCTTACGAACACGGCGATCGGCGTGATGGAAGAACTTCTGAAAAATGAAAAAAAGGAAGAACATTCGCTGACAGAGATCTTAAAGCTGGTGAAGGATACTTTGGCGAACCAGTTGAATTATAATGAAGCTGTACGAACAGATAATGGCAAACAGGATTTTCTGCGCTATACGTTTGAGCAGACAAAAAATGGATATGATGTACACTATGCGACAGCAGCTACATTGATGCTTCGCTATCTCGGAGTACCGGCGCGTTATGTGGAAGGTTATTATATGTCCGTAGATGAGATGAGAAATGTGAAAGCCGGACAGCCGGTGAAAATTAAGAAAAAACAGGCGCATGCGTGGACAGAATATTATCTGGACGGTGTTGGTTGGATCCCGTTTGAAGTGACACCGGGTTATACAGATAAGGAAGATGAGCAGAAATTATCAGACATCCTGTCAGGCACAAACGGAAAAGGCGGAGCAGCAGGAAAATTATATCAGAAAAGCGGACAGACCTACGAGCCGCGAAAAGCGGACGGTCAGCAGGAGAAGAGTTCGAATGACAAACCTGTATTCCGTGGACAGACCGGGAAACATCTTCTGTGGCTGTTTCTTCTGATTCTGGTGCTTGTTATTGTGGGAATCAGCGTTATCATTTTATGGAAGAGAAGAAAAAAATTAGTTTCTTTTGAAATAGAAGTCAGTAAGATGGAACCAGCGGCAGCAGTTGCGGAATTGTATGGCTACAGTCAGAAGCTTATGGAACTGTGCGAGGTGAAAGTCTGTGGCATGGAAGTGCCGGTGGCAGGTTTTGCAGGTGCAACGGAGGCTGACGAAACATGTGCGCAGGCAGAAAGCGAACGGATGCATTTCCTTAATCAGAAAGCGAGATTCAGCGGGCATACCGTAAGCGAAAAAGAAAGAAAGGAAATGCTTGCTTATGTGGAAAAAGTGATTTGTCTTTGTAAGAAACGAAGGAGTAAATGGAAATGTTTCCGGGATCATTATCTGTGCTGGAGATACAGATAAAGCTGGCAAAATGAGCTGGCTGATTCAAAAAGTACAGCAGGATAGCCAGAGAATATTTGAACAGAAACAAACGAGATAAGAAGGAAGGAGAATGCGCATGAAAACGAAACAGTGGAAACGATTACTTGCGGGAATACTATGTGTGACGATGGTAAGCGTCAGTACGGGGCCGGTTGTGTATGCGGCGGATGAGAGCACCACGCAGAGCAGTTTTGCAAAGGAAAGTTATGAGCAGGAAAGTTCTGCAAAAGACAGTCAAATGCAGAGTGAACCAGACGGTGCAAAAAAGCAGACGGCAGATTTGACAGAACAGAAAGAAGAAACCGCGAAGAGAGCAGGAAGTTTCGTTCTGGCAGCATCCGGTAAAAATGAGAATCTGATCTTGCCAGTATATGTAACGTATGAGGCAGGAGATACCATCTGGACGGCTTTGCAGAAAAGTGGATACAAATTCGAAAGAAGTGTAGATGACAGCTTCGTAAAGAAAATAGAAGGGAAAGCGGGAAACTATTGCGTGTTCTGCGACGACGGCAGTTATGATCTGGATGCGTCACCGGAAGACATTCAGGTAGTAGAATTTACTGAGATGACAGAATATGCAAAAAGCAGAAGTGCGCTGCTTTTTCGCATGGCAGAATACGAGAAGATGACGAATCATGTGCAGAAAGATCCGGCATGTGCGAAGGCATATGACAATGCAAGAAAAATGTACCGCAATGCCGAAGAGGATGTAGCGGCGTCTCTTTTAAAAGAATTGAATAATGCAATTGCCGCATATGAAAAATATCTGAGTGCGGCAGCCGTAAAGATCACGGTAAATGCGACGCAGGACGGGAAAACACAGAAGAATCTGACGCTTAAGTTTACAGATGCGTATGACAATACCGTTACGGCAAAAGGGACAACGATCAGTTTAAGACCCGGAACATACAGCTATGAAATATCCGATGGCGGTTATAACAGTTATGAAAACGCAGACGGAAAAGAGTTGAAGATTACAAAAAGTATGACCATTCAGGCGGAACTTCCGTCCGGGAAATGGTTTAGCGATGTGAAATTACTGAAAAGCCGGACAGATGCAGATGGAAAAAAACAGGCATATGCATATGAAACGGATGCGGATGGGCACAGCGTAACCTGTGAGGTGGACGACCGTGCCGGGGAAAATGAAAAGGTATACCTCTATGCAGAGCGTGGCCAGGATCTTCCGGACAGGGAAAATGCATCAGCAGTCCTCTCCTGGCGGGAAATAAAGGAAGATACGCAGGATTCGGAGCCATCCGCAGAGAGAGAAACCATTGCGTGGGAAAGTGAAAAGAACGATTGCACTTCCGGTATAAAAGAAGGAATGACTGGTGGAAAACTTCAGTTGGAAGCACGTTATACGGTGAAAAACTCTTCCGGCACAAGTGGTGTGCAGGTGCAGAAATACCAGGTGACGTTTGAACGTGTCCCGACCGCAGACATTTCGCTGAAAGATGCAAAAGGTCGTGCGCTGAATCTGGGATTTGAGCCGGATATTACAGAATATGAGACAGATACAGTCAGCAGTAAAGTATCGGTAGAAACGAAAACCTATGGAACGGACGGCTACAGCGTGACGGTAAAAAATGGAGATACTGTTTCGGAAGATGGAAACTGTAATCTTTCCAAAGGCACAAATTCGGTTACTGTGACAGTTGCCCACACGAATGGAAAATCGCGTACCTATCATTTCAAAGTAAATCTGGTTGAAAAAGTACCGGTAACGCTGAAAACACCAGATGGTGTGAAAGCAGTCATTGTAGATGCAAAAGATAAAGAGATCGAACCGGAAGAGGATGGAACGTATGCATTGATTCCGGGCGCTTCCTACTCTTACATTGCATCAAAGGATGATACCTATTTTGCAAAAGAGACATTTCAGGTGAAAGCGGTTGCGGACGGCACAATGACGGTGACCGCCACAGAACCGGAAGAAAAAGACGGACTTGCGGGATTCGCAATGTACAATGCTGCTATGGGTAACAGACGGGAAGTATTTACACCGGAGCAGGAATTTGAATCCGGTCGGCATATGTACCAGTACGCGGTACCGGATGCAAACAGTGCCATTTATGTACAGGCGAATACGCAAAATGATTATCAGGTGAAAGCTGTCTGGACAAAACAATCCGATGGAACCCAGGCAGAGCAGACAAGAATTGCAGCAGTAAATACAAGCAAAGGAGCAACGGTGCTGGGGCATGTGATCGAAGCGTGTGCGTATGGAAATACAGTGACGATCGTCACTTACAAAGAAATATCCGGTGTGACTTATTACCAGAATTATGAAATGAATATCCGGCGTTCTCTGCATTTAAAGTCATTGAAAGCATCAAACGCTTCCGGAGATCTTACATTTGTAAATGCAAATGGAACGGCAGAGGCGTTTGACCGGGAAATTTATGAATATCAGGTAAATGTTGCAAAAGGAACGAAATCTGTACACCTTTCCGGAAGTTTCCTGAATGAAGAAAATGGAAACTGGTATGATGGCGGCTATTATGCAGTCATTGGCGATAAGATGTATTCGGATCTGTCGGATATAGAAGTCCCAATTTCTGAAAATGGAGAAGATGAGGAGATCAAAATCCAGGTTGCGCATGCGAATCTGGATACCGTGCAGAATACATACACGATCTGTGTGAAGAAAAAAGAACCGGTTCAGGTGACATTTCAGGTAGATCCGGAAGATGCAAATATTTTCATTCAGAATGAGACGGATCATACTACTGTTTATACGGAAAATGGAATCTGTGAACTGTTGCCTGGAACACCGTATTCCTATACGATTACAAAAAATGGTTACAAGGCAGTCAGGGTGACAGATTTCCGTGTGGAGGAAGATATCAAAGTTCCGGTCACACTGGAAGAAGCGCCGGAAAATACAGAAATTAAAGATTTGAATTCTCAGTGGCCGAGTTTCCGGGATGAGAATAATAACGTAGTCTTAGATGAGAAGACACCGGTCAAAGCAGAAGACAGCGTTCTCTACTGGGCAAATAAAGATGATTTTGACGGTTACTGCGGACATCCGATTCTTGTAGACGGATATCTGTACACATATGACAGTAAGAATCTGCTGAAAATGGATACGATAACCGGAAAACTGGTGAAACGCGGAGGTGCGCTTGCAAGACCTTCTTCCTTTGCAATCCAGCCACCGACTTATGCGGACGGAATGATTTTTGTCGGACTCAGCCAGGGAACGATCCAGGCATTTAATGCAAAGACAATGGAATCGCTGTGGGTTTATGAAGATCCGCTCGGCGGACAGCCGAACTGCCAGATTACGTATAAAAATGGATATATTTATACCGGTTTCTGGAATTCAGAGACAGCAGAAGCGAATTATGTATGTATTTCGGCAGCAGACGAAGATCCGTCCCAGACAAATGAAAAGAAAGTGGCAACCTGGACACATACCGGAAAAGGCGGCTACTATTGGGCAGGAACTTACACAGATGAGAGTGGAAAATTCCTGCTGCAGGGAACGGAAGACGGAGAGAGTGGTTACAAGAGCGGATATGCACATGTGTTCTCCATGAATCCGAAAAATGGAAAAGTGATCGATGATCTGACCTTGCCGTTTACCGGAGATATCAGATGTAACATTGTAAAAGACACAGAAGGGGACAACCCGACGGGTGATTATTATTTCACATCAAAATCCGGTTATTTCTATCGTATTTCCGTAAATGCGGACGGAACGTTTGACAAAGATTCGCTGCGGTGGATCAAGCTGGAGAACAGCAAAGGCTCCGATCTTACAATGAGTACCTCAACACCGACGGTTTACAATGGAAGAGCATATGTAGGCGTGTCGGGATCAGAACAGTTTGGTGCATACAGCGGACATGGAATCGCGGTGCTGGATCTGAAAACAATGTCGATTGCATATGTTGTACCGACGCAGGGATATCCGCAGACGAGTGGTGTTCTGACAAGAGCATATGAGAAAGAGACCGGAAAAGTGTATGTCTATTTCTTTGATAATTACACACCGGGGAAACTCCGTGTGATCTCTGATGAACCGGGACAGACGGAAGCCACTGATCTGGAGCAGGAAACTGATAAAGGAAATACATATGATGTAGGAACTGTGCTTTTTACACCGTCTGATGCGCAGGCGCAGTATGCACTCTGCAACCCGATCGTGGACGAGTACGGAACTTTATATTTCCGCAATGATTCCAACCATATGATGGCGCTTGGAGCGACGATCAGTAAACTGGAAGTGACAAAGCAGCCGAAGAAGACATCTTATAAAGAAGGAGAAAAATTCGACCCATCCGGTATGCAGGTTATAGCGACTTATACGAACGGAAAGACGAGAGATGTGACAGAATATGTCAGCTACTCAGAAGAATCTCTTACACCGGATGATACGGATCTTACAATCACATTCCCATATGTGAAATATCAGAACAGAGACGGACAGGCAGGGTGTGATTACACAGCGCCGATCACAAGCGTTTCACTGGATATTTCCAAAAAAGAACCGGAAGTAGAGCCGGAAAAAGAGGTCATACAGGAAAAAAATGTAACTCTTGCGAAAACAAGTTATACATATAATGGAAAGGTGCAGAAGCCAACCGTGAAGGCGAAAAATGCCAAAGGGCGGATCGTTGCAACGAGTAACTATACCGTATCCTATGCATCTGGACGAAAAAATGTCGGAAGCTATAAAGTGACTGTAAAATTCAAAGGTGATTACAAAGGCACGGTCACAAAGATATTTCAGATTGTGCCAAAGGGAACGAAGATCACAACTTTGAAAGCCGGAAAGAAAAGCTTTACAGCAAAATGGAGCAGACAGAAAACCCAGACAACCGGTTATCAGTTTTCTTATACAACGGATAAGAAATTTAAAAAATCAGTAAAGACCATAACGATATCTAAGAATACAACAGTGCAGAAAACAGTGAAAAAATTAAAATCTAAGAAGCTGTATTACGGAAAAGTACGCACATACAAAACTGTGAAAATAAACGGAAAGACAACAAAGCTGTATTCAGGATGGTCATCTTACAAAAAAGTAAAAACAAAATAGTAGAAATATGAAACAAAATATTGTATCATTATGAAATGAATAAAAAAGAGAATAAGAAAGGTCAGTGCGTCCGGGATGATTGATAAAGAAATCCCCCGGCAGTGGAATGAGGTGAGAAGCCTCGCGAGACGGTCACTGTGAAGTCTGGAAATTATAATATGAAATTTTTACCATTATAATACACAGACTAAGTCAGATACACGGAGTGCTGCATCCTTGACTTTGCCCAATCCGAAGTTGAAACATTAGATAAAAGATTTGTTATGCTGTAAGAAGAAAAACAAATGTTTTTCTTGTGTGTGCATATAACCGGCTTTTGAATTGGGTGATTCAGGAGCCGGTTTTTTATTGTTGTTGTGCTTATATCTCAGAATTTATCTGAGGTTTTATATATAAAGAAAAGAGAAAAGGGAGGAAATAAGATTTATGAAGTTTAAAAACAAAATAATGACTGCTATAGTCAGTATCTGTATGCTTGCATTTATCCTGCCAATGGCAGTATCTGCTGCAGATAACGCAGATTCATCAGACAAGAATACAATTACCTGCTATGTAAGAGCAGAACAGGATGACGGAACCATTCTTCCGTATACGAAAGTAACAATGAACAAAGACGAGGTACCGTCTTTCCAATCCTACAAGATTAAAAATGCACCGGATGATGCGGATTATATCACACCGCTTCATATCTTACTTCAGGCATTAACAGATAAAGGAATGACAGACGAACTTGCAACTGTAGATATTGGATCCAGCGGATGGATCACAGATATGTTTGGATGGGGAATGGATCAGCTCTGGTGCTTAAATGGTATTGATGCGCCTACGGTAAGTGCAAAGTATAAAGCAAAAGACGGAGACAAATATACATTCTATCAGGCAGCCGGAAACTGGGGCGCAGGATATGGATATCCTGGATATGGTTTCTTTGGAGAATATGGACCGGGACAGGATTACACACCTTACAGCGCAATTGAGACAGACGACGTTACAACGGGGGTTGGGTCTGATGTAGAACTGACTTATCGTTATACAAGCTCTATGCACACACCACAGTATGGACCATGTAATAATGAAGATGGTGCATATACAATGATTTTCGTCGGAAAGAATGGAGCAGATAAGGTTACAGATGAAGATTACCGCGAAGATATTGAAGTAGATAAAGATGGTAAATTCAAAGTATCTTTTGATAAACCGGGAACTTATGTAGTATCTGGACGTTATTATAATAACGATAATACAAGAGGTGCCTGCAATGCATACTGCAAAGTTACAGTAACCATGCCGGAAGCAGTTACGGCAGTGATCGATAAGATCAGTGCGATCGGAGATGTAACACTGGAATCCGAAGATGCGATCAAAGAAGCAAGAACAGCTTACGATGCACTGACAGATGCACAGAAAGAACTGGTAAGCAATAAAAATGTACTTGAGAAAGCAGAGACCACACTGAAAGAGTTAAAAGATGCTAAAGATGCAGATGATGCAAAAGTAGCGGCCACTCCGAAGTCAATTACACTTTCCAATACAAGATACATTTACAATGGCAAAGTACAGAAACCGCAAGTAACAGTTAAGAACGCAAAAGGCGAAGTAATCAAAGGCTACACTGTAAAATATGCAGGTAACTGCAAGAACGTTGGAAAATACAAAGTAACTCTTACATTCAAGGGTGATTACAACGGAACAAAGACAAAGACATTCAAGATTGCTCCGAAATCTGTAACAGTAAAATCATTAAAAGCCACAAAGAAGAGATTTGATGTAAAATGGAGCAAACAGACGACACAAGTAACCGGATATCAGGTACAGTATTCTACAGATAAGAATTTTGTAAAAGCTGTGAAGAATAAAAAGATCACAAAGAACTCGGTTGTCACAAAGACAGTGAAAAACTTAAAATCTAAAAAAGTTTACTATGTAAGAGTTCGTACTTATACGACAATAAAATACAATGGTGAGCAGATGAATTTACATTCTGACTGGTCTAAGGTTAAAAAAGTGACCGTAAAATAGGTTGCAGATACTACAGACATAAAATGAAAAGCAGGAGGCACTGTGCAGAGAGCACGATGCCTCCTGTTATTTTGAAAAAAAGTTTGAATTGGGTATTGACAAGCTAAATATCGCTATGCTATAGTTAAAAATGCGCTATTGTGGAAAGTTATGCCATGATATTGCACAAAAACCAGTAAAATACGAAGGTTTTTGCCGGAATTTTCAATATTTAAGGGCATTCGTAAAGCCCGCCAAAAAATAAACGAGGAGTGAAACGTCAATATGGAGAAAAACAGAATTCGTCCTATCAAAAGCGGAAAAAGTTCACGTATGAGCTATTCCAGACAAAAAGAAGTGCTTCAGATGCCGAATTTGATCGAAGTCCAGAAAGATTCTTATCAGTGGTTCCTGGATGAAGGATTAAAAGAAGTATTTGATGACATTTCCCCTATCGCCGATTATAGCGGTCATCTCAGCCTGGAATTTGTAGATTTTACTTTATGCGAGAATGAAGTAAAATATACGATCGATGAGTGCAAAGAGCGTGACGCAACATATGCAGCACCGCTGAAAGTGAGAGTGAGACTCCACAACAAGGAGACAGACGAGATTAACGAGCATGAGATTTTCATGGGTGACCTGCCGTTAATGACTGCAACCGGAACATTTGTGATTAATGGTGCAGAGCGAGTAATCGTAAGTCAGCTCGTTCGTTCACCAGGTATTTATTATGCAATTTCACATGATAAAGTTGGTAAAAAACTGTATTCCGCTACTGTTATCCCGAACCGTGGTGCATGGCTGGAATATGAGACAGACTCCAATGACGTTTTCTATGTACGTGTAGACAGAACCAGAAAGGTGCCGATCACAGTATTGATTCGTGCACTTGGTGTTGGTACGAATCCGGAGATCCTGGAAGTGTTCGGTGAAGAGCCGAAGATCCTTGCAAGTTTCGAGAAAGATGCCGCTACCAATTATCAGGAAGGTCTTCTGGAATTATATAAGAAGATCCGCCCGGGCGAGCCGCTTGCAGTGGACAGTGCAGAGAGCCTGATCACAAGCATGTTCTTCGATCCGAGACGTTATGATCTGGCGAAAGTCGGACGTTATAAATTTAATAAAAAACTTCTGCTGAAAAATCGTATTTCAGGACAGATCCTTGCAGAGGACGTAGCAAGTGTTCTGACCGGAGAAGTGATCGCAGAAGCCGGAACTAAGGTTACAAGAGAGATTGCAGATGAGATCCAGAATGCAGCAGTTCCATATGTATGGATCGAGTTGCCGGAAGAGGACAGAAAAGTCAAAGTTCTGTCGAACCTGATGGTAGATCTTAAGACTGTTGTTGACATTGATCCGGCAGAGGTTGGGGTAACAGAACTTGTTTATTATCCGGTACTGGCTAATCTGTTAGAAGAGTCAGCAGGAGACATTGATGAATTAAAAGACGCGATCAGAAGAGACATCCATGATCTGATCCCGAAACATATCACAAAAGAAGATATTTTTGCGTCTATCAACTATAATATGCATCTGGAATATGGACTTGGAAATGATGATGATATCGACCACCTCGGAAACAGACGTATCCGTGCTGTCGGTGAGTTGCTTCAGAACCAGTACAGAATCGGTCTTTCAAGACTGGAGAGAGTTGTACGTGAGCGTATGACAACACAGGATCTGGAAGGTATTTCACCACAGTCCCTGATCAACATCAAACCAGTAACAGCAGCAGTAAAAGAATTCTTTGGTTCTTCTCAGCTGTCACAGTTCATGGATCAGAACAACCCGTTAGGTGAGCTGACACATAAGAGACGTCTGTCAGCCCTTGGACCGGGTGGTCTGTCAAGAGACCGTGCCGGATTCGAGGTTCGAGATGTTCATTACTCCCATTACGGAAGAATGTGTCCGATTGAGACACCTGAAGGTCCGAATATCGGTCTGATCAACTCTCTTGCAAGTTATGCAAGAATCAATCAGTATGGATTCGTTGAGGCTCCGTACCGTAAGATTGATCACTCCGATCCGGAAAATCCGCGTGTAACAGACGAAGTTGTTTATATGACAGCGGATGAAGAAGATAACTACCATGTAGCACAGGCGAATGAACAGCTGGATGCAGAAGGACATTTTGTTCGTAAGAATGTATCCGGTCGTTATCGTGAAGAGACACAGGAATATGAGAGAAAGATGTTCGATTACATGGACGTTTCTCCTAAGATGGTATTCTCTGTAGCTACAGCCTTGATTCCTTTCCTGGAGAATGATGATGCGAACCGTGCGCTGATGGGATCCAACATGCAGCGTCAGGCAGTACCGCTTCTTATTACAGAGGCTCCTGTAGTCGGAACCGGTATGGAAGAGAAGACAGCCGTTGACTCCGGAGTATGTGTTGTTGCTGAAGAAGGCGGTATCGTAGAGAGATCTACATCCACAGAGATTCAGATTAAGCAGGATGACGGAAAACTTAGAAAATATAAACTGACGAAGTTCCAGCGAAGCAACCAGAGCAACTGCTACAACCAGAGAGCAATTGTCTTCAAAGGTGACAGAGTAGAAGCCGGAGACGTTATCGCAGACGGACCGTCTACATCAAACGGTGAACTTGCGTTAGGTAAGAACCCATTGATCGGATTTATGACCTGGGAAGGTTATAACTACGAGGATGCGGTACTCTTAAGTGAAAGACTTGTACAGGATGATGTATATACATCCGTTCATATTGAAGAATACGAAGCAGAAGCACGTGATACAAAACTCGGACCGGAAGAGATCACAAGAGATATTCCGGGAGTTGGAGATGAAGCTCTGAAAGATCTGGATGACAGAGGAATCATCCGCATTGGTGCAGAAGTGCGTGCCGGTGATATCCTGGTCGGAAAAGTAACTCCGAAGGGAGAGACAGAACTGACAGCAGAAGAGAGACTTCTTCGTGCGATCTTCGGTGAAAAAGCACGTGAAGTACGTGATACATCTCTGAAAGTACCACATGGTGAATACGGAATTGTTGTAGATGCGAAAGTATTTACAAGAGAGAACGGTGACGAGATGTCACCTGGTGTAAATCAGTCCGTTCGTATTTACATTGCACAGAAGAGAAAGATCTCCGTTGGAGATAAGATGGCTGGTCGTCATGGTAACAAGGGTGTCGTTTCTCGTGTACTTCCTGTAGAAGATATGCCATTCCTGCCAAACGGACGTCCGCTTGACATCGTACTGAACCCACTGGGTGTACCATCACGTATGAACATCGGACAGGTATTGGAGATTCACTTGTCCCTGGCAGCAAAAGCACTTGGATTTAACATTGCAACACCGGTATTTGACGGTGCAAATGAGAATGATATTATGGATACTCTTGATCTGGCTAATGACTATGTCAACTTAAGCTGGGAAGAGTTCAAAGCAAAACACGAACAGGAACTCCTTCCGGAAGTCTTGGATTATCTGTATGAGAACAGAGACCACAGAAAACTGTGGAAGGGTGTACCGCTTTCAAGAGACGGTAAAGTACGTCTTCGTGATGGTAGAACAGGAGAGTTCTTCGACAGCCCGGTAACAATCGGACACATGCATTACCTGAAACTGCATCATCTGGTAGATGATAAGATCCACGCACGTTCAACGGGTCCTTACTCACTGGTTACACAGCAGCCATTAGGTGGTAAGGCACAGTTCGGTGGGCAGCGTTTCGGAGAGATGGAGGTTTGGGCACTGGAAGCTTATGGTGCATCTTATACTCTGCAGGAGATCCTGACAGTCAAATCCGATGATGTTATCGGTCGTGTGAAGACATACGAAGCGATCATCAAAGGTGAGAACATCCCTGAGCCAGGTATTCCGGAATCCTTCAAAGTATTGCTCAAAGAGTTACAGTCTCTCGGACTGGATGTGCGTGTACTGCGCGATGACAATACAGAAGTTGAGATCATGGAAACCTCAGAGATGGGTAATACAGATTTCCGCTCATTGATTGAAGGAGACAGAAGATACGGACAGGACGATGACTTCGGTAAACATGGATATACCGAACAGGAATTCCAGGGAGAAGAACTCGTTGATGTAGAAGAAGAGCCGGAAGAGGATGACTTCTCAATCGATTTTAATGAAACTGATGACTATGCATATGATGCAGATAACGAATAGAAAGGGGTGCCAGTATGCCAGAAAATACTAAGGAACAAACATTTCAGCCTATGACTTTTGATGCAATCAAAATCGGTTTGGCGTCACCTGAAAAGATTCTGGAATGGTCAAGGGGAGAAGTAACAAAACCGGAGACAATTAACTACAGAACTCTGAAACCGGAGAAAGATGGTTTGTTCTGCGAAAAGATTTTCGGACCAAGCAAAGACTGGGAATGCCACTGTGGTAAATATAAAAAGATCCGTTACAAAGGTGTCGTTTGTGACCGCTGTGGTGTAGAAGTTACAAAAGCAAGCGTACGACGTGAGCGTATGGGACACATTGCTCTTGCAGCTCCGGTATCCCATATCTGGTACTTCAAAGGAATCCCGAGCCGTATGGGACTGATCCTGGATCTGTCTCCAAGAACACTGGAGAAAGTTCTGTATTTCGCATCCTATATCGTGCTGGACAAAGGGGATACAGACCTTCAGTACAAACAGGTATTGTCTGAACAGGAATATCAGGAAGCAAGAGAAAAATGGGGAAGTGCTTTCCGAGTAGGTATGGGTGCTGAATCTGTACAGGAACTGCTGGAAGCAATCGACCTTGACAAAGAATACAATGAACTGACAGAAGGCTTACAGGGAGCTACCGGACAGAAACGTGCAAGAATCGTAAAACGTCTGGAAGTTGTAGAAGCTTTCCGTGAGTCCGGTAACAAACCAGAGTGGATGATCATGAATAACATTCCGGTCATCCCACCGGATCTGCGTCCGATGGTTCAGTTAGATGGTGGACGTTTTGCAACATCTGACCTGAATGATCTGTACAGAAGAATTATCAACAGAAATAACCGTCTGAAACGTCTGCTTGAGTTAGGTGCTCCGGACATTATCGTAAGAAACGAAAAGAGAATGTTACAGGAAGCAGTAGATGCACTGATCGACAACGGACGCCGTGGCCGTCCGGTTACAGGACCGGGTAACCGTGCTCTTAAGTCCCTCTCTGATATGCTGAAAGGTAAATCCGGACGTTTCCGTCAGAACCTGCTTGGTAAGCGTGTTGACTACTCCGGACGTTCCGTTATCGTCGTAGGACCGGAACTTAAGATTTACCAGTGCGGTCTTCCGAAAGAGATGGCGATCGAGCTGTTCAAACCATTTGTAATGAAAGAACTTGTTCAGAATGGAACTGCTCACAATATCAAAAATGCTAAGAAAATGGTAGAGAGACTTCAGCCGGAAGTATGGGATGTTCTGGAAGAAGTGATCAAAGAGCATCCGGTTATGTTAAACCGTGCCCCTACACTTCATCGACTGGGTATCCAGGCATTTGAGCCGATCCTTGTAGAAGGTAAGGCAATCAAGCTTCATCCACTCGTATGTACCGCGTTCAACGCCGACTTCGATGGAGACCAGATGGCTGTACATCTTCCGCTGTCTGTAGAAGCACAGGCTGAGTGTCGTTTCCTTCTGCTCTCACCGAACAACTTACTGAAACCTTCCGATGGTGGACCGGTAGCTGTACCTTCACAGGATATGGTACTTGGTATTTACTATCTGACTCAGGAAAGACCTGGAGCAATCGGAGAAGGTAAGTTCTTCAAGAGCGTGAACGAAGCAATCCTGGCATATGAGAACCAGGTAATTACTCTGCACTCACGCATTAAAGTACGTGTAACAAAGACACTTGCCGACGGAACAGATAAGACAGCTACTGTTGAGTCTACACTGGGAAGATTTATCTTCAACGAGATCATTCCACAGGATCTTGGATTCGTAGATCGTGAAGTAGAAGGCAACGAACTGTTACTGGAGATTGATTTCCACGTAGGTAAGAAACAGTTAAAACAGATTCTTGAGAAAGTTATCAATACACATGGAGCAACTGCTACAGCAGAAGTTCTTGACCATGTAAAAGCAATCGGATACAAGTATTCTACAAGAGCTGCGATGACCGTATCTATTTCAGATATGACAGTACCGCCACAGAAACCAGAGATGATCCAGAAAGCACAGGATACAGTAGATAAGATCACAAAGAACTTCAAGCGTGGTCTGATCACAGAGGAAGAGCGTTACAAAGAAGTTGTTGAGACATGGAAGACAACTGACGATGCTCTGACACATGCCCTGCTGACAGGACTTGATAAATACAACAACATCTTCATGATGGCGGATTCCGGAGCCCGTGGATCTGACAAACAGATCAAACAGCTTGCAGGTATGCGTGGATTGATGGCAGATACAACCGGTCATACGATCGAGTTGCCTATCAAGTCAAACTTCCGTGAAGGTCTGGACGTATTGGAGTATTTCATGTCTGCGCATGGAGCACGTAAAGGACTTTCTGATACAGCCCTTCGTACAGCCGATTCAGGATACCTGACTAGACGTCTGGTTGATGTATCCCAGGAGCTTATTATTCACGAAGTAGACTGTGCACCGAAGGATGGTCCGATCCCTGGAATGTATGTACATGCATTCATGGATGGAAATGAAGAGATCGAGAGCCTCCAGGAGCGTATTACAGGACGTTACCTGTGCGAGGATATCGTAGATAAAGATGGCAATGTACTTGTTAAGAAGAACCATATGGTTACTCCGAAACGTGCAGAGCTGATCATGAAAAAAGGTGTCGATGAAAATGGTGAGACACTGAAGAAGATTAAGATCCGTACAATTTTAACATGCCGTTCACACAGCGGTATCTGTGCAAAATGTTACGGAGCCAACATGGCAACCGGTGAGCCGGTACAGGTTGGAGAGGCTGTTGGTATTATCGCTGCCCAGTCCATCGGTGAGCCTGGTACACAGCTTACTATGAGAACATTCCATACCGGTGGTGTAGCCGGTGGGGATATCACACAGGGACTTCCTCGTGTCGAGGAGCTTTTTGAGGCTAGAAAGCCGAAGGGACTTGCAATTATCACAGAGTTTGCAGGAACTGCAACAATCAGCGACACGAAGAAAAAACGTGAGATTATCGTTACAAATGAAGAAACAGGAGAATCCAAAGCATATCTGATCCCTTACGGATCACGTATCAAAATATTAGACGGAGCAAAACTGGAAGCCGGTGATGAACTGACAGAAGGTAGTGTAAATCCTCATGATATCCTGAAGATCAAAGGACTCCGCGCCGTACAGGATTACATGATCCAGGAAGTACAGCGTGTATACCGTCTGCAGGGTGTTGAGATCAACGATAAGCATATCGAGGTTATCGTTCGTCAGATGCTGAAGAAGATCCGTATCGAAGAAGCAGGAGATACAGAATTCCTTCCGGGAACAAATGTAGATATTCTGGAATTTGAAGATACAAATGCAGCTCTGGAAGCAGAAGGTAAAGAGCCGGCAACCGGAGAACAGATCATGCTTGGTATTACAAAAGCATCCCTTGCTACAAACTCCTTCCTGTCAGCAGCATCCTTCCAGGAGACAACAAAAGTTCTGACAGAAGCAGCAATCAAGGGCAAGATCGATCCACTGGTAGGTCTGAAAGAGAACGTTATCATTGGTAAACACATCCCAGCCGGTACAGGTATGAGAAAATACCGTGATATTAAACTCGGTTCCGATTACGCATTAGATGATGAATTATCATTTGATGAAGGTGATGATATAGAAATCGGTGAGATGAATGACGTTGATGATATAACAGAAAATGTTGTAGAAGAAGACGGAGTTATAATCGAGTAATTCAGGAATTTAACAGAATAAAGAACAATTAAGGAGCAGGAAGCGCAAGTTTCCTGCTCCTTTTTTGCGTGCGCCTTGCAGCGCACGTCACTCATGGATGAGAGTTCCTAATCAGCCCTGGTAGTGGGAAGGATACACATCCATGCTTGACTATTATCTGGTAGTTTGTGAAAACGAAAGAACCGCTGTATACGGAACCGTACGTCAGATACTAAAATTAGTGATTATTGGCACATATTACCGAAAATCAGTTGAAAACATATAAAAATTAAGATATATTGACTATAGTAGACTTTAAGAACGGAGGACAATAGAATGTTAGAAGAACTGAAAAAGAAAGTGTACGAAGCCAATATGATGCTGCCGAAGTATGGACTGGTTACATTTACCTGGGGTAACGTGAGCGGAATTGACAGAGAAAAAGGTCTTTTTGTAATCAAACCAAGCGGAGTAGAATACGATAAACTGACACCGGATGATATGGTAGTCGTTGATCTTCAGGGCAACAAAGTAGAAGGAAAATACAACCCTTCATCCGATACAGATACTCACATGGTATTATATAACCGTTTCCCGGATATCGGGGGAATCGTACATACCCATTCCCCGTGGGCTACAAGCTGGGCGCAGGCAGGAAGAGACATTCCATGCTACGGAACCACACATGCAGATTATCTGTATGGAGAAGTTCCATGTGTGCGCAATCTGACAAAAGAAGAGATTGAAGAAGCTTATGAAAAAAATACAGGTGTGCTGATCGCGGACGAGTTTGAAGCACGCGGAAAAGACTATATTGCAACACCGGCAGTTCTTTGTAAGAACCACGGTCCGTTTACATGGGGCAAAGATGCCAACGAAGCAGTGCACAACGCAGTAGTATTAGAAGAAGTTGCAAAGATGGCGTGCCGTTGTGAACTGATCAATCCGGAAAATAAGCCGGCACCACAGGAACTGCAGGACAAGCATTATTACAGAAAACACGGAGCAAATGCATACTATGGACAGGGGGGAAACTAGATGAACAAGGAGAATGTAAAAACATTGATTGAAGCCGGAAAAGCAGTAGTAGGTATTGAACTCGGCTCGACAAGAATCAAAGCGGTTATGATCGATGAAAATCATCAGCCGGTAGCAACAGGAAGTTATGACTGGGAGAACAGACTGGACGGACATATCTGGACATACGATCTGGAAGACATCTGGAAAGGACTGAAAGCCAGCTATGCTAATATGGCGGCAGACGTAAAGGAAAAATACGGTACTGAGATCAAAAGCCTTGCCGGCATCGGATTCAGTGCAATGATGCACGGCTATATGGCATTTGACAAAGAAGGAACACTGCTCGTTCCATTCCGTACCTGGAGAAATACGATCACAGGACAGGCAGCAGAAGAGCTGACAGAGCTGTTCCAGTACAATATTCCGCAGAGATGGAGCATTGCACATCTGTATCAGGCGATTCTTAATAAAGAAGAACATGTGAAGGATGTGGCATATTTTACAACCTTATCCGGATATATTCACTGGCAGCTGACCGGTCAGAAGGTCCTAGGAGTCGGTGATGCATCCGGTATGTTCCCGATTGATCCGGCTACATCCGATTTCTACGATGGAATGATCGAAAAATTTGACAAACTTGTCGAAGACCGTGGATATAGCTGGAAACTCCGTGAAATCATGCCGAAAGTCCTCTGCGCAGGCGATGATGCAGGATGCCTGACAGAAGAAGGTGTCAAATTATTAGATCCGACCGGAACACTTCAGGCAGGAATTCCGGTGTGCCCGCCGGAAGGTGATGCCGGAACCGGTATGATTGCAACAAACAGTGTTGCAAAGAGAACCGGTAATGTATCTGCCGGAACATCTGTATTTGCTATGATCGTACTGGAAAAAGAACTTTCCAAAGTATATACGGAAATTGATATGGTAACAACACCATCCGGAAGTCCGGTGGCAATGGCACATGCAAATAACTGTACTTCTGATCTGAATGCATGGGTGAATATTTTTAAAGAGTATTCAGAAGCAATGGGCATGAAAGTAGATATGAATACATTGTTCGGAACATTATATAACAAAGCACTGGAAGGTGATGCTGACTGTGGTGGTCTGTTATCATATGGATATTATTCCGGTGAAAATATTATTCCGATTGATGAAGGCCGACCGGTATTTATTCGTACACCAAACAGTAAATTCAATCTTGCAAACTTTATGCGTACACATTTGTATGCGGCACTCGGTGCACTCAAGATCGGAATGGATATCCTTGTAAAAGAAGAGCATATCCAGATTGATAAGATCTTAGGACACGGTGGACTCTTTAAGACTCCGGGAGTTGGTCAGCGCATCATGGCAGCTGCAATGCAGGCTCCGGTTTCCGTAATGGAGACAGCTGGCGAAGGCGGCGCATGGGGAATTGCACTTCTGGCTGCATACGAAGTTGGAAAAGCAGAAGGCGAGACGTTGGAAGACTATCTTGACAATAAAGTTTTTGCCGGAAATGAGGGCAGCAAGATGGAACCAGTTCCGGAAGATGTGGACGGATTCGAGAAATTTATAGAGCAATTTAAACAGGGATTAAGCATAGAACAGGAAGCAATTGCTAAAATTAAATAAAAGCCAAAACACATTGATAAAAAAGTAACAAAAAATATGCTGAAAACAAAAAAAGATTGGAGCTTTTTGACATTTACGAAGAGCACAGGCTGTGTTATTATACAATCAGAAAAAAGATAAACAAATTTTTAACAATCTAAAGTATGAGGTGACAAGTATGATGACATTAGTAGCAACAATTTTATCCGTTCTTTTTGTAGCAGCAGGAATTTATGTAATGGTTAGAGATTTTTACAACATTGGAGCAGCACTGGCATCAGGCATTACAGCATCAGGAGTTAAAGCAGACAAGAAAGCAACATCTGTTGAACTCAAACATGCATACGTTACAAGATAGTAGATGGCTAAAAATTAAAGATAGACATGCGTAGAACCTGACGGTAAATATCGTCAGGTTCTTTTTTTGTGTAAATGTGACAAAAGTCACGGAGGTGGAAAAATGTCATTGATATATTTGCACAAAGAATATATAATTGAGACAGGCAAAGGAGGACGTGAATATGGAACGGTATGTAATAGGACTCGATAATGGTGGTACATCGACCAAGGCTGCGATCTTTGATCTGACCGGAAAAGAGATTGCAACAGCCGGCAGATCAACGAAAGTGATCACACCAAAGTCAGGCTATACGGAAAGAGATATGGAAGAACTTTGGCTTGCAAACTGTGACTGCATCAAGCGTGCGATCAAGAAAGCGGGAATTAATGGCGAAGATATTCTGGGTATTGCAGTGTGCGGTCACGGCAAAGGCTTATATCCTTGGGGCAAAGACGGCAAACCGGCATATAACGGAATTATTTCCACAGACAGCCGTGCGTGGAAATATCCGGAGAAGTGGCATGAGAATGGTGTATATGAAGAGATCCATGACAGAACATGTCAGGAGATCATGGCATGCCAGCAGGTATCGTTACTTGCATGGTTTAAGGATCACCACAGAGATATTTACGATAATATCCAGTATGCATTTTCAGTAAAAGATTATGTAAGATTCAGACTGACCGGAGAGGCTTACAGTGAAGCAACGGACATTTCCGGATCAGGACTTATGAATGTCAGAGATGTCAGATTTGATAAAGATATTTTAGAGAAGATGGGAATCGGAGAAGTATATGATATGCTTCCGCCAATCCGTTATTCTTATGACCTGTGCGGTACGATTTCCAAAGAAGCATCTGAACTGACCGGACTTCCGGAAGGGACGGCAGTGGCAGGCGGTATGTTTGATATTGATGCCTGTGCAGTTGCGGTAGATGTTACATCACCGGACAGAATGTGTACGATCGCAGGTACATGGAGTATCAATGAATATATTGCAAAAGAGCCGGTTATGGATGGAACGATCGCCATGAACTCTCTGTTTGCAATGCCGGGATATTATCTCGTAGAAGAATGCAGTGCAACTTCATCCGGGAACCTGGAGTGGTATCTGGAGAACTGTATGGAGAATGAGAAGATTCCGGAAGGTGAAAATATCTACAGTGTAGTCAATGCAAAAGTAGCTTCCGTAAAACCGGAAGAATGTGATGTATATTTCCTTCCGTTCTTATATGGATCGAATGCACATCCACTTGGAAAGGGAGCATTTATCGGACTTACAACTTACCATAACAAAGCACATATGCTACGTGCGATTTATGAAGGTGTTGTATTTTCACATAAGACACATATTGAGAGGTTATTATTATCCAGAGAACGCCCGGAGGCAATTCGTATGGCGGGAGGTGCTGCAAATTCAGAAGTTTGGGTACAGATGTTTGCGGATATTTTAGGATTCCCGATTGAGACGGTAGATGCCAAAGAATTAGGTGCACTCGGATGTGGTATGGCAGCAGCGATCGCAGCTGGTGTATACAAGGATTATGAGGATGCGGCAAAACATATGGTACACGTATCAGGAAGAGTAGAACCGAATCCGCAGATGCATGAGATTTATCAGAAAAAATATGAGAAATATCATGCAGTGAGCAAAGCTCTCGATACTGTCTGGGGACAGTTTGAAGTATAACAAAAGATATATTTTTTAAGAAAGAGGTGTTTGTATTATGGCAACAAAAGGAAGTACTCCGAAAACAATGAAAGCGCTGGTAGCATATTCAAAAGACGATTATCGTTTTGAACCGGAATATCCAACACCGGAATGTGGACCGGACGACATTATCATCAAGACAGAGGCTTGCGGAATCTGTGCAGGTGATTTAAAGTGCAGCCACGGTGCAGCAATGTTCTGGGGAGATGATGTACAGCCATCATGGGTTAAACCACCATTTATTCCGGGACATGAATTCTTCGGAAGAATCGTTGAGATGGGTGAGAACGTAGAAGGATATGAGCTGGGCGACAGAATCATCGCAGACCAAATTGTTCCTTGCGGAAAATGCCGTTTCTGTAAAGACGGACATTACTGGATGTGCCAGCCACACGACATGCTCGGATTCCAGTCATACAACAACGGTGGTATGGCAGAGTATGTAAGATATCCTAAGAACTGTGTATTAAGCCGTGTACCGGAAGATATGTCTATCGAGCAGGCACTTCTGGTAGAGCCTTATGGATGTTCCAAACATGCAGTTGACCGTGGAAGCATCACAAACGAAGACGTAGTAGTTATCTCCGGAGCAGGTACTCTCGGACTTGGCATGATCACATACGCAAGAATGAAGAATCCAAAACTCTTAATCGTTCTGGATATGCAGGATGGAAGATTGGAGAAAGCAAAAGAATTTGGCGCTGACCTTGTATTCAACCCAGGAAAATGCGACATTGACAAAGAGATCAAAGCTCTGACAGATGACTATGGATGCGACGTTTACATCGAAGCAACCGGACATCCTTCAAGCGTTATCCAGGGACTGACTGTAACACGTAAACTTGGACGTTTCGTAGAGTTCAGTGTATTTGGATCAGAGACAAAAGTTGACTGGTCTATCATCGGTGACCGTAAAGAACTGGATATCCTGGGATCACACTTAAGCCCGTATGCATATCCATTCGTAATCGAGAACATGATGAAAGGCAACTTAAAGACAGACGGTGTTGTATCCAGCATCTTCAAGATTGAAGAGTGGGAGAAAGCATTTGACTATGCATCAGGAAAATACGGCGACTTCAAAGTTGCATTCAAATTCGACTAATGCATCGTAGAAAATAAGATATCGTTTAGTTCCTTTCTAATAATAAGGACATTAAAAAATCTGTGTAAGCATAGCTTGCACAGATTTTTTGATGTCATAGTATCTGAAGAAATATGTCAGTGACAGTTCTTTGCATGTAGTTACAATTCAGACTTTAACTTTCTTCGGTCTTAGGTCTGTATTTTTTAAATACCTTCTCAAAAAGCACCAGCGTACTGTAAACGATAAGAGCCGGTCCGAACAGTACTACGAGCATTCTGGTGAGCAGGAAGCGGATAAATAAAAATCCTGCGATTCCATAGAATACCACTGCGATCAGTGTGACAGGTGCGTACATAAAAGCGAAGATAAATGCATTGAAAAATAACTCCTGTAACTTTCCGGAGAAATTCACCATTGTCGGATAGATCCAGATCACTACTAATAATAATGTAAGGAAAGCCATGCCGGAGATGACCATCAGTACTGTATGATAAGGAATACGTGCTGTCTGGAACAGGTAGGATGCCATACCGAAGATGGCACTGAATACTGCGGTGATCAGCCAGATCACAGTTCCTTTTTTCCAATATGTACGGAAACCGGTTTTGTAATTCCCGAAAACATGACTGTCGCCGTTCATAAGCTTCGCTGCGCTGTAATGCATGGCGGCTGTCGAGGCACCGATGGTGACAACCGGGATACAGGCGATCAGCCAGATCAGATTTAAGAGTGTCAGGCGGCTTAGAAGAATTGCAAATTTCATAAAGCCACTGTCGTATTCAAATGCTTTCATGATGTATACCTCCAAAGTGTCCAATATGTTACTAATGATACACGAAAAGCGTATTTAAGGCAACTATAGTCATTTTTTTAGTGGATAAATAAAAATTTAACAAAAAAATCACCAAAAAAATGAAAAAATAGTGCAAAAACACCATGAATTTTTTGTGAAACATTACATATGTAAAACACCTGGACAAAAGTCAGCTTTGTGCTATAATAATATTAAACAATTTGTACAAAACGTTCAGGCAGGTAAACTGATACGTAAACAAAGTGTACAAAATTAAAATCCATAGAAAAGGGAGGAAAGAAAGGTATGAAAAAAAAGGTTATAAGCGCACTGTTATGTATGACAATGGTTGCTACAATGCTCGCTGGTTGTGGCGGATCCACAGGAAGTGATTCTTCTAAGAGTGACGCGCCGGACAAAGGAAAAGCCGAAGATTTCGACTGGCAGAACTACAAGGGAACAACAATCAACGTAATGTTCAATGAGCACAACTACTCAAAAGCCGTTATCAAGAAGATCCCGGAATTTGAGAAGAAGACAGGAATTAAGGTTAAATATTCTTCTACACCAGAGTCTAACTACTTTGACAAGTTGAACACTTCTCTTAGCAGCCACTCAGGTGACACTGATGTTTACATGACAGGTGCTTATCAGGTTTGGGAGTATGCACCGGCTGGATACATGGAGCCATTGGATGACTACATTAACAACCCGGCTCTTACAGACAAAGATTACAACTATGATGATTTCATTCCAGGTGTTGTTGGGGCATTGAAATGGGATCTGACAGCTGGACACAAAGTTGGAAAAGGTTCTCAGTGGGCACTTCCAATGGGATGGGAATTAAACAACATTTCCTATAACAAGAAAGTATTAAAAGAAAAAGGAATCGCGGTTCCGAAGACAACAGATGACCTTCTGAAAGCTGCTAAAGCATTAAAGGGATTCAACGGATCCGGAACATATGGAATCGCAGTTCGTGGTACTCGTGAGTGGGCAACAATCCATCCTGGATATATGTCATTATTCGCAACATGGGGAGCTCAGGACTTTGCAATCGAAGATGGCAAGTTAGTATGTAAACTTGATTCTAAAGAAGCTATTGATATGACAGATTACTGGGTTAAACTTATCAAAGAAGGCGGATCTACTCAGTGGGCAAACGCTACATGGTATGAGTGTGGTAAAGACCTCGGAGCTAAGAAAGCAGCTATGATGTTTGATGCATCAAGTAACGCTTACTTCAACAACTACAAAGGCGCTTCTGCAGAATCCGGAAATATTGCATGGTCAACAGTTCCGCTTCCGGAAGGAAAGACAGATGCTGACGCTAAGACAAACCTCTGGATCTGGTCACTGGCTATGAACAAAGATTCTAAGAACAAAGAAGCAGCTTGGTACTTCATTCAGTACTTCACAAGCCCAGATTACATGCTTTGGTCAGGAACTGAAGGAGCTTCTCCGGATACTCCTCGTACATCTGTTATGAACAGTGATGAGTACAAATCTATCGTTGGTAAAGCAGATAACTATCTCGAGTCTATCGCAGCTCTTGAGAAGAACGCATCTATCTACTTCACACCACAGCCGTACTTCTTCGAGTGTACAACAAAATGGGCAGAGACTCTGCAGGATCTTGTAACAAGCAACAAGTACAAATCTACAGAGCAGGCTATGAAACAGCTGAAGAAAGATCTTGATAAGATCGTAGCTGACATTCAGATCGATGAATAATATTGGGAACGTTTAGATTATTTGCGATCGACGATTAATTGAGAGATTAAAAATTGAAGTACGAAATGGACATAATCGTACATATTAAGGGTTAGAGTCGAGGAGGGGTTACCTGACCCTCCTCGATTTTACTTTTGAAATTGTGAGAACTCCGTACCGGATGTTAAATATTTTTGATTGGAGGAACTAGGATGAAAGAACAGAATAAGAACAGTGCCGCTGCGAGTGAGCTGAATGTGGTGCCTTTTAAAACAAAAGCACTTCCGTATATGATTGTGGCACCTGCTCTAATCATTACTATAGGTATTATGATTCCTTTCGTAATGGCAATTTACTATTCACTTACAAACTTCTCTTTCAGAATGCCAACATATAGTTTTGTAGGATTAAGAAACTGGACACAGATTCTGGCATCGAAAGAATTCTTAAAAGCAACATGGGTAACAATTAAATATGCATTCTTTAGTACAGCAATTGAGATGGGATTAGGAATGGGGGTAGCAATTATCCTCAACAACCTGAACAACAGATTTTCAAAGATTATGAGAGTTGCATTGATCTTCCCGCTGATGGTTGCACCTGTAACAGCTACGATCATCTGGCAGTTGATGCTGAACAACTCCGTTGGTATTATCGAAAAATTCTTGAACATCTTTGGTATTGTCGGATTCCCTTGGGCAGCAAGTCCGAAGACTGCACTTATGACAGCAGTTATGATCGATGTATGGGTTAACACATCATTCTGTATGTTACTTGTACTTGCAGGTCTTCAGTCACTGCCGAAGTCACCATTCGAATCTGCTAAGATCGATGGAGGAAGTACAATGTTTAACTTCCGTAACCTGACACTGCCAATGTTAAAACCAAGTTTATATATTGCACTCCTGTTCAGATTGATGGCAGCATTACAGGAATATGCCGTTATCTTCGCTCTGACAAAGGGAGGCCCTGGAGATACACTTATGAACCTGTCACTGACCGCTTATCAGACAGGATTCCAGTTCCAGAAATTCGGATATGCACTTCCGTACATCCTGGTATTGTGGGTATTCATTAATATCATTGCAAAACAGATCGTTAAGAGACAGAGAGCTGCACAGAAACAGGCAGCAGGTCTGGAAGAATAACAGGTTACTGGAAAACAAGATTATTTTCACATAGAAAGGATGTTAAGCATGAGTACAGCTTCAAAAAGATTAGGCCGTATAGTTCAGAATGGACTTTTAGCCATATATTCAATATTTGCTCTGTTTCCGCTGATCTGGATGCTGATCCTGACATTTAAGTCAGATGCGGAGATGTATACAACAACATTTGTATTTACACCAACACTTGCAAACTACAAGGAAGTATTACTTCACACAGATTATATGAAATATATGTTAGATAGTTTGATCGTATCCGGAGGAGCAGTTCTGATTTCCGTACTTGCAGGTGTACCGGCAGCATATGCCCTTGCAAGATACAACTTCAAGAAGAAAGAAGATATCGCATTCCAGATTCTTTCTTTCAAATTCGCACCTGAGATCCTGGTAGTATTACCACTGTTCATGATCTATCAGAGATTAGGAATCTATGATTCTTACTTTGGACTGATCTGGGTATACCAGTTAATCTCTATGCCGCTTCTGATCTGGGTAGTAAGAGGATACTTCGAAGATATTTCTGTTGAGATTGAGTATGCAGCCCAGGTAGACGGATATTCCTGGTATCAGATCTTCTTTAAGAACCTTGTACCACTTATCAAACCGGGTCTTGTATCCGCTGCACTCCTTGCATTTATCTTCGCATGGAACAGTTTTACATTCCCGTTGATGCTTGGAGGTACAAACGTTCAGCCGATCACTGTAGCGATCACAAAGTTCCTTGGAACAGACAGTGCACACTATGGACAGCTTGCTGTAGCAGCAGCCGTATCCGCTCTGCCGGCAATCATTTTCGCACTGTGTATCCAGAAACATCTGGTTCGTGGTCTGAGTTTCGGTGCAGTAAAGGGATAGAGGTGAGAATATGTCAAGAATACAATTGGAAAATGTTACTAAAAAATTCGGAAAAGTTACAGCTCTTGATGGAGTAAGCCTGGATATCAAAGATAAAGAGTTCTTCGTATTGTTTGGACCTGCCGGTGCAGGAAAGACAACAATCCTGAACTGCATTGCCGGAATCCAGCTTCCGGAAGAGGGTGTGATCAAATTTGACGGAAAGGTTGAAAACCTGACTGATGCTGCACACAGAGATACAGCAATGGTATTTGAGAACTATGCATTGTATCCGCAGATGACAGTTTATGATAATATGGCATCTCCGCTTAGAAGCAAATTATACAAGAGAGATGAAGAATATATCAAAAAGAAAATTACAGAAGTTGCTGAGATGATGAAGATGGACTATCTGTTAGAGCGTCTTCCGAGTCAGTTGTCCAATGGACAGAAACAGCGTGTTGCCATGGGACGTGCACTTGTACGTTCTCCTAGAGTATATCTGATGGATGAGCCTTTGGCACATCTGGATGCAAAACTTCGTAACTCCATGCGTACTGAGTTAAAAGAGATCCAGGCAAACTTCGGAACAACATCTGTATACGTAACACATGACTTCATGGAAGCTATGTCACTTGGTGACAGAATTGCTATTATCAATGAGGGTAAAGTGGTTCAGGTTGGTACCGGAGATGAGATTTATTATATGCCATGTAACGAGTTCGTTGCAGAACTGATGGGTGATCCGGAGATCAATATCATCACCGGAGCAATCAAAAAAGCCGGCGATACATATAAGTTCACGCTGGAAGCAAATGGAAAAGAATATGATCTTCCTCATGAGGATGATCTGTATGCAAAACTGGATGAACTTGGACTGGATCGCGTAGATATCGGTATGAGACCACAAAATCTTACTTATTCATTTGAGCCGAAGGAAGGCTATATGAAGTGTAGCGTTTACAGTTACGAAAGTATCGGTAACAAAGCCGTTATCGTAGCTGACGTAGAAGACGGACTGCAGCTTCGTATGATCGCACCGAACGGACTGACAGTTAAGATTGACCAGGATATATATGTAGATATGAAGTTAGATCATGCTATGTTCTTTGACGCAGAGACTCAGGAATATTTGACAAGATACAGAGAAGCGGCTGTGAAAGCGTTAGCAGCAGAACAGGAGGGATAAGAGTATGGCAGGATTAACTATCAAACATCTTTATAAACGTTATGACAATCAGGGTAAGAAGAAAAAAGGTGCAAAACCGAATGATTATGCGGTAAAAGATCTGAATCTTGTCGCTGAGCAGGGTGAATTTATCGCTTTCCTCGGACCTTCCGGATGTGGTAAGACAACAACGCTTCGTATGACAGCCGGTCTGGAGGACATCACAAAAGGAGAAATATACATCGGAGACACACTTGTAAATGATCTTCATCCGAAGGACAGACATATCGGTCTGGCGTTCGAAGATTATGCGATGTATCCGCCTCTTACCGTATATGATAATATTGCTTTCAACTTAAAAGCAAAAGGTGTAGACAAAGCAGAGATCGATAAACGTGTCCGTGAGATCGCACCACTCATGCAGTGTGATGACCTGCTTGACAAAATGCCGGTTAAATTATCCGGTGGACAGAAACAGCGTGTAAATATTGCTCGTGCAATTATCCGTCGTCCGGAACTGCTGCTCATGGATGAGCCACTTTCCCACTTGGATGGTAAAGCACGTCAGGCAATGCGTACAGAGATCAAACGTCTGATCAATGATATCAAATGTACAACGGTTTATGTAACACATGACCAGTTAGAGGCGATGTCGCTGGCAGATAAGATAGCGATTATCAACTTTGGTGTTCTTCAGCAGTATGGAACACCGGCAGAAGTATATGATGATCCGGTAAATGAATTCGTTGCATCCTTTATCGGTGAGCCTCCGATGAACATTTTGGAGACAACGATTGTTGGAGACGGAGAGCACTTCTTCTTCACATTCGAAGATAGTAACCTGAAGATCCAGGTTCCGGAACGTTATTACAATGTAGTAAGCAATGGATTCAAATGTAAAATGGGTGTTCGTCCTATGGACGTTATGATCGGAGGAGAGCACTCCAAAGGAACACCGGAAGAGGTTGCAACATTTGAGAACCTCGGTGACGAGAGAAGAATTGGTATCCGTGTAGGAAAATCGCTTCTGATGATTATCACGGATGATGAGACAAGATATAAAGCCGGAGATATTATCAAACTGGAAGTTCGTGGAGAAAAAACACACTTGTTTGATATTGAGACCGGAGATCGTATCCGTGAATAGTTAGATATTATAATGCCAGGGACAAGAGAAAAGAGTTTCGTAGCTTTTAGGACTTTTGTGCCTGGCGTTATGTATAAATAGCAAAGTATACAAAAAGACTGCGCAGGGCAGCTCTTTTTGATATAAGTGTATGTTTCAAGTATAGGAGGGAAAAAATATGAGCAATTTACCAGAGAAAATGAAAGCAATCGTTGCGTATGCACCTGGAGACTACAGATTTGAGATGGTGGACACACCAAGAGCCGGTGAGGGCGAGATGATCTTAAAAGTAGAAGC
>NZ_JACOOY010000009.1:0-115429 GCF_014287705.1 Dorea hominis | reverse complement strand
CCATGTTTCAAATAAAAGGCAAGTATTTTTATGCAAGAAATGCTTTTACAACCGTCATAATTATGATGATTGCACCGAGAATGATACGGTAATATCCAAATACTTTGAAGTCATTTTAGGAGGAAGAAATATGAAGTTCAAGAAGTTAGTAAGTGTTGTTTTAGTAGCTGCCTGTGTATTTTCACTTGCAGCATGCGGAAGTGACAAGAAAAGCGAAGACAAAAAAGTAGAAGTAACAAAAGCAGAAGATCTGAAAGATCTTACAATTGGTGTTCAGCAGGGAACAACCGGAGATCTGGAAAGTTCTAAGATCGTAAAGAAAGATACACAGATGAAACGTTATCCAAAGGGTGCAGCAGCAGTACAGGCTCTGGAATCCGGAAAATTAGACTGTGTTGTTATCGATGCTCAGCCGGCTAAGAAGTTTGTTGAGAAGAATGACAATCTGAAGATCATTGACGGTATCTTTGATGATGAGCAGTATGCAATCTGCGTGAAAAAAGGTAATTCCAAACTGTTAAAAGAAATGAATACAGCATTAGAAGAACTGAAAAAAGACGGAACAGTTGATAAGATCATCGGTAACTACATTGGTGATGATGCAGGTAAATATCAGTACAAAACTCCGGAAGGAACAGATACTTCCAAAGGAACACTTGTAATGGCAACAAATGCTGAGTTTGAACCATATGAATATCACGAAGGAGATGCTATTGTAGGTATCGATGTTGATATGTCACAGGCAATCTGCGATAAGATAGGATACAAATTAAAAGTAGAAGATATGGAATTTGATTCTATTCTCCCGGCAGTTGCAGCAGGAAAAGCTGATTTCGGTGCAGCAGGTATGACAGTAACAGATGAGAGAAAAGAAAATGCCGATTTCACAGATACATATGCTAACGCTTCACAGGTAGTGATCGTTAAGAAATAGGAGTAATCATGGCAGATTTTTCAGCAAAGTTTTATGCGAACTTTATAAAGGATGACCGTTGGCTCGGTCTTGTGAGCGGTCTCAAGGTGACAATTATTGTCACCTTAGAGGCTTTGCTTTTAGGTGTTATCATTGGTTTTATTGTAGCGATCATTCGTTCTTACCATGATAAGACAAACAAATTAAAGATATTAAATGCAATCTGTAAAGTGTACCTGACAGTGATTCGTGGAACACCGACGATGATCCAGATCTTGATCATGTATCTGGTTGTGTTCGGCTCTTCTTCACTGGATTCCATTATCATCGGTGGTATTGCCTTTGGTATTAATTCCGGTGCATATGTTGCAGAGATTGTGCGTTCCGGTATTATGTCTATTCCAATCGGACAGACAGAAGCAGGACGAAGCCTGGGACTTAATTATGCACAGACAATGCGTCTGATCATTGTTCCGCAGGCATTTAAAAATGTGCTTCCGGCGCTGGTAAATGAGATGATCGTGCTGATCAAAGAGACAGCGATCATCGGTTATATCGGGGAGCAGGATTTGACAAAGGCGGCAATGATCATTCAGAGCCGTACATTCGATGCATTTATGCCTCTTCTGGCGGCAGCAGTCATTTATCTGGCACTTGTTATGCTGCTGACATTCTTTATGAATAAGCTGGAAAGGAGGTTGAGAAACAGTGAGCGATAATAAGGATACAATGATCCAGGTCAAAGACCTGCATAAATCATTTGGAAAAAATAATGTACTCAACGGTATCTCAACAGATATTAAAAAAGGTGAAGTGGTTGTAGTTATCGGACCATCCGGCTCCGGTAAATCTACATTTCTCCGTTCTTTAAATCTTCTGGAGCAGCCAACAAGCGGTTCGATCATTTTTGACGGAGATGAGATTACAGATCCGAAGACCAATATCGACCTGCACAGACAGAAGATGGGAATGGTATTCCAGCATTTTAATCTGTTTCCACACAAGACGATCCGTGAAAATATTACGCTGGCTCCGGTCACACTGAAAAAAATGACAAAAGAAGAAGCTGATAAAAGAGCGGATGAGTTACTGGAACGAGTAGGACTTGCTGACAAAGCAAATGCTTACCCGGAGCAGTTATCCGGTGGACAGAAACAGCGAATTGCCATTGTAAGATCACTGGCGATGGATCCGGAAGTGATGCTTTTCGATGAACCGACTTCCGCACTTGATCCGGAGATGGTTGGAGAAGTTCTGGATCTCATGAAGCAGCTCGCGAGAGAAGGAATGACAATGGTCGTTGTCACACATGAGATGGGATTTGCCAGAGAAGTTGGAACACGAGTTGTGTTCATCGATGAAGGCAAGATCAAAGAACAGGCAGAACCGGAGGAATTTTTCAGTAATCCAAAAGATGAGAGACTGAAAGAATTTTTGAGTAAGATATTATAAATAATAACTATTCAGAACGCTTATGAATAAGAAAACTGATACTTCATATTTATGGGGTATCAGTTTTTTGTTAGGAAATGTTTTTACAAAATGTTTTCTTTGGAAGCGATAGTAGTTTATAATAGCGAATAATAGAAAATAACAATTTATATCATACAACAGGAAAGAGAGTATAAACTAATGACGCAAAAACAAAGCACATTAACCAGAACCGGCATCGTGGCACTTCTTGCCTGCGTTTGCTGCATTTTATGGGGCAGTGCAATACCAATGATAAAAACAGGATATCACCTTATGCAGATGGATTCAGCAGATACGGCAAGCCAGATTGTCTTTGCCGGAATACGGTTTACGCTGGCGGGACTGCTGGTTCTGACATTTACATCAATAAGAGAGAAAAAGGTGATGTTTCCTGATAAAGAAGTCCTGAAATACGCGATACCGGTTTGCCTGGCGCAGACAGTCGGACAGTATTTTTTCTTCTACATAGGTGTTGCAAATACATCAGGTGTGAAAGGTGGTATTATTACCGGACTTGGCAATTTTATTGCAATTTTGCTATCCTGTCTGGTATTTAGAAATGAACGTATGACGGTACGAAAATCAGCAGGCTGCATACTGGGATTTGCAGGAGTTGTTGTGATCAACATCATGGGAAATTCTCTGGACATGGGATTTAAGCTGACTGGTGAAGGGTTTATTCTGATCGCACAGCTTTCCTATGGAATTTCTACCGTATTGATCAATATATTTTCAAGAAAAGTTTCTCCGGTAATATTAAGCGGAACACAGTTTACAATGGGCGGAATCGTGCTGACATTGATCGGCACCGGAATGGGCGGACACCTCGGAAATGTCACGATTGGCGGTGTAGCAATTATTTTCTATCTTGCAATGGTTTCGGCGGTTGCATATACGCTCTGGTCGGTGCTTCTTGCATGGAATGATGTCTCAAAAGTTGCGATTTTCGGGTTTGTGAATCCATTGTGCAGTGTGATATTATCTGCGCTGATATTAGGAGAGGTACGTCAGGCATTTAATATTGGGAGTCTGGTGGCTTTACTTTTGGTTTGCACCGGAATATATATTGTCAATCATAAGAAATAGTAGGATATTAAAACCACAAAGAAAGGAACACGCATGGGAAATGAATCAGGCGAATGGATCATTTCATAAGAAGAGACGGAAGACACAGAGATTTTCTCGAACGAATTGAAGAAATTAGGAAATATTTTATGATTATTATTAGGTGGCATTTTAATGTGGCGAGAACAACAGTTCTGTGCTATACTTAAATGCGAATATATGTTCGAGGACAGAGGGCTGGAAATACATGACAGAAGAATTCAGAGATTATATTATTCATACAAGAAAGATACCGGCAAAAGAGGCGGTTTGTGAAGCATATCCAGAATCGCTTAAGGATGAGCTGAGAGATTATCTTAAAGAGAACGGATATCAGCAGCTTTATTCGCATCAGGTGGAGATGTTCAAAACTGCGGAAGCGGGAAAGAATGTCGTGATCACAACTTCAACGGCGAGTGGTAAGACGCTGGCATTTCTGCTTCCGGTTTTGCAGGAGATTCTTGAGAATCCGCTGGCGAGAGCGATTTTTGTTTACCCGACGAAGGCGCTGGCAAGCGACCAGTATCGTGCCCTGCAGCCGGCGATTGAGTTTTTCGGCGACGGGAAGATATCTGCCGGGGTATACGATGGAGATACGAAACCGGCAGAGCGTACGAGAATCAGACAGAGCGCAAATATTATCCTGACGAACCCGGAGATGTTAAATGGAGCTTTTTTGCCAAATCACAGCAATTACGGGTTTGATAC
Organism: Dorea hominis; assembly: GCF_014287705.1. Classification (NCBI taxonomy): domain Bacteria; kingdom Bacillati; phylum Bacillota; class Clostridia; order Lachnospirales; family Lachnospiraceae; genus Dorea; species Dorea hominis. Next base: position 111,231 of record NZ_JACOOY010000009.1, on the reverse strand, counting down.
GATTTTCGCAAATCTCAAATATATTGTCATTGATGAATTACATTCTTACCGCGGAGCGTTTGGAGCGCATTTGTCGAATATTTTCCGGAGACTTCACCGGATCTGCACATATTACCGCTCAGAACCGCAGTTTCTCTGTAGCTCTGCGACGATTGCCAATCCGATAGAGCTTGCAGAGAAGATCTGTGGTGTACCGTTTTCGCTGATCGACCGGAACGGTGCTCCGGCACCGGATAAAATCTATCAGATTGTCCAGCCGCCGGAGAACAAAGGAAAGAATGATAAAGTATATGGACGAATCGCGGCATCGGCAGTAGCGGCAAAATTAATCCCGAATCTTGTGGCAGAAGACAGACACTTCATTGCATTCGGACGTTCCAGACGGAATGTGGAAGTCATTTTAAAAGAAGCCAGAGATAAGATGAGTGCTGCAGGATTTCTTGGCGCATTCGGAAGAGCAGGAAAACAGCCGGAGGAGTTGATTGCCGGATACCGGAGTGGTTATACGCCACTTGAGAGAAGAGAGATTGAACGAAAGATGACACATGGAGAACTGGCTGGGCTGGTATCTACCAATGCGCTGGAACTTGGAATTGACATCGGTAAGCTGGATACGACCGTGATCGTTGGCTATCCGGGAACAAGAGCTTCGTTCTGGCAACAGAGCGGACGTGCCGGAAGAAGTGGTGTCTCCTGCGTCAACTACCTTCTTTTGGAGAACCGCCCCTTTGACCAGTATATTGCGATTGATCCGGAATGGCTTTTCTCAAATGAGAGTGAGAATGCAATCGTTGATCCGGACAATCTTCTCATTGAGCTGGCGCATCTGCGTGCGGCGGCAGCAGAACTACCATTGTCGCTGGATGATATTGCACTGTTCCCGGATCTGGGAGAGATGATTCCGGTTCTTTTAAGTGCAGGAGAAGTGAAGAGCCTTGGCGGACGGTTCATATGGGCAGGACCGGCATATCCGGCAGGTGACTACAGCCTCCGCAATATGGACAAGACGAGATTCAAACTTCTTGCGAAGAAAGACGGACATGAGATCACGGAGATGGATGAATTGCAGGCGTATCATGAGATCCACCCAGGTGCAGTTTATATGCATGAGGGAACACTGTATGAAGTTGTGAAGATGGATCTGGTCGGAAGAACCGCAGAGGCAGTTGATTTTGATGGAAATTATTACACAGTCCCGTCAGGAACAAAAGAGACGCGCATTTTACGATGCTTTGAAGAAGAGGAATATAAGAGGACAGAACTTCATTTTGGGGATGTGAATGTCAATGAAGTGATTTCCATGTTCCAGAAATTACAGTTTCACAATCACCAGAATCTTGGCTATGTAACACTGACTCAGCCTTTAAAGAAAGACTACGACACAGAAAGTGCATGGATCACACTGCCGGAGAATGTAGTGCGTGCTTACCGGAGTCTGCTGGTTCCGAACCGTCAGGGGCAGTATATACTTAATGACCATTTTGAAGGAATGAAATATGCGATAAAGAACGCATCTATGATGATTACGATGACAGAGCGTGATGATATAGATGTTGCGGTGTCGAACAATGCGACGATACCGGATGATTATTATCATGAAAAAGTCTCTCTTTTTATTTATGATAAATACGAAGGCGGTCTTGGGTATTCGGAGAAGATCTATGGACTGGTGCCGGAGATCCTGTACAATGCAATCAGGATGGTGAAAGGTTGTCCATGTGAAGACGGCTGCCCAGCATGCGTGGGCGATTACACGCTGGATAAAGGAATGATACTCTGGGGACTTGAGAATCTTCTGGAAGAGACAGAAGCACCGGAGTATGTGCGTAAGAACATAAAAGAGCCACATCCTGCAATAACGAAAGAATTTTCCTTTTTTGAATTGCCGGAGAAATGGCAGAGTTTCTGTGCGGCAGTTCTGAAAAACGGGGAAAGCGGTGGTCGTTTCCTTAAAACAGTAAAAGCAGTGGGTGTAGAAGAGCACAAACTGATTCTTACTGTGGAGAATGCATTTTATGCCGGATGGATACAGGAAGCAGAGAATCGGAAGAGCCTGGAGAATATTCTCAGATACTATGCAATCTGTCCGGGTGATATGAAGATAGAAGTTATTCTTGAAAACAGACAGGGAGAGAAGGAAGAGAAAGAGCAGGAACGAAAGAAAGCCCGCCTGCAAAGGAAATATGATGAACAGCTTGGAAAGAAAAAGACTGAATAGTTACCAGAAAGAAGCCGTATTAGATGAAAGCCCGGCATGTCTTGTGAATGCGAATGTCGGGAGTGGCAAGACGACAGTATTGACGGAAAAAGTACGCTATCTGCATGAGGAGAGACTTGTTCCTTATGAGAAAATGATGGTGCTTACATTTACGAATAAGGCAGCAGACGAGATCGCGGAGCGGCTGGGTATTGAAAAATCTATGTGGGGATTCGGCACATTCCACAGTGTAGCAAGACAGCTTCTCTGTAAGTATCTTCCTGAAAAATGTACAGTCGAAGACACAGATAGAGCAGTGAATCAGAATGAGACAACCGACTGGAATCGTGAATTTGAAGTGATAGAACCGGAAGAAGAGCTGCAGATGCTGCTTGACCTTGTAGATGCGAACGGATATAAGATCAAGTATAAGAACCGTCTGCAGGCGAGGCTGGAGAATGACTATGAAGCATATCTGCAGGGAAAACCAAAAGGAAAATATAAGGATGATCTGTTCCGGGTATTTCCGCTTCTTGATCGAAAGAAACGTCAGGAGAACAAGATGTCTTTCGCAGATCTTATCCGTGAGGGAACGAAATGTGCAGAGGAACACAGAAAAGAGTTGGGGCTTCAGTGGATTATTGTAGATGAAGTGCAGGATAGCGACCAGAAGCAGCTGGATTTTATCGAAGCACTGAAAGATGCACAGACCCGATTTTTCGCAGTAGGAGATCCGAATCAGGTGATCTACAGCTGGAGAGGAACTGCACCGAATATGTTCTTCATGATCAAGCACCGGTTTGAAGCAAAAGAACTTTCCCTGCCGGTCAATTATCGTTCAAGTGATGTGATCCTGGAAGCTGCGAACCGTTTTCTGCAATTTGGAGGAAAGATTGAGGGCAGCGGTGTGAAAGGTGATAAGATTCTGATAAAGAATCATTATGATCCGTTTATAGAGGCAGAATATCTGACAGAACGAATCCGGAAACTTCACGAAGATGGTCTGCCATACAGCCAGATCGCAGTTTTTTACCGTGTGCAGAAGCAGGCGGAGATTTTGGAAAAGGTATTTGAAAGAGCGGAATTGCCAGTTACATTTTCCAATGTCGGAAAAGAAGGAGAAGTACTACATTTTATGACGTTGCATGCATCAAAAGGTCTGGAATTCGATTATGTATTTATTGTCGGATTGAATCAGGGACTGATTCCCCTTCGGTGCACCGGTATGGAGCAGGAAGAAGAGGAGATGCGTCTGTTTTTTGTAGGGCTTACCCGTGCGAGAAAGAATCTGGAATTATCTTATTACACGAATCCGACAATTCCCGGCGTGTTTGAAGCACCGAGCAGATATCTGAAGCGTCTGCCGGAGCATCTGCTTGACTGGGAAGAAAAACCGGGAAGCGAAGAGCGAAAAGCAAATTTACAGAGTTTAAGACGGCAGGCAGTAGAAACGATAAGGAGAAAATCTGCGGAGGAAAATATGGCAGAAACAGAGCCTGTAAAACAAAAAGAAAGACAGATAGAAACAGAGTCTGTAAAACAAGAAGAAAGACATACAAATACAGAAGAGCGGGTTGTACGGAGAGGCAGACATCCAAAGTACGGTGAAGGCATCATCACATCAGAAGATGATATGACGATAGAAGTGGAATTTCCGGGATATGGAAAGAAACAGTTTCTGAAAGCATTCGGAGAAATAGATGTATCATAATAAGAAAACTTAAAGAAATATTAACTATTTAAGAAAGCGCAGAGGAAGGAGCATATGTTATAATCAATAGATAAAACGACAACATACGAAAGACAGCATACGAATGAGGAAAAGAAAATGGAAAAGAAAATACAGAAAAAGAGAAAGTATATCAAAGAAATTGACGGATTAAGGGCACTTGCTGTAATCATGGTTCTGGCATATCATCTGAAGATGCCATTTGCGAAGAGCGGGTTATTGGGAGTAACCGTATTTTTTGTAATATCCGGCTACTTGATCACAGGAATTCTGATAAATGAGATAGAAGAAAGCGGCGGCGTAGATCTGAAGAACTTCTGGCTGCGGCGAATCCGAAGACTGCTGCCGGCAGTACTCTCCATGGCAGTTGTGATGATCTTCGTCAGCGCAGTCGTGAACCGAGTTGTATTTACGAAAGGTTGTAATGATTTGTTATCCGCGGTGTTTGGATATAACAACTGGTGGCAGATTTTCAGAAAAGTATCCTATTTTGAAAATGCAGGAGCGCCTTCTCCATTTACCCACTGCTGGTCATTGGCGATTGAGACACAGTTTTATTTGATTTATCCAATCCTTTTGATTCTGTTATCGAAGGCAAGAAACAGAGGAAAAATATTTGCGGCAGTCACAGCAGTGCTTGCGATGATCTCAGTAGTATTGATGGGCGTACTCTACAGCCCGGACGGAGATCCGAGCCGCGTATATTATGGAACAGACACAAGAGCATTTTCTCTTCTGATCGGAGCGTTGGCTGCGATCCAGAAGGAATATCATATTATAAAGGTAAAGCTGCGGGGAAAACTATGGGCAGTGATCGGAAGTATTTCTGTATTGATCCTGATCGGAATGATGATGCTCATCAGCTCCTACAGCAGTTTCTTATATTATGGAGGTCAGGCAATCGTATCTGTCCTGGCGGCATTTGTCGTATATGCAGTGACAGTAAGCAGAAGCCTTTTAAATATAATATTAGGCTCCAGCATACTGAAATGGATCGGAGACCGCTCTTACAGTATTTATCTGTGGCACTATCCGATTATTGTGCTGATGAGCGGCGGAAAGAGAGCGGCATGGTGGATTGTGATTTTAGAAGTAGTCTTAAGTGTGGGGTTTGCAGAACTTTCCTATCGTTTTATTGAGACACCGGTCCGTCATGGGATCATCGGAGAATATATCGGAATCATCAACAGCAGACCGCATAACAGAAGAGAACGTCACAGACAGATCCAGGTGGCACGGAGAAGTCTTAAGGCGATGGCAGCAGTATTAGCCACAGGACTTGCATTAAGCTTATGTATTGCATTTGTTCCGAAGAAGACAACACTGGATACGGTAGCAAAGCGTGAAAAGAAAGCAACCGAAGTAACAAAGCTGACGAATCAGAAATTAAAAGAACAGAAAGCAAAAAAGACAGCAAAGACCAGCAAGAGTACAATGACGGATGAAGAACTACTGAAAAATGTACAGATGCTGCTGATCGGTGATTCCATTACTGTAGATGTAACAGATTATTTTTACAAAGTACTTCCAAACAGTATCAGCGATACGAAGATCGGACGTTCTACCCTGACAGGAGTGAAAGTATTTGACGAATACCAGACACAGAAGAAATGGGACGGCGATGGCGTGATCTTTGCACTTGGAACAAATGGTCCAATGTACGATACACTTGGACGAATAAGACAGAAAGTCGGAGACAAACCACTGTTCCTGACCACTGTCCATGCTCCGAAGGAAGATTTTGAGAGTTCTAATAATGAAGAAATCCGCAAGTTTGTCAAAGAACACGAGCATACCTATCTGATCGACTGGTATACGGCAAGTGCAGATCATCCGGAATATTTTGACCAGGACGATACACATTTGCTTCCGAAAGGGGCAGAAGCTTATGCACAGTGCATCAAAGATGCTGTTTTAAAGGCAATGCGCGCGGAAGAAAAGGTGAATGATAAAGTATAAAGCCTTCTTGCGAACCGGCGCCTGACAGGGTATACTGACTCTAACTATAGATAAATATTCAGACTGCCATAGCATTTTTAAAGGCATGGCCAACGGTAAGTCCGGCAGTTTATTTTGCGGCTGGAGAGCAGGGAGAAGGCGCATATGAAGATAAGGACAAGTCATAAAAAGTATTTTTATATTGAGCTGACCATTATTTTGATGATAATTATAGGAACTGTATTATACTGGTACAGCTCCAGTGTTCAGGACCGGTCAGCCAGACAGAGTTTCGTCATTCTGGATGAATCAAGAGATCAGTTAGGGCAGATGATCACGAATGAGATGGAGAATGAACAGGAGCATCTGGAGGCAGCGTCCAGTCTGCTAAGAGATCTGCTCCCGGAGCATCAGAAGAACCAGCAGGAGATCTTAAAGATTATGAACGCATCCAGTGCGGAAAATGCCTACACGCACTGGGAGATCTGTTTTCCGGATGAGAGTGGCGTGCGAACAAATGGAGAAACCTTTAAGTTGCTGCCGAAGTATTCGTTCAGGGATCGTGTTAAAAAGGGTTTCACAGTATCGGAGCGCAGAACATCATTGAAAGACGACAAGACGCAGATCATCATGCTGTCGAATCCTATATTTAAAGATGGAAAATGTGTTGGAATCATATCAGCAGTTATTGAACTGAAAGAGTTTGCAAGAGCATTTCACAGCAATATCTATGGCCAGCAGGCAGATATCATGCTGTTTGAAAGAGAAAGTGGGGATGTGCTGATCAATTCCTGGGAAAGTACACTGGGAAATATGAAGAACGGTGGAAAACGCAGTATCTTAAGTGCAGCAGGCGGCTATGACTGGACGACGATTACAGAGAATTATAATAAAGAGAAAAACGGACATGCAGCATTTATGTCACAGAAGAAAGGCGAGACGGTCTACTTCTCTTATGCAAAGATTGGATACAGTGACTGGGAACTTCTGTTATTTGTGCCAGGTTCTGTCTGTATGCAGACCGCAAATGCAAACCGGGCGACAGCATATCTGGCATTCACAGTGATAGCGGCAGCGGTGTTTGGTTTCTTTATCTTGATTACAATGGGAGAACGGAAAAGACAGCGAATAAATGAAGCGCGTTCAAGAGAACTGAGCGCAGCGCTTAAGAAGGCAAATGAAGCGAATGTGGCAAAATCCAGATTCCTGTCCAGAATGTCTCATGATATAAGGACACCGTTAAATGGCATTATCGGTTTCCTCGATCTGTTTGAAAGCAGAAAGGAAAGTCTGGAAACGCTGGAAGTACAGAGCAGAAAAGTGCGGGTGGCAGCAGAACATCTCCTGTCGCTCATCAACGATATTTTGAATATGAGTAAGCTGGAAAACAATAAGGTTGAATTGTCTCATGAAGCATTTGATATCCGCCAGCTTGCAGAGGAGATTCTGTCGATCACACAGATCCGTGCAGAAGAGGTGGGCATTACGATCCACTATGAAGACTGCGGAAAGAATATCCGCCATCCGTATATTTATGGAAGTCCGCTGCATGTACGCCAGATTTTTGTAAATATATTGAGCAATGCGATTAAATATAACAAGCCGGACGGAGAGATTTTTGCGAAAATAGAGAGCAAAAAATGTACGGAAAAGAAGATTTTTTATACCTGTACGATTACAGACACAGGAATCGGTATGAGCAGAGAATTTTTGCAGCACCTGTTTGAACCGTTTGTGCAGGAGAAGGTTGATGCGAGAAGTGTTTATTATGGAACAGGGCTTGGAATGGCAATTGTGAAATCGCTGGTTGACATGATGCACGGAATGATCAATGTGGTCAGCAGACCGGGTGAGGGAACGACTTTTGAAGTGACGATTCCATTTGACATTGCAGAAAAAGAAGATCTGGAAGGATATGTAAAACGAAAAGAAGAAGTATCGATAGAAGGTGTGAAGATCCTGCTTGTGGAAGACAATGACCTGAACCGTGAGATTGCAACTACACTGTTGAAAGAACAGGAAGCAGAGATTACAACAGCTGTAAACGGTGCAGAAGCAGTTGCAGCATATGAACAGGCACCGGATGGAACTTTTGATGTGATTCTGATGGATATTCTTATGCCGGTAATGGACGGACTGGAAGCAGTCAGAGCAATCCGAGCACTTGACCGGAAGGAGGCAAAGACGATTCCGATCATAGCACTGACAGCAAATGCATTTGCAGAAGACATCCGCAAGAGTAAAGAAGCAGGAATGAATGCACATATTTCCAAGCCAATACAGTTAGATAAGATGGTCTGTGTAATCGCAGGACTGGTGCATGAAAGCAGATAAGAATCATGATAAATGAATTAAAATAATCAAAGAATAACAGAAGCCCTGTGCAATCATCTGCACGGGGCTTCTGTTGGGAAAGGTACTCTATATTAATTATTCGATAGGTTCTACTTTGTTTTTCAATCCGGAACGTTTCCACAGATATAATCCGGATAACAGTACGAGAAGACCACCGCCGATCATCTCAATTTCATATACGATGTTGTCATGCATGTTGCCCATAACCGGGAATGCAGATGCTGCGATAGAAGCAACACATACAACCAGTTCAATCCAGCCGATTGCGACACCAAGAGAGCGACTCTTTGTCATTACATATAATCCTTCTTCTTCTTTTTTCTGCTTCTTAATCTTGATATATGCAAGATAGAGAAGTACATATGGGAAGAGAGAAGTTAATGCGGTCATTGTTACAAGTACATTGTAAATGGTATCAACACCAGGAAGAAGAGCAACTGCTGCAAGCAGAACAGAGATGATCACTGCCTGAAGGATAATTGCTTTCTCCGGAATACCATGTTCGTTAGTATTTGTCAGTTTCTCCGGGAAAATACCTTTTTCAGTATTACCGAAGAGGATCTTGATTGGGAATCCAATATAAAGGATCAAAGCTCCGATGACGGATAAGGTAATTCCGGCTGCAACAATCTGTACGAAGATATGAGGAATTCCAAGCAGATCACAAGCACGGGTAAGACAGTCCAGGATACCGGTAGAAGCCTGGATTTCTGAAGTAGGAAGAATACTTGTAATAGCAACAGAACCCAGTACATATAAAATACAGATCAATGTAGCGGCGGTAATGATCGCCTTCGGGAAGTTTTTCTTCGGATTTTCAATCTCTGTTACATATGTAGCTGAAATCTCAGCTCCTGTGTAAGCAAAGATGATACCGGAGATTGCAACCAATGAGTTTCCGTTTAACTTCGGTGTCATAGAAGCAACGGTATATGTAGAAGCACTTGGCGCTTTTTTCAATACAACGACTGCCAGAAACGCCATACCGATCATAAGGATCGTAGGTATGGTAGATCCCAAAGAACCGACGTTGGTAAAAAATTTACCAAAGGACATTCCTTTCATACTGAAGAATGATAATACCCATATAACGACGAGTGATAAGATAAGTACAAACATCTTGCTGTTAGCAAGATCCGGGTTTCCTAACATATAAGACAGATTGATCGCCAGGAATGTCAGGAATGAAGCAAACCAGAACAGCTTGGCTGTCCAGTTCAGCCAGGAGATAAGAAATCCATATTTTGTACCGAATGCGATCTTTACCCATTCACCAAGACTTCCGTCAGATGTATACGCAGCAGCAAGCTCTGCACACATCAGTGCCTGTGGTACGAAACACAGAAACATAAATATAACCCATGATGGAATACCGGCAAGCCCAAGTCCAAAACTGTCGGCAGTTGATTTCGCAATCCAGCGAATACCATAAATCGCTGATACATTCATTAGAACAAGTTCGCCGAATTTTATCTTTTTCGTAGTTCCCATTCTTTACCCTCCTTAAAGAAAAAATATAAATTGTGTGTTAATAAACCTTGCGCTAGTAGTAATTGTCTGAAAAACAATAAGCAGAGTATTTCTTTGCTGACATTATAACAGCACATAGCATAATAATCAATAGTGAAAATGCGATCATTATTAAAATATAATCATGATTGACAAAAATAAGACGACGTAGTATAGTGTAGTCAAAAGTAGAGTGTGAGTATTTCTTAAAGCAAATGATTTATAATTTTGATGAAAGAAATGAGGAAAAGTAAAATGAGTAAAAAGTCAGCATTAAAGAAGAATTTTCTGACCGTTATCTTATTAGCACTTGCCGGTTCCATTATTTACGGACTTCCTTACTATCGCTTCTATTATTATGATAGTTACATGCAACTGTATCATCTGTCCAATGTACAGATTGGTATGCTGGGAAGTGCTTACGGATTCCTTGGAATGTTATCCTATCTCCTTGGCGGCGTAATGGCAGATAAGTTTAATGCCAAGAAAATGGTTGTTTTCTCTCTGATCGCAACAGGAGCCTGCGGATTTTTACATCTTCTTACAGGACAGTTTTATGTATTGTTAGCGATTTATGTAATCTGGGGTCTGACATCTCTTCTGACTTTCTGGCCTGCATGTGTGAAAATGGTTCGTATGCAGGGAAATGCCAGTGAGCAGAGCCGTACATATGGAATATTTGAAGGAACCAGAGGCGCCTTCAATGCCGGACATCTGGCGATCGCAACAGCGATCTTTGCAGTATTTCAGGCAAAATCAATGCCGGCTATGGGAATCCACGGTGGCCTTATATTCTATTCTGTGACACCGATCATTTTAGGAATTTTATTTATTTTCATATTAAAAGATCCGGCGAAGATGGAAGCAGAGGTTGCAGCAGATGAAGAAAATAAAGATGCAAAACCACAGAAGAAATTCGAGTGGAGTGATGTCATCAAGATTTTGAAAATGCCTGCAGTATGGATGGTCGTAGTTATGGTATTTACAAGCTATACATTCAATATGTCTACGACATACTTTAATCCATATGCTACAAACATTCTAGGAACAACAGCAGTTGTGGCTGCCGTTATTACGACATCCACACAGTATATCCGGCCATTTTCCACAATTTTTGCTGGCTTTCTGGCAGATAAATTCGGAAAGAGTACATTTATGGCGATCGGTTACATTATGATGATGATCGGTCTTGGTCTGGTAATGTTTGCCGGTCAGTTAAGCGGAACAACAATGGGTGTTGTAATGATTGCCGGAATTGTTATCATGTATATCGGAATGTATTTTTGCTTCGGACTTACCTTCTCTTTTCTGGAAGAGGGCGGTGTCCCGATGGAACTTTCGGGAACAGCTACCGGTGTGATCTGTACACTTGGATATTTGCCGGAGGTCATTGATTCCCTGATTGCCGGTAAGATTCTTGATACTTATAAAGGAATCGGCGGATATTATATTTATTTTGTATTTATGCTTGCCATGGCAGTGATCGGACTTATCTTTGCGGTCATCTGGGGCAAAACATATGGAAAACGTTATAAAGAGCAGCAAGCTGCCAAAGAATAAAGGAGGACAAAACAATGGCGAAAGTAGAACCAAAAGCAAAACAGGTCATGAAAAAAGAGGATTTCCCATATGACTGGGACGTAATCGAGAACACATGGATCCCGATGCCGGACGGATGCAGATTATCCAGTCGTATTTGGCGCCCAAAGACGGACAAACCGCTTCCGACTATTTTCGAGACGCAGCCATACCGTAAGCGTGACGGTATGCGAGGCCGTGATGAACCAATGTATGGATATTTCGCAGGTATGGGATACAATGTAGTGCGTGTAGATATGCGTGGTGCAGGCGAATCTGATGAGTGCTTTTACGATGAATATCTCAAGCAGGAGCAGGATGATGCAGTAGCAAGTATCGAATGGATCGCAAAACAGCCTTGGTCAGACGGTAATGTAGGTATGATGGGTAAATCCTGGAGTGGATTCAACTCCTTACAGGTTGCAGCCAGAAGACCAGAGCCATTGAAAGCTATTATCTGTGTTGGCTTCGTTGATGACAGATATGTACAGGATATTCATTATAAAGGCGGATGCCTGTTAAATGATAACTTCTGGTGGGGCAATATTATGCTTGCTTACATGTGCCGTGCAGTTGATAAAGAGATGAAACCGGATACATGGAAAGAAGAATCAATTAAAAGACTGGAAGAAATGCCACTTTGGCCAAAGAACTGGCTGGAACATCAGACAAAAGACGATTACTGGAGACATGGTTCTGTCGGAGAAAACTATGCGGATATTCAGGTCCCAGTATTCGCTTTAGATGGATGGGCAGATTCTTATACAAACAGTGTACTGACATTGATGAACGGACTTAACGTTCCAAGAAAAGCAATGATCGGACCATGGGCACATGTATTTGCACATGACGGAGCACCGGGACCGGCTATCGATTTTCTTGGTGAAGCAACCAAATGGTGGGATAAATGGCTCAAAGGGATTGATAATGATGCAATGGACTGCCCACAGGTACAGGTATGGCTGGAAGACAGCATGAAACCAGAAACCGTGCATCCGGTCAGCAATGGGCGCTGGGTAGGCCTGGACAGCTGGCCGTCAGCAGATGTTGCAATGAAAACATTGTCTATGACATATGGAAAATTACAGGAAGAGGCAAATACAAAAGAAGAGATTGTAGATCTTTGCACATTACCGAACCACGGACTTCTTGCAAATGAGTGGATGGGCGCAGGTGTTCCGGGAGAAAGTCCGGCAGACATGCGTGTAGATGATGGTATGGCAATGGTATTTGATTCTGATGTTCTTGAAAAAGAAGTAGAAATCGTTGGATATCCGGAATTTGAAGTAGAATTTACAAGTGACAAACCAAATGCATTTATGTATGCAGAACTTTGTGATATTCATCCGGACGGAGCAGCAACAAGAGTTTCCTATGGACTTATGAATCTGACTCATCTGGAAGGACATGATAAAGTTGTTTATCTGGAGCCAGGCAAGAAGTACAAAGCAAAAGTAGAGCTGGATGTATGCGGACATAATTTCCCGGCAGGACACAGAATCCGTCTTGCTATTGCAAACTCCTTCTGGCCAATGATCTGGCCTTCACCAGAACTTGCAACTTTGAAACTGGATCTGTCTACAGCGAAGTTTGCACTTCCGATCTTCAGCGGAAAAGATATTGAAGGACCAAGCATGCAGCCGAAGTGCGCACCGCTTACGCCGATGACAACGTTATCACCGGGGCATGTAGACCGTGAAGTACATTACGATCTGATCACAGATACATGGACATCTATTACCAATGGTGTCGGTGGTGTATTTGGAGAAGGAATCTACCGATTTGATGATATCGGAACTGTTGTAGAGCATAATCTGAAACGTGAACTTGTTATGAGCAATAAAGATCCACTGTCAGCTTCCTATACAATAACACAGAAGATGAAGAACGGAAGAGAAGGCTGGCTGACAGACTGCGATATTGTTGTAACACAGACAGCGGATAAAGATTACTTCTATCTGAAAGGAAGTATGGATGCTAAGATCAATGATGAGAAAGTATTCCACAGAGATTACGATGAGAAAGTAAAACGTAACGGATTATAAAAGACAAAGATAGTTAAAAGACATAAAATCCCCTCTGATATTAACCATAAAAACTGCCGGCAGTGAAGAACTGTCGGCAGTTTTTAAACTTGCTGATCGGTAGGTATATAATAATAAAAGCCTCCATAAGGAGGCATAATATATGTTATATAAAATATATATCAGCAGGAACGTGATAAAATATATGAAATATAATGATTCATCTTAGCTGTGTATTCTGGAATATTAACAGAATCCTTTGATTCTTCCAAAAGACAACAATGCAATAATTGATGATAAGCACTGATGATCAGCTCACTGATCGTTTCAAGTTCATCCAGTGGACGTCCCTCTTCTACTAGCAATTCGCGAAGTGGTAGCAAATTGCGATTTCCGAGTTGGTAGTCGGATAAAATCGGATAAAGCACATCTCCTACCGGAGGAAGTTCTTCCGGGAATAACTGATAATATTCATCACAGATTGCAGTAAGCGAACTACTGTGTTTATTAAAAAAAATCTGATGAAATGCGTCAGGATGTGCGAAAGAAATCTGACAGAAAATCTGCCACATGACATAGAAGCGTTCTTTTGCGGTATGACACTTTTTTAGCTCTTTTGCAACGGAGTTGTTATAAAGACTCAGATATTTTAAACAGGCATACAGAACTACGTGATCCAGGTCATCAAAATAATTATAAAGCGTTGCATTATTATAACCGGCACCATCAGCGACCTTGCGAAGCGTAATTCCTTGCATGCCTTCAGCTGTCATAATATCCTGGGCTGATTTGATAAAATAAGTTAGCATTCTTTTTTTCTTTAATTCCATATATGCCATAGTTTCCTTCCACTTTTTCTACTTTAAGTATAACATTGAAAGAACGGAAGTTTCAATAGAAATATAATCAAAATATAAAAAATAAACACTGTTTATTTTTAAAAAATTATACATTGTCTGCCGGTGAATGTAAGACAATAAATTTCAGATAATCCAGCATACGTTCCACATAATCCGTAATGGAATAAGCAGTGTGTGTTTCAAGCTGTATCAGACAGTTATTTAATAATTGATGATAAGCTGCAACACATAATTCATTCATCAGTTGCAGGTTGTCTGTAGGACGGTGCTCTTCTTCCAGATAAGGCTTTAAAACCAGTGTGTTACGTGTGTTAAGATCATACCCGGAGAGAATGGGATACAGATGACTTGCAGCATCGGTTCTCTCTTCGGGAAATACTTCATAATAACGTTCACAAATCTGAGGTAGTGTATTACTGTGTTTATTAAAGAAAATCTGATGAAAAGCTTCCGGATTTTCAAAAGAAATTTCACAAAAAATTCGCCAGGAAAGATAGAATTTTTCTTTTGCTGAATTACAATCTGTCAGTTGTTCATTGAGTGCCTGATTATAAATTTGTAAGTATTTCAGACATGCGAATAAAACCAGCTGATCCAGATCTTCGAAATAATTGTAAAGTGTAGCAACATTATAGCCAGCACCCTGTGCAACCTTACGAAGTGTAACACCGGAAATACCATCCTCTTTGATGATGTTCTGCGTAGAACGAATGAAATAAGATAACATCCTGCGCTTTTTTAAATCTTTATTTGTCATGATATCCTCTCAAGTTTTGGGTATATTTTTATATTTATGATACGTGCAGATTATGTTGTACTGTGTGTACATTTATAACCCTATAACAGTGTTATTATACTGTAGTTTATTAAGAGTTGGCAAGGTATACAAAACGAATTCCAACAGATTTGTAAAGAAATTTATATGAATTATAGACAAAAGAGAAAGTGCTTATTAATAAAAATGATACTATAGGGCAGTGATTTTTCTTGAGAGAATGAAAGGTTAGTGCTATTATGAAGAGGTTAGAACAATTTCAGAAAGGAAATAGAAACGTGACTTATAAAGAAGCAAGGGTATATCTGGATGCGATGTCCAGATACGGAAGTGTACTTGGCTTGGATGCGATTCGGGGACTGCTTGAGGAACTGGGGAATCCACAGGAGGATTTAAAGTTCATTCATATTGCCGGAACAAACGGAAAAGGATCTGTGCTTGCGTATACTTCAACAATATTAAGTAAAGCAGGATACAGGACAGGACGATATGTTTCACCGACAGTGCTCTCCTATCGTGAGAAGATTCAGGTGGATGGAGAATGGATCTCCGAAAACGAACTTACAGAGTTGACGGAAGAGATAAAAGAAGCGATTGCCGGATTAGAAACAGCAGGTGCACCGATACCGACGCTGTTTGAAGTTGAGACGGCAATGGCTTTTTTATATTTTAAGAAAAAAAGCTGTGATCTGGTTGTGCTGGAATCCGGACTCGGCGGAAGACTGGATGCAACGAATATTGTAAAGACAACTGTGTTGGCGGCATTTGCAACAATCAGTATGGATCATATTGGGATTTTGGGAAATACAATCGAAGAAATTGCAGCAGATAAATGTGAGATTATTAAATCGGGATGTAAAGTTGTGTCTGCAAAACAGAAGCCGGAAGTGAAAAAGATACTGGAAGAAAAGGCAGAAAGAACAGGCTGCCCGTTTACGGAGGCAAAACCGGAACTTTTGATAATACAAAAAGAAACATACAAAGGAATGGATGTAGAAACACCGGATTTTGGAAACCTTCATAGCGGACTTACAGGTGAATATCAAAAAGAAAATCTGGCAACAGCGCTGGAGATAGTTTGTGCGCTTCGAAAAGAAGGATACAAAATACCGGAAGAAGCTGTGCAAATTGGTGTGGCAGAGACAAAGTGGCCAGGAAGATTTACCAGTCTGCGGGAGAATCCACCTTTGATTGTTGATGGCGCACACAATGAAGATGCAGCAAAAAAGCTCGCTATATCAATAAGACGATATTTTCCGAATTACAGGATCCACCTGGTCATGGGCGTTTTTAAAGATAAAGAATATAAAAAGATCACAGCATTGTTGTGTCCGGACGCAGAGTGTGTATATGCGATTCATCTTCCGAATGAAGAACGCACATTATTGGCAGGAGTGCTTGCGGAAGACGCAGCGAAATATTGTGAGAACGTAATTGCATTTGAAAAAGCAGACGCACATAGTGATTTGGAAGAGGCATTGAAGACTGCATATAGAAATGCAAAAAAAGAGATAGAAGAGAATCAGAAATCCGTTGTGATTGCCTGCGGTTCTCTATCTTATCTGGGAGATGTGATTCAGATTGTGGAAACATGGGATAAAGCATGAAAGTGATATATTTGCAGAAAACAACATTTTTGATAGAATAAAACAGATAGTAGAACTATAGAGGGAGAGAAACATGATCGATCATGAGAAAATAGAACAGGCAGTCCGTTTATTACTGGAAGGTATGGGAGAGGATATAACAAGGGAAGGCCTTAAAGATACACCGGACAGAATTGCCAGAATGTACGAGGAAATTTATGGCGGAATGGACGAAGATGCAGGAGTCCATCTGGCAAAAACATTTACCGTAGACAGCAGCGAAATGGTTATCGAAAAAGACATCACATTTTATTCAACCTGTGAACATCATCTGCTTCCGTTTTATGGGAAAGCACATATCGCTTATATTCCGGACGGAAAAGTTGTAGGACTTAGCAAACTGGCACGAACAGTAGAAGTGTTTGCAAGAAGGCTGCAGTTACAGGAACAACTGACCGGACAGATTGCCGATGCGCTGATGCAGTATATGTGTCCGAAAGGCGCAATGGTTATGGTAGAAGCAGAGCATATGTGTATGACAATGCGCGGCATTAAAAAGCCGGGAAGTCAGACCGTGACAATTGCAAGAAGAGGCGTATTTGAAACCGATCCGACTCTGGAAGAGCGGTTCTTCCGGATGCTTGGGAAATAGATGAAATGATGAAGATGAAGTCAATGGAACATGCAGAGAAAGAACAGAAGATGGAACGACTAAATACAGTACTCAGACATCCGTTATATCAGCAGTATTACGAAGAACTGAGAGAAGAAGAAAGAGACAGGATCTTCTGCTGTCATCAGATGGAACATTTGTTAGATGTAGCAAGAATTGCATATATTCGGAACTTAGAAAACAATCTTGGATATTCGAAGGAATTGCTGTATACGACAGCGATTTTACATGATATCGGAAAAACATTGCAATACAAAGAAAAGATTCCGCACGAGATTGCCGGAGCGCAGATTGCAGAGAAAATTCTGGATTCACTGCCAGAGGCAGTCGCCTATACGGAAGAAGAAAAAAAAGAAATTTTGACAGCTATCCGTGGGCATCGCAGGGAACGAAAAGATATGACAAAGTTGGAAAGACTTTTATACGAAAGTGATAAATGTTCCAGAAATTGTTTTGCCTGCCCAGCGAAAAAAGAATGTAACTGGAGTGAAGAAAAGAAAAACAGGGAGATACAGATATGATCATCGGGAAAAAAGAGTTTGATATTAAAAATGAAACGTATGTAATGGGAATTTTAAACGTAACGCCGGATTCATTTTCGGATGGAGGAAAATATAACGGTATGGATAGAGCGCTTGCACATGCAAAACAGATGATAGACGAAGGTGCTGCGATCATTGATGTAGGGGGCGAATCGACAAGACCGGGGCATGTACAGATTACGGAGGATGAAGAGATTGCAAGAGTAACACCGGTTATCGAAAGACTGAAACAGGAGTTTGCTGTTCCTGTTTCCATCGACACTTACAAGAGCAGAGTTGCCGAAGCGGCACTTCAGGCGGGGGCTGATCTGGTGAATGACATCTGGGGATTAAAATACGACCCGAAGATGGCAGGAGTGATTGCAAAGTATGATGTGGCATGCTGCCTGATGCATAACCGGGAAAAAGCAGAATATACAGATTTTCTGACGGATTTCATGACAGATATGGAGGAGTGTGTGACACTTGCAAAAAAAGCAGGTATTTCAGAGGATAAGATTATTCTTGATCCGGGTGTAGGATTTGGAAAAACTTATGAGATGAATCTGGAAATCATTGATAAAATGGAATGCCTGAACAAGCTCGGCTATCCGGTACTTCTCGGTACGTCGCGCAAATCTGTGATCGGACTTACTCTTGATCTTCCGGTAGAAGAAAGAGAAGAAGGAACGCTTGTTACAACTGTATATGGTGTACAGAAAGGTTGTGCGTTTGTGCGTGTGCATGATGTACAGAAAAATCTTCGCGCAATCCGCATGACGCAGGCAATTATGCGTGAGCATGAAGTGTAAAATATGGGAAACAGGTAGCTGATTAGGACAATAATACTCATGAAGTTTTGCAAACAGGAAAGCAGACTGGCAGAAAGAGTGACAGGTGTGAGGAATAATAATTATGAAATATATAAATAAAAAAACAAGTCAGGATTATGACCAGATAAAAATTACAGATCTGGAAGTATTTGCCAATCACGGTGTATTTCCGGAGGAAAACAAACTGGGGCAGAAATTTCTTGTGTCAGCAGTGCTTTATACAGATACAAGAAAAGCCGGGAAGACAGATGATCTGACGGCATCTATCCATTACGGTGAAGTCAGTGCATTTATCACAAAATATATGAAAGAACATACCTACCAGTTGCTAGAACGGGTGGCAGAAACCCTTGCGGAAGAGATGCTTAAGAGCATATCGGGACTTTGCAAGATCGATCTGGAGATCAAGAAACCATGGGCACCGGTAGGACTTCCGCTGAAAACAGTCAGTGTTAAAATTTCGCGCGAATGGCATACAACATATATCGCACTTGGCTCTAATATTGGTGACAGTGAAACTTATCTGAATGAAGCAGTCGAAAAAATAGGACAGATTCCTACTTGTACAGTTGAAAAAGTTTCTTCTTATCTTGTAACAGAGCCTTACGGAGTGACAGATCAGCCGGATTTTTTAAATGCATGTCTGAAACTGCGGACGCTATTATATCCGGAAGAATTGTTAAAAGAATTAAACCGGATCGAGAAAGAAGCGGGCAGGGAGCGGATTATACACTGGGGACCGAGAACACTGGATCTGGATATTCTGCTGTATGATGACATCGTACTGGAAGAAGATGATCTCTGTATTCCACATGTTGAAATGCACAAAAGAAGCTTTGTGCTGGAACCATTGGCCGAAATTGCACCGTACAAACGCCATCCGGTATATGGAAAAACAGTGCGGGAAATGTTAGAGGAAATTCAGGCACAGTTATAGTATAATAAACAGGGGCAATGAGGCAGAGAAACTGCAGACAGTAATATCAAGACAGAAGAAGGAGGCAGAAGAATGGAACTTTGGGATATTTATGACAAAGACAAAAATCCAACCGGTCGCACGATGAAGAGAAATGACTGGTGCTTGAAAGATGATGAATATCATCTGACAGTACTTGGAGTAGTTGCAAGACCAGATCACACGTATCTTATCACAAAACGTGTAATGACAAAAGCGTGGGCACCGGGATGGTGGGAAGTATCCGGAGGCGCAGCACAGGCAGGAGAAACTTCGGAAGAAGCTGTTATACGCGAAGTGAAGGAAGAGACAGGGCTGGATGTAAGGAATGCGGAAGGTGGATATTGTTTCACATATCACAGAGAGAACCCGGGAGAAGGAGATAATTACTTTGTAGATGTTTATCGCTTTGTTCTGGATATTGACGAGAGTGATATACATTTACAGGAAGAAGAAACAGCGGGATACCGTTTCGCGACAAAGAAAGAAATTGAAAATCTTGCCGGAGAAGGCATTTTCCTGCATTATGACAGTATCAAAGAAGTTTTCAGATAGATTATCTATAAAATTGATAACTCTATAGATATAATAAATACACAAAAAAATGATAAAAAAATAACTTATTTTGTAATTATTGACGAAAACAAAAGCATTGTGTATACTAAGGGCAGTTGATAAGTCGGCAGATGAATTCGTGAGATACCGTATGGATAAAGAACAGGGGCTAGGCTTTATCCGAAACGGAGCCGAAGGGGTAGGCAGAAACTCTCAGGTAAAAGGAATGGATTCGGACGACACTCTGGAGAACAATATTTTTAATTGTACCGAAGAAGTAAACTGGCAGTTATATGGGGGAAAAACGATCAGCAATCTTTCAGGTAAAAGGACAGAGGCAGACAAAAGATCTTTAGTAAATGAAGCAAAGGTTTTTTGCCTGTTTTTTATTGGGGGAAACAGGCGTATCGAAGGAGGACAATAAGATGAACAGAATTGAAGATGTAACAAATTATATCAAAGAGTATGATGACGAAGTTGGAAAAGCACTGGAGCTGGAACTTGGAAGACAGAGAAGAAATCTCGAACTGATTGCTTCAGAGAATATCGTAAGCCCTGCGGTTATGCTCGCAATGGGAACAGTCCCAACAAACAAATATGCCGAAGGATATCCGGGAAAACGTTACTATGGTGGATGCGAAGACGTAGATATTCTGGAGAACATTGCAATCGAACGTGCGAAGAAGTTATTTGGCGCAGAGCACGCAAATGTACAGCCACATTGCGGAGCAAATGCTAATACAGCAGTTTATCAGGCACTCATCAAACCGGGTGATACAGTTATGGGACTGAACCTGGCACATGGCGGACATCTGACACATGGTTCACCGGTAAACTTATCAGGACTCTTGTATAATTTTGTACCTTATAATGTAAATGATGAAGGATTTTTGGATTACGACGAGATTCGTAAGATTGCACATGAGTGCAAACCTAAATTAATTGTAGCAGGAGCCTCTGCTTATCCAAGAGAGATCAAATTTGATGTTTTCGCTGATATCGCAAAAGAAGTTGGCGCATATCTGATGGTTGATATGGCTCACATTGCAGGACTGGTAGCAGCAGGACTTCACCAGAGCCCGGTTCCATATGCAGATGTTGTAACAACAACAACACATAAGACACTGCGTGGACCAAGAGGTGGACTGATCCTTTGCAAAGAAGAGCATGCAAAAGCAATTAACAAAGCTATTTTCCCAGGAACACAGGGAGGACCGCTTGAGCACATCATCGCTGCAAAAGCTGTATGCTTCGGAGAGGCTCTGAAACCAGAATTCAAAGAGTATCAGCAGCAGGTTGTTAAGAATGCAAAAGCACTTGCAGATGCTATGGTAGCAGAAGGATTTAACCTTGTAAGTGGTGGAACAGATAACCATCTGATCTTAGTTGATCTTCAGAATATGAACATTACAGGAAAAGAATTACAGAATCGTCTGGATGAAGTATATATTACTGTTAATAAAAATGCAGTACCGAACGATCCTGCAAGCCCGTTTGTAACAAGCGGAGTTCGTATCGGAACACCTGCAGTTACAACTCGTGGACTGAAAGAAGAAGATATGAAGACAATTGCAAAACTGATCAAGATGACAGTTACAGATTTCGATACAAAAGCAGATGAGATCCGTGAAGAAGTTAATAAGATCTGCACAAAATATCCGCTGTATGAATAAGAGCTGAAAACGCTTCATAGATGAATGGAATAGATCCCTTACTCAATTATAAACAGAAAAGTCCGGTGCGTTATGGAGAAGCACCGGATTTTTCTGTAGCTTTTTTCGCACCGCTGTGATAAAATACATCTACAACATATGTTGATTCATAAAAATCTAAGAGTACTTAATTTCAAAAAAATCAAAAACCATTATCAAAAGAATATCAAAACATATTCAAAAGGTTCGAGTCGAACAGGAGAATCCCAACTAAATTTACTTTCTAGCATATTAATAGAAAAGGGCGGACTGTGTAGATGTAGACGATTTTTCACTAATCCGTTATACTTAAGGAGGAAACATATGATTAAAAACGAAAAAATAAATATGGAAAATGATGCAATGCTTCAGAAGAATCAGGGTGGGAAGAAAGGTCGTACATTGAAAGATCTTAACTTGATGGACGATTTCCTGTTTGATGTTGCAACAGAAGATTTGGAAACATGTAAGACAATTATTGAGTTTGCAACAGGAAAAAGATTAAAAAGCTTGCGCTGGAAAGAAGGACAGAAAGTAATACATAATCTGCCGGGAAAACGAGGAATCCGTATGGACTTTGTTGCAGAAAAATATTCCTTAACACGAACGGAACAAATGCCGAAGAAGTAGAGCCGGAGCTAGTGGATTTTCTGCATTATATTACAGAAAGCAATGATACAGGATTGCGTGAAAACAGTGACCATCGGCTGAAGGACTTGCATCATAAAATTCAACAAATAAAAGCCAGCGATGAGATGGAGGCGAGTTTTATGAAAGCAGAGGAACGCGAAAGACTGATTAGGGAGAAAGGAAGAGAAGAGGGAAGAGAAGAGGGAAGAGAGGAAGGACGAAGACAAGTAGAATTGATAAAATTACTATTAGAAAAGAAACAGTATGATGACGCAAAGCGAGTAACGGAAGATGAAGAGTATTGTGAACAGTTATGTGAAGAATACAACATATAGATAATGCCTATAATAAAAAAAATCAATTAGACGGTCCGGAAAATGTTCTCTATAATTAATAAGATATAGAAAATGGAGATACTGTGTCTAAAATAAGAATCCAGAGGAGAAAGCGGTAAATCAGATATGGAAGATAGAAGAAAACTGGCGAACGGAAAAGAAATATGGGTCATCAAAGCCGGATTCCCGAATAATGCATCGAAGAAGAACTGGTCTGACTATTTTTTTGCCTGTACATTAAAAAAATATCTGAACAGAGCAGGCGTATATACAGTTATAGAATCCAGAGATGAATGGGAAAACGAAGGTGCAGCGGATGTTGTAGTTGCATTGCGGGGACCGGAAGCATATTATCCGGACAGAAGGGATCCGGATACCATTTACATTATGTGGAATTTAAGCCATCCGGACAGAGTTACGGTGGAAGAGTATAATGCCTATGACCTGGTCTGCATTGGTTCCGCAAAAGAAAAGTATCTGGAAGAGATCTGTAGGAAAGTGCAGGTTCCGGTACGTCAGTTGTTAATCTGTGCAGATATGGAGATCTTTCACCCGGCAAGAGTGGAGAAAGAAAAAAAATATGACTGGGTGTTTGTAGGTAATTCCAGAGGAATTAAAAGAAAAAGTGTTGTTTGGGCGCTGGAGCATCATATCCCGCTTAAGATATGGGGAAAAGGATGGGATAAGTTACTGCCGGAGCACGCCGATGCAGTCATGGCAGAGAACATTCCTAATTATATGCTGCCGGAATTGTACTGGGAGACGAAGATTACATTGAACGATCATTATGAAGACATGACGGAACATGGCTTCATGAATACTAGGATACTGGAAGCAATGGCATGTGGAGTTCCTGTTCTTTCCGATTATGTAGATATTATAGAAAAATTATTTGGAGATTCGGTACTGTTTTATACTAATGAAGAACAATTTGTAGAACAGGCAAAAAAAATACAGGTTGATTATCCTGCAATCCGGGAACGGGTAGAACAGATGTGGCAGGTGTTGCAAGAAGAATATTCCTTTGAAAGCCGTGTAGAGCAGCTGCTGACATTAAGAGAAGAATTGCAGGGAGAAAATCAAGGGATATTTGATATGTTTTATAAGAAGTTTGAGCAATTACAAAACGAAGCGGATACATTGGATTATGAGACATGGCATGATAAATATACAACAATAAAGGAAGCGTATATGCAGCTCCCGTGGATGGCGCAGAGGTCTGAAGAGCTTTTGGAAGATAAGAAGCGGATTCAATTTGAATCTTGCTTTCCGGGACTGAAAGAAAGAATAAAGGTTGCTGAAAGACAAAGAAGAGAGAGAACCTGGAAAGAGCAGGAACAGCATCTTCTTGATGAAACGGCTAAAAAAATAAAAGAAAATGACAAATTAAAAGAACGGAATCAATTTCTGGAAGAATGGAAAGACAGATTGGTGCGTGAAAGAACGGAGCTTCAGGAAAAGTTACAGCGGACTTATGAGGAAAAATCGGAGATTAACAGGAAATTGCAACAGACTTATAGTGAGAAATTCGACCGTGGTGTGGAAATTAAAGAATTAAAACAGATCAACAGAGAGCTGAAGAAGAAGATTGACGGAATCAAAGGATGTAAAACATACCGCCTTGCAAGATGCATAGGCTTCCCGGTCAGAATGTGGAGAAAATTGATAAGAGGATGGAAAAAGTAGGAAAAACAGACGTATCGGTGATTATGCCGGTATATAACACAGAACCTTATTTAAGAGAAGCGCTGGATTCGCTTCTTAAACAGACGAATCCGAATATAGAAATCATATGTGTGGATGATGGATCGACGGATGCCTCGGCTTCCATTTTGAAAGAGTATACAGAAAAGGATCCGCGTGTGCAGATACTAAGGCAAAATCATCAAGGCGCCGGAGCAGCACGGAATCTGGGAATGGAGAGTGCGCAAGGTGAATATCTGCTGTTTCTGGATGCAGATGATTTTTTCACAGATACACTTGTGGAAGAGATTGCCAAAAAAGGTAATAAAACAAATGCGGACGTGATTCTTTTTGGAGCAAGGAGGTATGATGATCTGACAGGGAGATCGGAGCACGTACCGCGTTATCTCTGGAGAAAATTACTGCCGGTACAGGAAGTGTTTTCGAGAAAGACCATGGAGGGGGAACTGTTTACACTGACAACACCTGCTCCGTGGAACAAGTCTTTCCGGCGAGAATATATTCAGGAGCAGAAACTTAAGTTCCAGAATCTTCCGAATAGCAATGATGTCTATTTTACATTAATGGCACTTGGAGCAGCGGACCGTGTGGCGGCTGTGAGAGAAGATCTGGTATATTACAGAGTCAATTATGGTGGAAGCCTGCAGAACAGAAAGGATCAGAACCCGCTTTGTTTTCTTGAAGCGTATGAATCGGTTTATAAAGAGCTGACAAGAAGAGGTATTTATGAAGAACTGGAGATAGGATTCTGCAATATGGTGGCATCCGGCTGTGTTTATAATCTCCGGACACTTCATTCGGAACAGGTGCGCCAGAAAGTGATCGATAAATTATGTTCGGACAGATTTCTGGATATGCATTTGTTGGAGCATGCGGATGAAGAATACGATATGCCTGAAAATATCAATTATCTGCGTGGACTTCCATATGCCAGAGAGGTGAGAAAAGAACGGGAACGCAGACAGAATTATGGAGCTATACGTTGCATAAAGGAAGGAAAGTCAACCGGGCATCCGGTAGTTACTGTTGTGATTGCCGCTTATAATGTGGAAAAATATCTGGAAGAGTGTCTGGACAGCATTACAGGACAGACTTTAAAAGAGTTGGAGATTATCTGTATTGATGATGGTTCCACGGATTATACACTGGGAATTTTGAAGCATTATGCAGAAGAAGATGAGAGAATTTCTGTATATACACAGGAAAACTGCGGATTGTCTGTGACAAGAAACAGAGGAATGAAAGCAGCATCCGGAGATTATATTTATTTTATGGACAGTGATGACTGGCTGGAACGGGAGGCACTGGAACAGCTTGCCGGAAGATGTCAGGAACATGATTTGGAAGTTTTATACTACGATGGCTGTGCGTTCTTTGAAGAGAAAGACATGGAGGATGTGCACAACGAATTTGACGGATATTACCAGAGAAAGGGCAACTATCCTGCTTGTTGTGATGGGAAAGAAATGTTTCAAAGGATGCAGAAAACAAAAGAGTACCGCACAAATGTAGGCATGCAGTTTTTTAAACGCCGGTATCTTGAGGAACATCATTTTGCTTTTCAGCCGGGGATTTTGCATGAGGATATAGATTTTACATTTATGACAATGCTGATGGCAGAGAGATGTGGATATTGGAAGAAGGAATTCTTCCACCGCAGAGTGCGATTGGGTTCTATTATGACGGCAAAGACCAGTTTTGAACATATTTATGGACTGATGAAGAGCTATGTGGCGATGGAACATTTTCTGGGAATCCATTCCATGCCGGAAGAGATGGCAGATGTCCTTTATGATACAATGCATACTGTATTATGGCGTGCGGCAAAACAATATTCCGAGATGCCGGAGGCACAGAAGTACGCATATGAAGGATTGTGGGGGCTGGATAAGATCCAGTTCCAGACGCTGGTGAGAGAGCATACACGGATCACGGAAAAACTGTTTCGGACATATAAGGAAAAATCCGAGATCAACCGTAAACTTCAGATCACATATGGAGAGAAATTTGACCGTGGAGTGGAGATTAAGAAGCTGAAAAAAGAACTTGCGGAAACCAGAAAAGAGCTTACAAAGACACAGAAAAAGCTGTCGGGCATCCAATATTCGGCTACTTACCGTGTAGCCAGAGTGATTGGATTTCCCATTCGTATGATACGCAAACTTTTCAAAAAAGCGAAGGAACAATAAGAAACGAGGAATTTGGAATATGAAGAAAGTATCGGTGATCATACCGGTTTATAATGTAGAAGAATATCTGGAAGAATGTATGGAGAGCGTGATTCATCAGACACTGAAAGAGATTGAGATTCTCTGCGTTAATGATGGATCAACGGATCATTCGCAGCAGATTCTGGAGCAGTATGCGAAAAAAGATGACAGGATCCGCATTATTTCACAGAAAAATGGTGGCTATGGGAAGGCGATGAACTGTGGACTGGATGCGGCGACCGGAGAATACATCGGCATTGTGGAGCCGGATGATTATGTTCCGTTAAATATGTATGAAGATTTGTATAGAAAAGCAAAAGAACAGAATCTGGATTTTGTGAAAGCTGATTTTTACCGTTTTGTAACCGCAGAGAATGGAAATAAAGAATTATATTATAATCATCTGAGTTTGAATCCGGAAGATTATAATCATGTGTTTAATCCGAGTGAAACACCGGATGCAATCCGCTTTATTATGAATACATGGAGTGGTATTTACAGAAGAGATTTTCTTGAACAGTATAAAATAAGACATCATGAGACACCAGGAGCATCTTTTCAGGATAATGGCTTCTGGTTTCAGACGTTTATCTATGCGAAACGTGCAATGATTTTAGATACACCTTATTATATGAATCGCAGAGATAATCCGAATTCATCCGTGAATAACCGTGAAAAAGTATATTGTATTAATCAGGAATATGACTATATTAAAGATATTTTAATGCGGGATGAAGCGTTGTGGAATCGTTTTCGTCATGTATACTGGTTTAAAAAATATCACAATTACCTCGGTACACTTTGGCGGATCGCAGAAGAATACCGCTATGAGTATCTGATGCGGTTCAGTGAGGAATTAAAAAGAGGAATTGCATTAGGAGATGTTAATCCGGATACATTTACAAAGAAAACATGGAATAACATTGAACGGATAGTGCAAGATCCGGAGCATTATTATAAAATGTGCGTGTATCCAAGAACCATCAATCAGCAGGTGTTCGAACAGATTACGAAGCTGGAAGAAGAAAATCAGGAACTTCGCCAAGAGATTAAAAAGATCAGGAGTTCCAAAACATTTCGTGTTGGAAAACTTCTCCTTGGAGCACCGAGTCTTTTAAAGAAGAAACTTCGTGGAGGCAGATAAAATGTGCAAAATATCGGTGATCATTCCGGTTTATAATGGAGAAACATATCTTGCGCAATGTCTGGACAGTATCATCGGACAGACGTTAAAAGAGATTGAGATCATATGTGTAAATGACGGATCGAAAGACCGGACACAGCAGATCCTTGAAAAATATGCGGAAAAAGACAGCCGTATCCAAATAATCAGTCAGGAGAACGGCGGCGCCGGAGCGGCGAGAAATGCAGGACTTCGCATTGCAAGAGGAGAATATTTATCCATTCTGGATGGAGACGATTTCTTTGAACTGGATATGCTGGAAAAAGCATATAAAAAAGCAAAAGAAAGTCGGGCAGAGCTTCTGGTGTTTGGATCAGATCAATACTACGAAACAACCGGCGAGTACAAAAGTGTGGCATGGACGATCAGGCGGCATGCACTTCCTCCATACCGCCCGATGAATTACCGACAGTTTACCGATAATGTATTCAAAGTATTTGTCGGATGGACATGGGACAAGCTTTTTCTTCGAAGCTTTGTAGAGGAACAGAGGCTTTATTTCCAGGAACAGCGCACATCAAACGATCTGCTATTTACCTTCCTTGCTATTGTGACCGCAAAGAATATAGAGATTCTGGATGAAGTACTCATCCATCAGCGCAGAGACAATCAGAATTCGCTGTCTAACACAAGAGAACAGTCATGGACCTGCTTTTATGAAGCACTTCTGGAACTTCGAGAGGAGTTGAAAAAAAGAGGACTCTATCATGAACTGGAGCAGGACTATATCAATTATGCATTGCATTTTTCGCTCTGGAATCTGGAGACGCTGAATGGCCCAAAGAAGAAAGAACTGTATCAGATATTAAAGAAAACCTGGTTTCACGAACTGGGAATAGACGGAAAAAAAGCGTTTTATTTTTACCAGAAGGGAGAATACCGCAAGTATCAGAATATTCGAAAGAAAAGCTGGAGAGTTTATGAACAGGAGCAGAGATAAGAACGAAGATAAAAAAATGATACAAGTGAATAATGTCAGAGAAGAGTCGGGAGAGCATGTGCCGAAGGTATCCGTGATCATTCCGTTTCATAATGCGCAGAGTCACCTGGAAGAGATGATGGATTCTGTAGAAGCGCAGACATTCCGGGAGATTGAGATTCTGTGCGTCAGTGACGGATCAGAAGATGACTCCATTAAGATTATACGTGAGCGCATGGAGAAAGATCCGAGAATTCATCTGATCGAGCAGGAAAAGCACAATGCCGGAGTTGCAAGAAACAAAGGTTTGGAATGTGCAGTGGGGAAATATGTTGTGTTCTGGGATGCAGATGACCGGTTTCATCCAAAAGCACTGGAGGAACTGTATCACAAATCCGAGCAGGTCCAGGCAGACATCTGTGTCTGTGAAGTGTGTGAATTTCGCGGGGACGGCAAATTATATGAAACAGGCGGATATCTGCAAAAAGATAAATTGCCGGAGAAAGATCCATTTAATAAATATGACATACCGGGGGATATCTTTGGCTTTGCATCGAACATGCTGTGGAATAAAATGCTTCGCAGAGCGTTCATTGTGGAAAATGAGATTACATTCCAGGATATCCGGCAGGGAAATGATACTGCATTTGTCATGCAGGCAATGTATCATGCAGAGCGGATTACAACGGTCAGTAAAGAGCTTGCTTATTATAGAATGAACAATCCAGGAAGTTTAACGTCACAGGCATCAGAGACATGGAAATGCCCATTTGAATCGTATCGTTATACATGGGAACAGTTGAAAAAGCAAGATGATTTTGCGTTGGTAGAGAAAAGTTTTCGCAATAAGATGATAAGAGGATTGTTTCGGTCTTTGAATATACAGACTTCTTTTGCCGCTTACCAAGAATTGTATGATTTTCTGAAAGAGGAGGGAATGCATGCGGTTGATCTGGAGGACGTGACAGAAGATATGGTAGAAGAACCATGGATGTATGCGGATCTCATGCGAATGAAGTCGATGTCGGCAGGAGACTTTCTTCTATGTAAAGCAACGGAACGGATGAATGACAGAGACCAGTTAAAATATACGCTTCGCAGGGTGCGCAGAAGACTGGCATTCCTACTGGCTCTTAATGAGAAAATAAAGCGATTAAAGAAGAAAATTAAAGGGAAATCTAAGAAAAGTATCGATGAAGAAGGAAACAGATAGAAAATCTATTGATTAAAACGACAAAAATATAAAATATGGTTTATTTATTGATACAAATGATAAATAAGCCATATTTATTGAATTTATCAATTAGAGAAAAGCCGGAAAATATGATACGCTACATAATAGACTATCGGGTCATTTAGGAGGAAAAACATGAAAAACAACAGATGGAAGAAGGCACTTTCTGTTGCTCTCGTCTGCTGTATGCTGGCTGGAACAGGACAGGGATTCACTGTTCATGCACAGGATGAAGCAGCGCAGGAAGAGGCAGTAGTAACAGCTGTTAAAGCTACGCCAGACACGCTTCCGGAGGACGGAGGGACGATTACGGTTAAAGCAACCGGAACAGGTCTCACATCCGAAAACTGGGGAGTAGAATTTGATGCGACTTTGAAAGAGGGAGGAATGTCTGTATCGAACAAGATACAGCCTACAGTCAAAGAAGTGAAAAAAGACACTGCAATCATCGAAGTTCCGGAGAACCCGATGAGGAATGATATTGACTTAAAGATCAAAGCAGGTGTCAAAAACGGGGAAACAATTGAGGAACAGGCTGAGACAACAGTCTTACTGGAAAAGAAGACAAGAGATATGGTGGAATTTCCAGTAGAGCAGATCGCACAGACAGGTTCCAATGCGATCACAGCAACCTTCAAGGAAGATATCCAGTTTGGATATGCGGATATGGAGAGAGTTAAGAGTAAAATCTATATTGCGAAAATGCACGGTACATTCGAGAAAATCCGTACGGTTTCAGATGAAGATGAAGTGCTCATCGAAGGAAATCAGCTTATCGTTCGCTTCAAAGAAGATTTTACGAAAAACGAACTTGGAGTGGATTCCGGTCTTTATGTCGGAGCCGGTGCATTAAAAAATGACGACAACAAATATAACAAAGAAGTTTCATGGTCAATCACTACAAAACCAACGATCAGTCAGATCGATCTTAGTAAAGATGTTCTTGACTATCAGGGTGGAACTGTAACTGCCACACTCAAAGGCGTACGTGTAGATGAGATTGATATTGAAAAGGATGTAGAAGCGTATTTAACCGGAGCAGGAGAAACAGATGCGGCAGTAGGAACAACGCTTGATGTTGTAAAGACAGAGAATGGTCCGCAGATGACAGTAACTGTACCGGAGAATACGACAGACAATACAATGGCCTATGCGATCAACGTAAAGTATAAGGGCATGTTAGTATACGAAGGAAACAATGGAAACCCGGCGAAGAAGGCAATCATTTCTGTATTGGCAAAAGGAACAGACCCGGCCAAGCAGACATTGGCAACAATGACGATCACCGGTAATAACAAAGACAACGCGGGTGATTCCAATAAAGATATTACAGTAAAAGTATCCCCACAGGTCGGAGAATTAAAAACCGTTCTTCGTCTGTATGGAACAAATCTTGATTCCAAAATAGTAAAAGTTCGTGCCATCGATGAGAATGGAATTATCTTCCCGGTGTATGACATTCCGGAATGAGATGGCACCTTACGATTCGTTGCAATCGCAGGAATGAATAAGAACGGAGCAGTTGGTGATGGAAACAGTCAGCTGATCGAAGTCCTTCCGGCAAGATTCGCCGGCACAAGAACAGACGAACCTAAGAAATTTACAATTCAGGTAGCACTGGATGGAAAACATTTCCTGGAAAGTCCGTCCGTAGTATTAAGAGTAGATAATACTGGAATCAGAGAAGAGACAGAATACGCATTTACAGATAAAGAAGACATTCGAACAGTCACTGTAAATTACAAAGAAGAGGGCACAGGAAAAGCCCTTGCAAAACCGGATAAATATGAGGCTTATGCAATCTCAATGGTACAACAGTTTGACATTGCGCCGAAGAGTATCCCGGGATATGAAGTAGTGAAAAACAAAGCGGGAGAACCGGTCATCAGCCCGGCAGTAAAATGGGATAAAGATCTGATCGGGGATGCTGGCCGCAATTACACATACACATATCGCAGATTAAAACCTGCAACTGTAAAAGTGAAAAAAGTTAAAGTTACAGGTTCTTATAAAAAAGTTGCAGCAGGAAAGAAAGTGAAGCTTACCGCAGCGGTTTCACCATCCAATGCGACAAACAAAGCAGTCACATGGAAGAGCAGCAATACAAAAGTTGCAACTGTAGATAAATATGGCAATGTGACATTAAAGAAAAATTCAGGTGGTAAGAAAGTTACCATTACAGCAACTGCAAAAGACGGAAGCAAAGTGAAAGCCGGTTATACGATCACTTCTATGAAAGGAATTGTGAAAAAGATCAGCATTTCCGGAGCCAAATCTGTAAAAGCAGGGAAGATTTTAAAATTAAAAGTAAAAGTAACTGCAAGCAAAGGTGCAAACAAAACAGTCAGATGGACAAGCAGTAATACAAAATATGCAACTGTTTCATCTTCCGGTAAAGTAACTGCCAAGAAAGCCGGAAAAGGCAAAAAAGTGAAGATTACAGTAACAGCAACTGACGGAAGTAATAAGAAGAAAACAGTAACAGTAAAGATCAAATAGTGAAAATGATCTGGTAGTCAAGGAAACACAATTACATTCAATAATAAGCAGGGGCTCTGCCCCAACACTAGTTATAAAGATAAAAGGTATGGAAGAGTAGCGGTATGAACGAAGAGAAGAAAAAAGAAAACCATATAAAATTAATTATTTTTGTCGTAATCATCATAACAATTCTGGTGCTGAACCATATATTCGGATGGTCGAAATATATTGGCAATATCAACAACCTGAAGATGTTAGACGATATGGTAGACAATAACCTGCCGGCGGCACTGGCAATCTATGCAGGGCTTACAATTGTCGGTTGTGTAGTACTGGCATTGCCGGGAATCACATTTGCCATTGTAGCCGGACTTCTCTTCGGACCGGTGCTCGGAACAATCGCATGTTCCGTAGCAACAACGATCGGTGCGATGCTTGCATTTATTGCAGGAAGATTTTTCCTGAAAGACAGTATCAAACCGGCAGCTATGAAGAACAAATATTTGAAAAAATGGTTATTTGATGAATCTGGAAACAACGAGATCTTTATCTTAATGATCACAAGACTGGTGCCTCTGTTCCCATACAATTTACAGAATTTTGCGTATGGAGTAACGGATATCAAATTTACGATCTATTCCGTATGTTCCCTCCTTTTTATGTTGCCGGGAACGGCAATATATACAGTAGGGACAGCCGGACTGGCAGATAAAGAGAATCGAATTTTATATATTGGAATTGCAGTCGTACTCGCAGTGGTTGTGCTTGCAATGGGTGCGTTCCTCAAAAAACGTTATGTACAGCCGGAAGAGAGTGAGAATGAACATGAAGAATAAACGGGCGGTGATCGTCTTTACACGAGTGCCTGTTCCGGGAAAGACAAAGACAAGACTGATGCCGTATTTTACACCGAAACAGTGTGAGCAGATACATATTTGTCTGCTTAAGGATATTGAGAGAGAATGTGAGCAGGCGGCAGCAGATATTTTTGTCTGTTACACGCCGGAAGATAAGGAGAAGAAGATCCGTAAGATTTTTGGAAAAGAAGCAAAATATTTTCCGCAGAGAGGCGAAGACCTTGGTGTGCGGATGTATGTCGCTATCAAAGATATTTTGAAGATGGGATATGATTCCTGTATTTTATTTGGCACGGATATCCCGGAACTTCACAGCACAGATATGGAAAATGCATTCCGTATATTAGAGACGAAGGATATTGTATTCGGACCAACGGAAGACGGCGGTTACTATCTGGTTGGAATGAATGAGCCGCACAAAGAAGTATTCGAAAAGCAGAGTTATGGACATGCCAGTGTGATGGAAAATACACTGGCAGGACTGAAAGAAGTCGGATTACAGGTCGGATGTATCCGGGAATTAAGTGACATTGACAGAAAAGAAGATGTCATAGCTTTCCGGCAGAAGATGCGGGAGAATTCGAAATTACAGAAAACGCAGACTGGAAAATACCTGATGCGTACAACGAAGATATCAATTATTATACCGATTTACAATGAAGAGACAACGATCCTTGCTATGAAACGGCAGATGGAAGGCCTGAAAGATAAATGTGAAGTTATATTTGTAGATGGTGGAAGTACAGACCGGACATTGGAATTGCTGGGAGATACATTTCCGGTATATCATTCGGACAAAGGAAAGGCAGCACAGATGAATGTCGGTGCAAAGAACAGCCACGGAGATATTTTATGTTTTTTGCACTGTGACAGCGAAATTCCGGTTACACTTGTACCAGAGATCCGGTATGTAATGAAAGACCATCAGGCAGGATGTTTTGGAATCGCATTTCATTCAAAAAATTTCTTTATGTGGACATGCCGCGTGATTTCCAATCACCGGATCAAAGACCGGAAAGTCATGTTCGGAGATCAGGGTATATTCGTGACAAGAGAGCTGTTCTTTGAAGCAGGAATGTTTGCAGAACTGCCGATACTGGAAGATTATCAGTTTTCACTGACTTTAAAAGAAAAAGGTATCCGCTTAGGAATGGCAAGACACCGTATTTACACATCGGACAGACGTTTCCCGGATGGAATCATTCCAAAATTAAAGCTCATGTGGCTGATGAACCGGTTACGCAAGATGTACCGGGATGGTGTTCCGATTGAGAAGATCGCAAGCCTCTATAAGGATGTGCGATAGATGTATTGTAATTTAGGAGACAAATATGGATAGCATTAAAGGATTAAAAGAATATGTCCGACATTCCTTTTACCGGGAGGTATTGGGGCTCCCGGAGGAAGTGACAGAGAGATATGAGATGTTGGCGCAGGGTGAATATAACCGTAATTATGTATTTACACATCCGGTGACAGGTAAGAAACTGGTGCTCCGCGTGAACTGCGGAAGCCAGATGCATTTAAGACATCAGATTGAATATGAATTTCACGCATTGAAACTTCTGGAATCTTCCGGAAGAACACCGAAGCCACTTTATGTTGATGGCAGTCTGGAGTATTTGGAACATGGCATTATGGTCATGGAATTCTTGCCTGGAACAACTTTGGATTATCACAAAGGGCTGGGCGGTGCAGCAGAATGTCTTGCAGATATTCACAGTGTAAAGATGCCGGAAGAAGGTATGCACACACTGATCACACCGGAGAATCCGCTGGAAGCGATTCTGGATGAGTGTGAGGAAATGGTGAAGACATATATGGAATCATCGCTTGGTGAAGAAGAGAAGAAAGAAAAGATTCGTGAGATGCTGGATACGGGCCGGGAGATTGTAAGAAGCATTCCGAATGAGCCGGTTTACCAGTGCTGCGTCAATACAGAATTGAACAATACGAATTTTCTTGTAGATGAGAAGGGATATACTTATCTCGTAGACTGGGAAAAACCGTTATATGCCGATCCGGCGCAGGACCTCGGACATTTTCTGGCACCGACAACGACATTCTGGAAGACGGATGTGCTGTTAGAAAGAGAGGAGATGTTAGATTTCCTCGATACATATATTAGGGCGGTTGCCGGAAGATTCGATGTCACAGGACTGAAGAAACGTGCCATGCAGTTTACAGGAATCACTTGCCTGCGTGGAATTACATGGTGTGCCATGGCATGGGTACAGTACAGAGAGCCCGGGAAAATGTTATTTAACCAGTCTACGTTTGAGAAATTGAACGCATATCTGGACGCAGATTTTCTGGAGAAGATGCATCAGTTTCTGAAAGATACATTTTGTATGTAAATAAAATTTACATAAATATATGATACAAAGGGAGAGACACAATGAAAAAGAAAATTTTGTCAGTGTTGCTTGCAACTACGATGACACTTTCACTTGCAGCATGCAGCAGCAACAGCAGCAAAGACTCTTCGGACAAGAAAAATTCGAAAGTGGAAGAGATGTCATTTGATGACATGAAAAAGGAAGCCAAAGGCTCAACCGTAACATTTTATGGATGGGGTGGAGATGAAGTCTTGAATAAATGGCTGGACGACGTATTCGCACCGGATATGAAAGAAAAATACGATATCAAGATGGAACGTGTTCCGATGGATATTGATCAGATCTTAAGCCAGTTATCCGGAGAAATGGAAGCAAACAAAAAAGACGGTGACATTGATATGATCTGGATCAACGGTGAGAACTTCAAATCAGCAAAAGAGAAAAACATGCTGTACGGACCATTTACAGACAAGCTTCCGAACTTCTCAAAATATATCGACACCAAGTCTGAAGATGTAAATTATGACTTTGCATATCCGATCAAAGGATACGAAGCACCATACGGAAAAGCACAGTTTGTATTTATGAAAGACAATGCTGCTGCAAAAGAAACTCCAAAGAATGCAGAAGAATTCTTAGAGTTCTGCAAGAAATACAAAGGAAAAGTAACATATCCAAAACTTCCGGACTTCACAGGAAGTGTATTTGTGCGAAATATCATTTATGAAACCTGTGGTGGATACGAGCAGTTCATGG
Organism: Dorea hominis; assembly: GCF_014287705.1. NCBI lineage: Bacteria > Bacillati > Bacillota > Clostridia > Lachnospirales > Lachnospiraceae > Dorea > Dorea hominis. The sequence goes on along the minus strand of NZ_JACOOY010000009.1, from coordinate 74,804 downwards.
ATATGAAAGCAGACAAAGCAACTGTGAAAAAAGCAATTCAGCCAGCACTGGATTACCTGAAGAAATTAAATCCATATCTGTGGAACGGTGGAAAATCATTCCCGGATTCCTCTACAAAGTGTGAGAAGATGTACTCTGACGGCGAACTGGTTATGTATATGACATATGGCGCTTATGATGCAGCTGTAGGAATTGACAACGGAACCTATCCGAAGACAACTCAGACATTCCAGTTTGACAAAGGAACAATCGGTAATACGAACTTTATGGCAATCGCAGCAAACTCTGCTAACAAAGCCGGAGCAATGGTAGCAATCAATGAGATGATGTCACCGGAGATCCAGGCAAGCCGTTACAAAGAGATGAAGACTCTTCCGGTTGTATCTTATGACAAACTGTCTGATGACCAGAAGAAAGAATTTGACAATGTTGACTTAGGAAAAGGTGTTATCGCACAGGATGAGCTCCTTTCCAAGAGACTTCCTGAGATGCCTGCACAGCTTGTTCCGGTTATCGAAGAGATCTGGCAGGAAGAAGTAGTCGGCAAATAATTTAGCAAAAAACGATTTAGTAAGTGTGGAAAAGAATACATGTGGAAAAAATTCATACCATATGCGTTGTTGGTTCCGCAGATTATACTTGGAATCATATTTATAGCAGGACTGGCAACCGGAATCACCCAAAGTCTTGGGGTGATTCCGGCTTTTGGTCTTACAGAACCAACATTTAAATATTATAAAGAGATCTTATCCAGACCGGATATTGTAAAATCAATCATTTACAGCTTGTATATTGCAGTCACATCAGCAACTCTGGCAGTTCTGATCGGAGTCGGAATATGTGCGGTACTTGTTATGAATACAGATACAAAAGGAAAAGGGATGCGGATCATTCAGCTCCCGATCATTGTGCCTCATGTAGTCGTTGCACTGTTTGTAGTGAATATTCTTTCGCAGAATGGTCTGCTTGCCAGACTTTTATGTGCAATGGGATTTATTAAAGAACAGCAGGATTTTGTACAGCTTTTATATAGTACAAATGGTGTAGGGATCATTATCGCATATTTGTGGAAGGAGATTCCGTTTGTGATATATTTTGTCATTGCATTGATGGCAAATATTAATGGAAGCCTTGGAGAAGCGGCGATTAATCTGGGAGCCTCCAGAAGAAAAGCTTTTATGAAAGTCACCCTGCCGCTTTGTAGAAGAGCGATTGGCAGCAGTTTTCTGATCATTTTTACATTTGCACTGGGCGCTTATGAGCTTCCGCTTTTACTGGGACCGACCTCCCCGGAAGCATTACCGATCCTGGCACATACACAGTACATTCATCCGGATCTTGAAAATCGTCCGTATGCAATGGCATTGAATGGAATTATTACTATTATTTCCATGATCTGTGCAGTTGCATATTTTCGGCTGATGCAGAAAAATACAGAGATTTTAAATCGTAGAAAGGCTAAGAAAGAGCACAATGAAAAAAAGTAACAGTTATTTAGGCAAAATCCTGCTTGGGATATTTGTATTTCTCATTCTATTTCCGATACTGACGATGATCGTCTGGGTATTTACAGAACGGTGGGCATGGCCGAATCTCCTGCCACAGGTTTTTTCTACTCGTGCATTAGATGAAGTATTTGGAAGAAAAGAAGAATTAATACAGTTGTTTGCATCCAGCATTTTTATTTCTGCTGTTGTAGGTGTGTTGTCAGTAATGATAGGCACAATGACAGCAAGAGCGCTTGTGTTGTATGATTTTGCAGGAAAAGGCTTCTTTTATTTCCTTTCGATGTTGCCGTTTTTAGTGCCTTCTACTGTATTTGCGATGGGAATCCAAGTATCCTTCATACGCTGGGGACTGAGCAATACCGTTACCGGAGTCGTCGTAGCACATACGATTTGTTCACTTCCGTATGCAGTACATCTGATGATTGAAGGAACAGAGGCAGTTGGAAATAAACTCGAAGAGCAGGCAAGAGTACTTGGCGCCGGACCATGGAAAGCATTTTTCAAAGTGACATTTCCGATGTTAATGCCTGTGATGTTAGCTTCTATGAGTATGTCTTATATTGTTTCGTTCAGCCAGTATTTCATTACATTGCTGATCGGTGGAGGAAGTGTCAAGACATTCGCGATTGTTATGGTGCCGTATCTGCAAGGTGGCGACCGCAATATCGCAAGTATTTACAGCATGATCTTCCTGGGAATTACTTTGATCGTGTTTGCGATATTTGAAGGAATCAGTAAGTTGTGGACGAAAAATGGAAGCGGAGAATATTACACATAAGAGATCGGGAAATGTGGAAAAGAGATAAAGAAGTACAGAAATTGGTGGATAAGAAATGGAATTAAAAATAGAAAATCTGGAAGTAACACTTCAAAAAAATAAAATATTAAATAGAGTGAGCCTGACTGTCAAAAGCGGCGAACTAATTTCCTTACTGGGAGCTTCTGGCTGTGGAAAAAGTACAATGTTGAAAAGCATAGCCGGATTACTCGATATTGAAAAGGGACGAATCTGTTTGGATGCAAAAGAAATTCAGAATATGGCGCCGGAGAAACGGGGAACTGTGATCGTGTTTCAGGATTTAAGGCTGTTCCCACATATGACAGTGGAAAAGAACATAGCATTTCCAATGGAACTTAAGAAAGTCCCGAAGGCAAGACAGAAAGAGATCATAAAGAAACTGTTGGAAGACGTACAGCTTCCGGGATTCGAAAAACGTAAGATCAAAGAAATGTCCGGTGGACAGATGCAGAGAGTGGCGCTTGCTAGGGCACTTGCCTGTGAACCGTCGATCCTGCTTCTGGATGAACCATTTTCCGGATTGGATGAAAAGCTACGCTTAGAGATGGGTGCGCTCGTCAGAAAATTACAGAAAGAGCGAAAGATTACGACAATCCTTGTCACACACGATAAGAAAGAAGCGCTGCAGATGTCTGACCGGATCGCACTTATGAGCAACGGACATATATTGCAGTATGCCTCACCGACAGAGATTTTCCAGCATCCGGAAAACCGGCAAGTGGCGGCATATTTCGGAAAAGCCAATTATATTGAAGGAACCGTGCAGAAAGAACAGTTTGATAGCGATTATATTTCCTGTGAGGCGAAAGGTTATGCGGATGGAAAGTATGAGCTTCTTGTCCGGCCTTTTGATGTAAAAGTTATAGCGGAGGGTTCTGCTGTGGAGATCAGGGAAATGACGTACTTAGGAGAGACTGTGGATCTTTATTTGCAGGATGAGAAGCAGACATTCTATGCACAGGATATCAGTGCAAGAATCCATGCTGCCGGACTTATGGAAGGGGCAAAAGCAGGAATAGAATTTGCACCGGAGAGCATCTGTTTATTTCCGGAAGAGAAGGAGTAATTTAGAAATGAAACATGTAATATTTGATTGTGACAATACACTGGGAGTAAAGGACTGCGACGTTGATGACGGACTGGCACTTCTCTACCTGCTTGGATGTGAAGAAGTAACTGTGCATGGAGTGACCTGCACTTATGGAAACAACAAGCTTCCGGTTGTGTACGCACAGACAGAAAAATTGTTAAAAGATATCGGCCGCACAGATCTGACTGTGAAAAAAGGTGGTGAATCCGCTGGAACAGAGCAAAGTCCGGCAGGAGATTATCTCGCAGAGATGGCAAGAAAATACAAAGGCGAACTTTCTATTCTTGCAACCGGGTCGCTTACGAATCTAAAGCATGCCTATTATTCGGATGAGCATTTCTTCGAAAATGTAAAAGAAATTGTATTGATGGGTGGAATTACAGAACCATTGATTTTTGAAAAGAAACAGATGGATGAATTGAATTTTTCCTGTGATCCAAAGGCAACATACCTGGTGCTGACAAAAGGAAATAATGTTTCTGTTATTACAGGAAATAATTGCCTGAAAGTGCTATTTACCAAAGAGGAATATCAGCAGAGATTAGGTGGGCAGAATAACCCGATGGGTGAGTATATCCTGAGAGAAACCGATTATTATTTCGGTTATAACGAAGGAGATTACGGAATCCATGGATTCTATAACTGGGATGTGATCGCAGCGGTGTATCTGGTTCATCCGGAGTTATTCGATGATCAGAAGGGTACTTACTGCTTATCAGAAGAAGACTTAAAAACCGGATTCCTGCGATGGGCCGAGGATGGACAAACCAATTTAAATCTTCCGGAAATCGGGGGAGAAGTGCCATTTAAAAACAATATATATGAGACCTGGCTTCGTGTGCCGGTAAAAGGTGTATGTAAATAAAGTTTACATAAATAAGTAATAAGGAGGGCTAAAAGCATGAAAATGAAAAAGTTTTTAGCGGTTGTATTATCGTTTGCGTTGTCGTTTTCCCTTGCAATGCCGACATTTGCACAGGATAATACAGCAAGCGCAGCCCAGGCTGTGCAGTCCGAAGTAACGGAAACTTCGAACGATGAGAACGTATCTGCAGACGAGAATACGTCCAAAGATGCGTCTGCCAAAACTGTAACAGAAGATTCTAAAACAGAAGCTTCCAAAACAGATGAGAAGACAGAGGATGCTTCTGAGAACGCAAAAGTGAAAAAAGAAGTAACCAAGACGACCAAGACGGATAAGAAACAGGCAGACTCTGACGCATCTGCAAGTGACATCGACACATCTGTATGGACAGCAGAAGATTTCACTTACACAGAGATGAGCCAGAGACTGAACGGCTGTGATTACAGTCGTGACTTTACCGTATCCGGTACAGCAATTTCAGGATTTTCTGAGACAGGTTCAGAGAAGATTAAAGTGAATAAGAATCTTGTCATTCCGTCTGAAGATCCGAATGGAACTACAATCGTAGGTATCGCTGACAGTGCATTTAAAAAGCAGGGGATTGAAAAATTGACACTGCCGGATGGTATGATGGTAGATTATAATGACACAGTTACACATGTAGTAACAAGAAGAGGTAATTTCCTGATTGGCGCAGGTGCTTTTGACGGAAATGAACTGACCTCTCTCGACTTGCCGGAAGGTGTGATCTATATCGGACCAAGTTCATTTGCAAGAAATAAACTGAAATCCGTAACCATTCCACATACATTCTGGTGGTTGGAGAACTCCGCATTTGCATACAATGAGATCACAAAGGTCAATTTCCCGAAAACCTGTGATTTCCAGGCACAGATTCATGCCTTTGCATTTGCACACAACAACATCAAATCCGTAAGACTTCCGGATTATATGGAAGTAGTAGAAAAGAAAGTCTTCTACTGGAATCCGGGAATGGAAGAGTGTTCCAAAGATGCACCGGAGAAAGAGCAGGAATTTGGCGGCGTTGTCTATATGTACACAGACAATGAGAAGTTGTTTGACATGGAACGTATCCACCATATGGATCGTACCGCAGAGTCACAGCACTCCTGGCATCAGAAACTGATCCTTGGTGAAGATCCGAATGCGGACAAGACATGGACAGCAGATGATTTTACATTTGACGGAACAACGATCACCGGTTTCTCTGAGAGCGGTATTGAAAAGAGAAAAGACAATACAGATCTGGTATTACCGAACAAGAATTCAGATGGTGAGTATGTGACAGCAATCGCTGATTATACAGGAAATGGTAATAATGGCATGTTTGCAACAGCGGACGAGAAGTTTACAAGTGTTACACTTCCGGCAAAACTGGAAAAGATTGGTGCAAAAGTTTTCGCAGACTGCGGTATTACGAAGATTGAATTTCCAAAAACACTGAAAGAAATCGGGATGACAGCATTCCAGAAGAATCAGTTAGAGAGCATTATTTTACCGGACAGTGTTACAAAGATCGGCGGTGGTGCATTTGCAACAAATCCGAAGTTAAAGAAGATCATCCTTTCCAAGAACCTGACAGACATTCCGGGAGGAGCATTCGGATGCAGCGATGCGCAGAATTATATGACGGATCTGACAGAACTGACCATTCCGGAAGGAGTTAAAACGATTGGAAATAATGCATTCGCAGGAAATAACATCCATAAGATTGTCATTCCATCTACGGTAACTTCGATTGGAAATTATGCATTTTCTACTAAGGAATATTTGACAGATGAGTGTACACTGACACTGCCGGAAGGCTTAAAGTCAATCGGAAGCAGAGCATTCCGAAATAAAACGATTAAATCGGTAGTATTACCATCGACCGTTGAGAAATTGCAGGCAAATACATTTGAAAAAATATATTCTTCCGGTGCTGCAGCAGTGAAGACAAAAGTATATGTAAGTTCGGAAACACAGTACAACGATACAAAGAACTTCCCACAGTCTGATTATCACAGCCTGATCCTGAAAGTACCGGGACAGGAAGATAAATGGAACGCAGAAGACTTTACATATGATACGATCAGTCAGGAATTATATCCGGCATCAAATACATCGGATGTAACAACAATCAGTGGTGTTGGTATCACGGGCTTATCTGCATCCGGAGAAGAAAAATTAAAAACAAATACAGACCTTGTGATTCCTGCAAAGGATACAGACAGAAATCCGATTATTGGTATCGGAACAAAAGCTTTCTATAAGAAAGGACTTACATCTGTAACATTCCCGAAGGGAGTGATGGCAAGTTACAGTGGAAGCGCAATTGCAGAAGGATTAACAGAAAGAGGAAATTTCATTATTCAGAATAACTCTTTCACAAACAATAAGCTGACATCTCTGGATTTACCGGAAGGCGTAATCTATGTTGGCGGAACAGCATTCCAGAGCAACCAGTTAAAGAGCGTAAAATTCTCTCATACAATCTGGCAGATTGGAAATGCAGCGTTTGCTAAAAATCAGATTACAACTGTTGACTTTCCGAAGACATGTGATTTCAATCTGAATCTGGATAATATGTGTTTTGCATATAACAACATCAAATCTGTAAGACTTCCGGATAGAACAGAGAAAGTTACAGTATATGCATTTGGAGCAAACACAGGTAAAGAAGATCTGGAGTCAGATGCACCGACAAATACAATCTTAAAGGCAAGTCGTATCGTATACATGTACAATGAGAATGTGGATCTTCGAAAGAAAGGAATGATCCAGCATGTAGAGGGTACTGGAAAGGGCACAAATACACAGGGAACCAAATCCTGGGTACAGAAAGTTATTTACGGTGAGATGCCGGCAGAAGAGCAGCCATGGAATACTTCCCAGTTTACATTTGACGGAACAACCATTACCGGATTAAATGATGCCGGAAAGGCGAAAATTGCAAATGGTGATACAGAAATAACACTTCCTGAGACAAACGAAAACGGCGAAGCAATTACTGCAATCGGCGCAAGTGCATTTGCAACAATCGGAATGACAAAAGTAACGATTCCGGATACGGTAACATCTATTGGTGCAACAGCATTCCAGACAACAGCGCTTACGGAAGTAACCATTCCGGACAGTGTAACAACACTTGGAAATGGAGCATTTACAGCAAGTGCTTCTCTGGAGAAAGTAACACTTTCCAAATCCATAAAAGAAATTCCGACTTCCGCATTTAATGCAACAAAGATTAAAGAACTGACAATTCCGGAAGGAGTAGAAACGATTGGAAGAATGGCATTCAGAAATGCACCGCTTACTTCTTTAAGCCTGCCTTCTACAGTGAAATTAATTGACAGAGATGCATTTAAAGGAAACCAGTTAGAGTCTGTAGACATTCCGGTATCCGTAACAACCATCGGACAGAGTGCATTCTCACAGAATGTAACCGGAGAAGGTCTTGCACCGAGAATGACAAGTGTAACATTGCACGAAGGTCTGACCGAGATCGGAAAGACAGCATTTGAAAAAACATTATTAACAAGTGTATATCTCCCATCAAGCCTGCAGAAACTGGCAAACACAGCATTTGTCAAAGGTGAAAAAGGACAGGTCAAATTATATACTTCAAATAAAGCACATTTAGAAGAAGTAGCAAATGTATTCTATCCGGAATATGCAGACAAGAACGATGGAACCGGACATAAAGTCATCTATGATGAAATCGTAGGAAGCGGCTGGACACACGCGGACTTCACTTATGATGGAAATAAGATTACAGGATGGAGCGAGCAGGGAAATAAAACACGTAAGAGCGATGCAGTTGTAAAAGACGGTGTACGCACACTCGTAATCCCGTCACTGAATCCTGAGACACAGGAAGCAATCACAGAAGTTGCAGACGGAGCATTTGAGATTCCGGATGGCGAATGGGTACAGGGAAAAGACAGCGTAGAATCACCGAATGGTATGGATACGGTTGTATTACCTGACACACTTACAACCATCGGTGCAAGCGCATTCCGTTATAATAAGATTAACAATGTAGAATTCCCGGCATCTGTAACAAAAATCGGAGAAAGTGCATTTAACTCCAACCAGTTGAAGAAACTTGTTATTCCGGATACGGTAACAGATTTAGGAGCAGGAGCATTTTCAACGAATGACATCACAGACCTTACATTATCCAAGAATGTAACTGTAATCCCACAGGGAGCATTCTCAATGAACATCCGCTTAGATCATGTAGACATCCCGGATACAGTAACAGAGATCGGTGAAATGGCATTTGCAGGAGCAAGACTTACAAGTCTTACAATTCCGGCATCCGTAACAAAGATTGGAAGAAAAGCTTTCCACTTACACCACATCGAAGAGCTTGTAATTCCAGGTAACGTAAAAGAAATCGGCGAGTCTGCGTTTGAAGGAACGTTCAAAGCAATCACATTAAAGAAGCTGACGATCGAAAACGGTGTAGAAAAGATTGGTAAATACGCATTCAAGGAAGGATATCTTGAGAGCGTAGATATTCCGGCATCTGTAACAGAGCTTGCAAGTGATGCATTCTATGGCAATGCGGGAACAAACAACGATCATGTTGTAGTAGTTCGTGTATTTGCCAAGAGTCAGGCAGAAAAATTTGAATCCAGCGATTGCCAGAAAATCGTCTACGTTGACAATACACCGATTAAGAAAAAAGTTACATCTAAAAACGTAACATTATCAACAACTGCTTATACATATACCGGAAAGGTTCGCAAACCTGCAGTGAAAGTTGTTGTAAACGGAAAGAAAGTTGCTGCTTCAAACTACACTGTAAAATACAGTAGCGGAAGAAAGAATGTCGGAACATACAAAGTTACTGTAACAATGAAGAACAACTATACAGGAAAAGTTACAAAGACATTCAAGATTCTGCCGAAGGGAACAAGCCTGAAGTCTGTGAAGAACTCCGGTAAGAAACAGATCAAAGTAACATGGAAGAAGCAGAAGAAGCAGACAACCGGTTACAAGATCCAGTACACAACGGACAAGAAGTTCAAGAAGTCTGTGAAGGCATCAACGATAACAAAGAACAAATACACAAGCAAGACCATCAAGAAATTGAAAAAGAATAAGAAATACTATGTAAGAATCTGCACATACAAGAAAGTAGGCAAGACTACATATTATTCTACATGGTCAAAAGTAAAAAGCGTAAAGGTAAAATAAAGAAATATTTTGCTTAAATAAGAGAGGCAGCCGTTTCCGGAAAAATTCTGAGGCGGCTGCTTCTTTTACAAATTGAAGAACTGGAGAGTTAATGTTATACTGTGGATAAACGTTGCGGAATAAATCATTACATTGGAGGAAATGCGTGATGAAAAAGAAAATCAAAAAACAAGCACTGGGATTGCTTGCCTTAGTTGTGGTTATGGCAGTTGCATTTACTGCAATCCCGAGTGAAGCGGCATCGAAAAAGCCAACAAAGATGTCACTCAAAGTTACAGCGAAGACGATTGATATCAAAGGACATGCAACGATATCTGTAAAATCCGTCAAACCGTCAAAAGCAAGCAAAGCGGTAACATTCAAATCCGGCAATAAAAAGATTGCAACCGTATCATCCAAGGGTGTTGTGACAGGAAAAAAGGCTGGAAAAGTTAAGATTACAGTAACAGCAAAGGCAAATAAAAAGCTGAAAAAGTCGGTAACAATGAAAGTAAAAGATTTAAAACCGACAAGCATTTCAATCAGTGCATCAAAGGCAGCCTTATATGTTGGTGGGACAAAGACATTGAAATCGACAGTTAAACCGTCAGGTGTGTACTGTCCGGTAAAATGGTCATCCGGCAATAAAGCAGTTGCAACAGTAAGCAGCACCGGAAAGATTACAGCAAAGAAGCCGGGAACAGCAACAATTACTGTTCGCGCAACACAGAAGAACAATAAGAAAAAATACCTGGCAAAGAGCTGCAAGGTAACGGTGAAAGTGAAAAATGTTCCTAAGAGACAGGTGTATGTATCACCGGAGTGGTATAAGAGTGCGGCAGAAGGACAGCAGCCTGGATATGAACATGTGTTTTTAGCAGAAGTTGCCTATGGCAAGACAGAAAATGACAAAGCTTATAACGAAGCACATATTCCGGGAGCGGTTCATATCAATTCCGATGCAGTAGAGTATGACGACTGGAATCTGGATGGAATCGACGATCAGCAGCTATATGAAGAGACAGAAGTAAAACCAGAAGACAATTTCAATATCCGAAGTGCAAAGCAGCTTGGAGAATTTCTAAAAAACAACGGAATCACCAAAGATACCAAGGTAGTACTGTACGGAAGAAGTGCATCGGATTCCAGTGTTACACGAGTAGCATTCGCTATGTTATACGCCGGTGTAGAAGATGTCAAAGTGATAGATGGTGGCATGACAGTATGGAATAAACTAGGATTACCGACAGAGACAAAAGTAAATGAAGCAACAGCCGGTGGCACAGATTATACGTTTGGTACGACGATTCCGGCACATCCGGAATATATTCTGTCCACCGATGATGCAAAAGAAAAGTTACAGAATGATGCTAATTTCCGCCTTGTAAGTATCCGTTCGGAGAAAGAATTCCGCGGCGAAGAGACAGGATATTCCTATATTAAATATGCAGGTGAACCGTTAGGTGCAGTATGGGGACACAATACAGACGATGGAAGCTATATTGAAAATGGAAAAGTAGTCGGACTTAATAAAGTGAAATCCATTCTTGCAGAATCCGACTCATCCCTCGATAATGAATTATCCTTCTACTGTGGTACCGGTTGGCGTGCAACGATTCCATTCTTAATTTGTTATCAGAATGGAATAAAAAATATCAGCGTCTTCGATGGCGGCTGGTGGGCATGGCAGGTAAACTGGCAGAAAGAGCCGGAAAATTGGCCAATCCAGAAAGTTTCACCGAAAGATGCCAAGACTTATGGTCAGCTGAAATTTGCAAAAAAAGAAGTTACAACAGACAGTGAAGGACATAAGCTGATGGCGCTTGAGGCAACTGTTGCCGAAAATAAACTGACCTGCTGGCCGGCGAGAGTTCGTAAGAACATAATATATGGTTATGGTTCCGAGTTGAGTAATCGGATTGTTAATGTAGATCAGGATGGAAAAGTGAATACAATTGGCTTTGGTAATGCAACTATTACGGCAAAGACAACAGCATCAGAAGAAGTAAGTTATAAAGTTGCAGTGTCAAGGGGCGAAGATTATCTCATGCGGTGGGATGATATGTATCTGGATGCAGATACTGTTCTGAAAAGGGTAAAAGCCGGAACATTGAATGTTCTCGACATTCGATTTGAAAAAGAAGTAGTAGGCGGTGTTGAGGCAGGATATGCAGCCGGACATATCGAAGGATCTATGTGGGCGCCTGCATGGCCGACGAAGACAGCAGAAGCACAGGCGAATGTGCGGAAAGAAGAAGCGAAGATCAAAGATCTGGATGTTCCGACAGTTATTGTATGTATGGCTGGTGAGCAGGGAGCTCAGCGTGCGGCAGCAGTCCTGATGGATGCAGGGGTTGCGAAGAAACAACTGTATATTCTGACCGGTGGTGGCAAGAATCTGGTGTTGAATTACAAAGACCAACTTGTAACCGGAACAGAGAAATAAAAAGAAAGCGTGGCAAAAGACCACGCTTTTTTGCTATATAATATATAGATAAAATAAATAAATCAGACGATATATTTATAAAAACGATTGGATACATATCATAAAAAAAGGTAAAATGAAAATGTAAAGGACTGTCTGAAATCAATGGATTTCAAAAAAAGAAAAGGAGAAACGTTATGGGGAACAAGAAGAGAATTTTGGCTTGGATTCTGTCCCTTGCAATGGTCTTTGGATTGTTTGCAGGACAGGTGAGTGTAGCAAAAGCTGCAAGTTTAGGTATCTACAAGTTTGAACTGGAATCAGACAAACTCCCAAGTGAAGGTGGAGAACTTGTCGTAAATATTCAGTTTGATGACTTTGCAACAACAGATATCCCGATTTATTATCAGTTAAAGAAAGCTGTTGGTGAGTATGAGTATGAAGTAGTAGAAGGATATGACAATGTTGAAGGTCAGGTCGTTGGTAACAAACTCAAAATAAATATCCCAGCAAACAAAGAAACAAAAGATGTCAAATATAAACTGATTGTAAACCTGACAAGTGGAAAATTTGAAACTTTATGGGGAACGGCAGAGACTGGTGCAAAGAGAGCAACTTTTACTGTTGCAGCAGCAACAGGAACAGAGCCTGGAACTCCTGATACACAAAAAGTTTTACCAGATGAGAGCCATTTCCGCGCAAGAGCAGTAGATCAGAATGGCAATCCGGTAGCTGGTGTAAAATTTGATGTAAAAAATTCATACAACAATTTAACTCCAAAGTCAGTAACAAGTGATGCAAATGGTGTAGTTGAAATTGCAATTGATCAGTATGACACTGATGCAGCAAAAACGATTTCTCTCGCAGAGAATGATAAGTGGGAATGTGAAACAACACATAGTTATACGACATATTACTACGAAGGAAAAATTGAGAAGATTGATGGACAGAATCTCAAAGATATCAATGAGGAATTAGTATATGTTCTGAAAGAAAAAGGTGCAGTAGAAAAAGCTGACAAAGCAGCATTAAAAGCAGCAATCGACGAAGCAACAGCAATCGATACAGACAAATACAGTGCAGGAGTAGAAGAACTCAAGAATGCACTTGCAGAAGCAAATACAGTATATGCAAATGAAAAAGCAACACAGACAGAAGTAGATGCACAGGTTACAAAAGTAAAAGCAGCAATCGCAGCTTTAGTAGAAAAAGCTGACAAAGCAGCATTAAAAGCAGCAATTGATGAAGCAACAGCAATCGATACAAACAAATACAGTGCCGGAGTAGAAGAACTCAAGAGCGCACTTGCAGAAGCAAACACAGTATATGCAAATGAAAAAGCAACACAGACAGAAGTAGATGCACAGGTAAAAAGCTTAAAAGCAGCAATCTCAGCATTAGTAGAGAAAGAGCCACAGCCAGAGCCAAAACCAGAACCACAGCCGGAAGTGAAGAAGGTTGGAACTGTAGCACTCAAGACAACAGTTTACACATACAACGGAAAAGTGAAAAAACCAGCTGTAGTTGCTAGAAATGATAAGAAAAAAGTCATTTCTGCATCTGATTACACAGTAAAATATGCAGCAGGACGTAAAAATGTTGGGAAATATTCTGTAACAGTAACATTTAAAAACGGTTACAAAGGAAAATATACAAAGACATTTACAATTCTTCCAAAAGGAACAAAGATGAGTTCTGTAAAAGCAGCGAAGAAAGCATTTACTGCAAAATGGGCAAAACAGTCTGTACAGACAACAGGATACCAGGTACAGTATTCTACAAGCAAAAACTTTAAGAAGAGCGTTAAGACAGCTACAATTTCTAAGAACAAAACAGTTTCTAAGACAGTTAAGAAATTAAAAGCTAAAAAGACATATTATGTTCGTGTACGAACTTACAAGACAGTGAAAGTAAATGGAAAATCTGTGAAGTTATATTCCGGATGGTCATCAGCTAAATCTGTTAAAACAAAATAATAAATATAAGTTGCATAATAATTTAAGAAAACGGCGTGTGAGAAAATTAAGATTCTTACGCACCGTTTTCTTTTTATAACACAAATTATGGCATATGAAAATTATCTATAAGTGTTATACAGGAAATGAATTTACAAAGAGTAAGCTTCTCGTTATAATTAATTTTGGTACTATATAGATGTATTAAAATAGAGAGGAAAATAGTAATGAACTGGAAAAAATTAGGACAAAAAATTACAGTAGCGTTACTGGCAGCTATGTTATGTGCGGGAAACATATCTATGGCAGCCCATGCAGCAGATGCGTGAGTGAATGTAGAGGAAGAGGATGTCTTCCAACCGGCACCAGAAGATGTGATCCAGGACTGGATGTTAAACTGGGTTATCCGTGGTGTGACACTCGATCAGAGTTATAAAAAAGAAGATTATAAACCCATTACACCGGAACGTTTTGAAGGGCTGAAACAGTTTACTTTCTCAGCAGGTACACATCCGGAAGCATATCCGGAGACATTGGATATTTATGTACACAGCTTAGAAGGATTACAGTATGGTAAAGATCTTTACAAGATTGATTTATCTTACAATAAGATCAAGGACTTAAGCCCACTTTCAAAATTGACGAATCTTGGTGATTTAAGATTTTACATGAATGAGCTTACAACGCTCAAGCCACTTTCCGGCTTAGTGAATCTGGAACGTTTGAACTGTGGCCATAACACAATATCAGACCTTACACCGTTAAAGAAGATGAGCAAGCTGAAATATCTGGCGATGGAGTCTAACAACATCAAAACGCTGAACGGTTTAGAGGGATGTACAAGTTTGCAGGAAGTAACACTGCGTAATAATAATATTACTGATATTTCTGCACTGGAAGGTGTTACGAATATAGAGAAGATGCTGTGGCTTGGAGATAATAAGATCACAGATATCAGTGCTCTTAAGAATATGACAAAGTTAAAAGAACTTGATCTTATTAACAATCAGGTTTCAGATATTACTCCACTTGCAAATCTTAGAAATCTGGAATCTTTGAATCTGGGTAATAATAAAAATATCTCAGATATTACACCGCTGACAGAGCTTACAAAACTTACAAAGGGTAAATTGAACTTAAGTGGTACAAAGATTGAGACAAAGAAAGATTTGTTATTCGAAGTAATAAATGTAAATCGTTTGATTGAGAAGTTTAATGCGAATACAGTAGAACTTGGTGACAAGACAAATGTGATTGCTGCAAGAAAAGCATATAACAAAGCTTCCGAAGATGCGAAATCCTATATTAATGAGAATCGTATCAGCGTTGCAGAGAAGAATATTAAACTTTTAGAAGAAGGAAAGGCTGTTGAGCCAGACAGTTCTCTTTCCAAATACGATAAGTACTATGAAGCAGACAAATCTACAATTAATATTTTTGTTGGTAATGCAGACAGACAGCCACTGAAAAATGTAAAATTCAGTGTGAAAAAGCAGGGCTCCGATGAAGTGCTTTCTGAAATCAGTACAGATGGCAACGGAATTGCAGAGTACACATTCCCGACAGCAGTAAAGACGCTTACATATAATATTTCACTGAATGAAGAGTCTAAATTTACCGGAGACAAAGATGCGATCACAGTTGAGGTGAATGAAGAAGGACAAATTGGTAAGATTAATGGAACAGAAGTTGATAAGCCATCCATTAATCGTACACTACAGCTGAACGCAGGTGAGGTGCTTTGTGTAAATAAACAGAATCTTGAGAAAGCAATCAAAAAGGCGGAAACAGTTAAAGAAGCTGGGCACACAGAAGAGTCTTATAAAGCATTGAAAAATGCACTTGCTCAGGCAAACAGTGTCAATGAAAATGAAAATGCGACGCAGGAGCAGATCGATGCAGCAGAAGAAAAACTGATCAATGCCATTGATGGACTCGAAAAAGGACCGGATTACAAGACACTGCACATCGCTTTTGTAGATAGTAAAGGTGTTGCAATTCCTGGACTTAAATTTACGGTTGGAAATTCCTGGACACCGGGAACTACAGAGATAGAGTCCGATGCAGATGGACTTGCAGAATATACGACACAGGGCAGATCTTATAATTACTATACAATAGACATGCTTGAATCGAAAAAGTATGAAAAAGTAAGAATTCGTCTTGTAGAAGAACAGTCAAAAGTAACGAAAATAGAAGTATATTATGTGAAAGGCGAATATGGCGCAAACAGTGAACTTATAAAGTCGATCACTGTAGACGACCCTGCGGATCTTAGTTTCTTTGTAGAAGTAGCAGAAAAAGAAAAAGAAAAGCTTGATCTGAAAGGACTTCAGACACAGCTTAGTATTGCAAGAGGACTGAAAAAGGCTGATTACACAGAAGAATCATGGAACGCTTTCTACCCGGTATTCTGGGAAGCAAATGAAGTCAGAAATAACGAAGATGCAACCCAGCAGCAGGTAGATGAAGCAAGAACAAAGCTGGAACAGGCTATTGCAGGACTGGAAAAGATTGTGAAACCAGAACCGAAGCCAGAACCAACACCGGAAGTAAAGAAAGTATCTTCTGTTGCACTTAAGACAACGGTTTACACATACAACGGAAAAGTAAAACGTCCGACAGTTGTAGCGAAGGATGATAAGAAGAAAGTAATTTCATCATCCAACTACAAAGTAAAATACGCATCTGGATGTAAGAATGTCGGCAAGTATTCCGTAACCGTAACATTTAAAAACGGGTACAAAGGAAAATACATAAAGACATTTACGATTGTTCCAAAAGGAACACAGTTGAAGTCATTAAAGGCAGCCAAGAAGAGTTTCAAAGTAACGTGGGCAAGACAGAAAACACAAGTATCTGGATATCAGTTGCAGTATGCAAGAAACAAGAGTTTCAAGAGCAGCGTGAAGACTTCGACAATCTCTAACAATAAGACTGTTTCAAAGACAGTAACAAAGTTAACTGCGAAGAAGACATACTACGTTCGCGTTCGTACATACAAGAAGGTGAAAGTAAACGGAAAGACAATGAAATTATATTCCGGATGGTCTACAGTTAAGAAGACAACAGTAAAATAATTAAATCCATTTTATGAGCAGGAAACCCTTACAATAAGGGACCTGCTCATTTGTTATATAGCAATAATATACAATAGATGACATCTATAAAAAGGCTCGTTTATCAATGTAATCGATTGGAAGGAGTGCGGAGGATATATTACAATAAAAGTAAAGAAAAGTAATGATTTAACAAAGAATTACAAGAAAAATGGAGGGAATATGAAAGGGAAAAAGATACTTACAGGCTTACTTTGTGCGGCTGTTGTGGGGGACCTGGTCGCAGGCGTTGCACCGGGGATGATGTGCGGTGTAAGCGCTGCAAGCGCACAGACAAGTACAGAACAGAAGAAAGTTGTGCAGACTACAGATGAGCTGGAACAAAAAAGATACAACGGAGTACCGGGATATCAATACAAGGATATTTATGCGACGGATCGTGTGACAGTGAAAGGAATAAAGGTCAATGAAGTAGTAATTGCTTCAGCTAATCCAATCGTTATGCGACCAATGACGAAACCGGTTCGATTTGTAATCTACAATACTACAAAACAAGAAAAAGAAGGAGAAGTAAATGTAAAAAACGGAGTACTTCCAGACTTGAGTCTTGTTAATAACAATAACTACATGATCTATGCGCAGGACGAAGAATATCGTACACCGATCCTTTATTGTTGGGTGAAAGAAGGGAAAATTTACAATATTAAGAAAAACATCCAGGATAATGACGGACAGATGATTTACGATTATCCAGAAGTGGATGAATTTAGAATGTACAAGAGAGATCCGAACAAAGTATACGATAAGCTGGAAAATGATATGCGTGTTGGAATCAGCCTGCCGGTGTACTATAAAAATGGAACAGGATTTTTAAAAAATGTAAAGCTCAAGCTTGTAAGTCCGGTGGAGACATTAGAATGTACTACCGGAGAAAATGGAAGATTGCAGACAGAGCTTCTGGAAGATCAAAATTACATGGTAGTAATTGAGAATGAACAATGGGATATGGATTCATTTCCACTTGTAGCAAAAGATAAATCTGAGTACGGTGCAGGAAGATATGCGTACAATCATTCCAGCTGTGCAAAGGTAGATGAGCTTCGACTAGTAGATAAGAACGAGACACATCATTCGGATACAATACTTGTAAGCAAATCAGGTGATACGAGTGTGACAGGAATCAATTTCAAGGATATGCTTTTATATGAGAAATCTTTAAGCAAAGATCTTGTGAGTGAACTTCCGAATAAAGACTATGAAGTCCTGGACATCAGTGTCGTAAATCCACATCGCTGGGAAAGAGCGAAACTTGCAGCCGGAGAATTTCAGGTAACAAGAAAAGTTCCGGAGGGAAAAACAGTAAAGAACGTATATTACCTTGATGGAGAGAAGCAATTAAAGAAGCTGGCCTTTGAAAATCAGAAGACGAAGAACGGCACTGATGTTCAGTTTACAATGCACAGTCTGGGCATGTATCCGGTCGTAGTAGAATATGGAAAAGCAAGTGATTTGCAAACGATAAAGGCAAGCAAGGTGCAGGTGACTGGAGCATCCAGGGATATTGTAGCAGGGAAGAAAATTCAGTTAAAGGCAAAAGTATCTCCTGCAAAAGCAACAAATAAAAAAGTGAAATGGACAACTTCCAATAAAAAATATGCAACTGTAACTTCTGCCGGAAAAGTTACCGTAAATAAGGCAGGAGCAGGAAAGAAGGTTACCATAAGGGCAACAGCGGTTGACGGAAGTAAAAAGTCCGGAAGTTATACGATTCGTATAAGAAAACATGCCGTAAAGAAAATCACATTAAAGGCTTCTGACACATTAAAGAACGGAAAAGCAATTACAGTTAAAGCGACTGTAAAAACAACCGGAAAAGATGCGAATAAACAACTGGTATGGAATAGCTCAAATAGCAAATACGCAACAGTTACTGCGAAAGGAAAAGTAACAGCAAAGAAAGCGGGAAAAGGAAAGACAGTAAAAATAACCGCAAAGGCAACGGATGGAAGTGGTATTAAGAAAACCATTAAAATCAAAATAAAATAAAATACAAAGGAGGAAGATTATGAAACAATTAAAAGCAAAACTTCTTGCAGGTGTGCTTACAGCAGCGATGGTGCTTGGTACATTTGCAGGAGCAGCACCTTTGACGGCAAAGGCGGCAAGTCATGCGACAGAACTTGCAGTTCGCGCAGTGGATGAATCAGGAAAAGCTTTAAGTGGCGTGGAGCTTGTCTTTGAAAAAGATGGGGAAACTTATGATTTTGCCACAACAGATGAAGATGGAGAAGCATACTTGGATGAAAATGATTTTACTGATCTTGTTATGGCAAACATGGATGCTGCGGACGGTGATGGAACAGGATTTGGAATCTATGAAGTAAAACCCGCATCAGGAAGCGGATATACACTTGCAAATGATTCCATAAAAATGGATGTACAAAATTCTGGTGAAAGCTGGGGGTATCCTTGCATTGTATCTGTAAATGGAAAAGCATATGCAGGGGAGACTGTTGATCTGGCACTAAAGGTGATAGAAAGTGAAAAACCAGTAGAACCAGTAGAGCATCCAAAGACATTGAACGTAAAAGTAGTAAATGAAAAGGGTCTTCCGGTAGAGGGCGTACACTTAGAGATCTTCTCTCCGAATTGCTGTAGGAATTCATTCGCACAACCGACAGATGCGGTCGGAACAGCAAGCTATACACTGTCACAAAGAGAAGGAATCGGTATGCCATTTGCGATAGCACTTGCAGAAGGCGAAGATTA
The DNA here is from genome assembly GCF_014287705.1 of Dorea hominis. Lineage (NCBI taxonomy): Bacteria > Bacillati > Bacillota > Clostridia > Lachnospirales > Lachnospiraceae > Dorea > Dorea hominis. The sequence goes on along the minus strand of NZ_JACOOY010000009.1, from coordinate 55,147 downwards.
TGAAATCGTTACACCGATTGAAAATATTTATTTTGAAAGAGACACAAACCAGAATGAGAATTACATCGCTAAAGTAAATGGACAGGAATACAATGGCGAAGAAGTAAAGCTTGTTGTAAAAAAGAACGAACTAAGTATTTCAGAGGTATCTGGCGCAGGTGCAGAAGTAAGTCGCGAGGGTGGTACAGCTACAATTACTGTGAAAGGAACAAGTCTTCCTGCAAAGTTCTATTACGTAGTACACTGTTATTCACCAAAAGGAGTCTTATTAAGCCAGGTGGAAGAAAAAGAAGCGGAAGCAAAAGGTACAGAAACTCTTCGTACATTTGAAGCAGAATTCCCGTCTGTTTTACACCTTCCGAAAGCCGCATACTGGGAAATCGGAGTAGAGACTATTCCAAATTCAGAAGATGGATATTATATGGCAAAAGGCGAGAATGGTGTCAAGATTGCAGGAACAGTAGTGACAGAGGAATCGAAAAACACAATGGTAGAAATCTTCACAGAGGCTGGAAAGAAAAATGAATCTGATTATACAGCAGAGTCATGGAATGTTTATAAGAATGCAGTAGAAGCTGCAAAGAAAATTGCAGAAGATAATAGTGCAACAAATGCGGAGTTCCAGAATGCGATTCAGGCAGTGAAAGATGCAGAAGCAGCATTGGTAAAAACTGAACCGGAGAAACCATCAAATCCGGAAAAACCGGAAGTAAAAGTAGCTTCTGTAAAACTTGCTCAGACAAGCTATGTATACGACGGAAAGACACACAAACCAAGCATCGTTGCTAAGAACGACAAAGGCGAGAAGATCACAAGCAAAGACTATACAGTAAAATATGCTGCAGGCTGCAAGAATGTCGGAACTTACACTGTAAAAGTTACTTTCAAGGGAGACTACAAAGGAACATTTACAAAGACATTTAAGATCAATCCAAAGGGAACAAGCCTTTCCAAAGTGAAAGCTGCAAGAAAGAGCTTCAGCGCAACATGGAAGAAACAGAGCAAACAGACAAGTGGATACCAGTTACAGTATTCTACTAATAAGAAATTTGCAAAATCTGTAAAGACAACAACAATTACAAAGACATCCACTGTAAAGAAAACAGTGAAGAAATTAAGCGCAAAGAAAACTTACTACGTAAGAGTGCGTACTTACAAAAATGTAAAGGTCGGAAAGAAGACAGTGAAAATGTATTCTGGATGGTCCAAAGTGAAGAGTGTAAAGGTGAAATAAAGCAAATGAAATTGAAAAACAGAGTAAAGAAAAACGTCGCAATGCTAATGACCGGAATTATGCTCGCTACATGTGCATGGACAGGCAATGTCCATGCACAAGCTAGAGGATGTTCCGGGCTGGCAGAAAAGGATGTCTATTATCCGGAGAAGGAAGATGTCGTTCCGGATCCAATACTTAATTGGGCGATTCGTTCGGCAATGAGTAAAAATGATCAGAAGTTAGTACTGACAAAAGAAGATGTAGCATCCTCGACTGTACAGTACATTTTTTATGAATCCAGCTCCAATCCAAATGGATTTAAAAACTGGAAAATGCCATGGTATGTGGAAAGCCTGGAAGGTTTGCAATATGCCACATCTGCAAAGCAGATTGTAATCGGATTTACAGCGTACAAAGAGGGCGCAAGAATTAAAGACCTTACGCCACTTTCAGGATTAAGTCAGTTGGAGCAGTTATTCTTAAAAGGTGATGGGATCACAGATATTTCCGCGCTTAAGAGTCTGACGAATTTGCGTAGTCTGCTACTCAATGAAAATGAGATTACAGATATTTCTGCGATTGCAAATATGAAAAAACTGACGCGTTTAAGTCTGATTCGTAATAAAGTTTCAGATATTGCACCACTTGGACAGCTGCCGGAACTTAGGACGCTGGATGTTTCGTATAACAAATTGAAAAAACTTCCGGATATGAGTGGGCTTACAAGTCTTACATCGTTAGATGTGTCAGACAATCCGGAGCTTACAGATATCGCGTCCGTAAGCAAGATTAAATCCCTGGAAAGGATCAGTCTGACAGGAGATTTAAAAATCACAGATATCCGACCGCTTGCTGAGCTTACTTCCCTGGATAAAGAAATGACTTATCTGCCGGATAATTCAAAGAAAGATGATTTATTTGCGGCAATTGAAGTGAATAAATGTATTGATGAATTCAGCATCAGTAACATGAGTGCCGCAGATTTGAAAATCGTGCAGAAGGCATTGGATACATATGATAAGCTGACAGAGGAACAGAAAACTTATATCGATGAAAAGAAAATACAGGCAATTAAAAGCAATAAAGAAAAGATTGAAAAAGGTGAGGCACCGGATGTTTACCCAGAGTACGAGAACGAGTCGAATGCAATTTGGGATCGCATTGAAATCAGAGTGGTAGATAAAAAAGGCGTTCCGATGGAGGGTGTGAAATTTGTAAAAGAAAAGACTACACCTTACGTAAAAGACACGGAGGAGCTTGTCAGTGATGAAAATGGTATGCTCATCGTTTCACATAAGATGATGGATACTATTTACGATAAGATTGCAATCAGACCGGCAGATGAATATATTGCAAATCCAGAAGAAATCTATTATACCGTTTCTTATGGAGTAGAAGGTGGTCCGCCGAGAACGACAGCAACTGTCAATGGGGTGAAAGCAACCGGAAAAGAAAAGCTTAAGTTTGTATTAAGTAAAGCGGGCGAAGAAGAGTCAAAGCCGGAGCCGACACCGGAGCCAAAGCCGGAACCAACACCGGAAGTAAAGAAAGTAAAATCTGTAACACTTTCTAAGACAAGCTATGTATACGATGGAAAGACACACAAACCAAGCATCGTTGCTAAGAACGACAAAGGCGAGAAGATCACAAGCAAAGACTATACAGTAAAATATGCTGCAGGTTGCAAGAATGTCGGATCTTACACAGTAAAAGTTACTTTCAAGGGAGACTACAAAGGAACATTTACAAAGACATTCAAGATCAATCCAAAGGGAACAAGCCTTTCCAAAGTAAAAGCTGCAAGAAAGAGCTTCAGCGCAACATGGAAGAAACAGAGCAAGCAGACAAGCGGATATCAGTTACAGTATTCTACAAATAAAAAGTTCGCAAAATCTGTAAAGACATCTACGATTTCTAAAAATACAACTGTTAAGAAAACAGTGAAAAAATTAAGTGCTAAGAAAACTTACTATGTAAGAGTTCGCACATACAAAAATGTCAAGGCCGGAAAGAAGACAGTGAAGCTGTATTCTGGATGGTCAAAAGTTAAGGCAGTGAAGACGAAATAGTAGAGAACGAAGAGAAGGCGTTCACTTGCTATAAAAGGCAGGAGAAAGTCTTCTTTTTGCATAGATGCTATGAATAAATGTATCGCTTTATTGACAATACCGATTGGAGAGAATGCGAAAAACAACGTATAATAGTAATCGTAATGTAATTAACAAATGAAAAAAGAAAAGGAGAAAAAAATAATGGGGAAAATGAAAAGAATTTTTGCCTGGCTCCTGTCATTAGCAATGGTCTTCGGATTATTGGGTGGACAGGTGAGTGTAGTAAAAGCTGCAGGATATGGAATCTACAGCTATACGCTTGATTCAAAAGAACTTCCGAGTGAAGGAGGAGAACTTGTCGCAACAATTAAGTTTGACGACTTTTCAACAACAGACAGTCCGATTTATTACCAGTTAAAGAAAGATATCGGTGATTATAATTGGGAAATAGTAAAAGGATATGAGAATGTTGAAGGACAGGTTGTCGGGAACAAACTGAAAGTAAATATTCCGGCAAACAAAGAGACAACAGAAGTGAAATATAAACTGATCGTAAATCTGACAAGTGGACAGTTCGAGAATTCTTGGGGTGGAATGGAACAAGGTGCCAAGAGAGCATCTTTCACTGTTGCAGCAGCCAACGCAGGATCAGAGGAAGAGAAAGTTTTATCTGATGAAACTACATTCCGTGCAAAAGTAGTAGATGAAAATGGAGCTCCGGTAGAAGGTGTAAAATTAGTCGGAAAAGATGAGTCTTTTGGAAATGAGCCGGAATTTACATCAAATGCAAATGGTGTGGCAGAGTATGAAATAGAAGATAATGACATAACATGTATTTACACGATCAGAGTTTCGGAAGACGGTGGATGGACAAGTGAGAACAGATGTACATTTGAAGTTGGTCATGATCAATCATGGAGTCCGATTATTTCCAAAATTAACGGAAAATCAATCAATCAGGCTGGCGAAATTAAGTTTGTAGTTAAGAAGGCAGCGGCTGATGATGCACAAAAAGTGGCATTAAAAGCTGTAATCGATGAAGTAGAAAAATTAAACAAAGACAATTATACATCAAAAAGCTGGGCAGCTCTTCAGCAGGCGCTTACAGAAGCAAAGACAGTATATGAAAACAAAAATGCAACAACAGCGCAGATTGCGACAGCAAAAAGTAATTTAGAGACAGCGAAAAAGGGACTGGTAGAAATGTCTCCTGAAAGAAAAGCGCTGGAAGCTAAGGTTGCTGAGGCTAAGAAATTTGATTACAGTCTGTATACAGATGAAAGTAAAGCAAAAGTAATGTCTGCAGTTGCGGAAGCAGAAAAATTAGCAGACAATGCTTCTGTAGAAGAAATCAAAGCTGCACAGAAGAACATTGAGGATGCAATGGAAGCACTGAAAAAAGTTCCATCATGGGATTCAGCAAACATTGGCGTATCAAGAGATAAGCTGACAAGCAAAGGTGGAACAGTTGAACTTCGACTTGCAATGGATAATTACGGAGCAGACGAGGGAACAATCTACTATCGTGTGCGTAAGAAAACGATTACTCCAGAGGGTTATCCGATGTGGGATGAAGTACAGACAAATGTACCAACTCAGATTTCTAAGGAAAATCCAATCATCAAAGTAACACTTCCTGAAAATACAACAGAGAAGGAAGAAGAATATCAGATCACACCAACAAACAAAAAAGGTACTTATACAAACCTGAAAGGTGTAATTGTAACTGTAATTCCAGCGTCACAGGATGAAGAATATACTAACAACTCTGTTTTCTCAACAGAAAATGTATACCGTGTGAAAGCAGTAGATGCTGAAGGTGTACCGGTAGAAGGCGTAGAATTTAAATTAACAGCAGATAATGACAAAACTCGTGTCAGAAATATTGTGACAAATAATAAAGGTGTAGCTGAGTATGAGATCAATCCGGCAGAAGACTGTGGATCAACTTATAATGTAACAGTTGCAGATGACACAGATTGGGTAAGCAGTGTAATTTTGGTTAATGCACATAACTTTACAGTAAGTGAAGGAGAGAACGCAGTAATTACAAGTATTGATGGATTCTCAGTTGAGAGCGCAGGCGATGTTCGTATTGCTGTTAAGAAAAATCCAAAATACGATATTACAGATGCAGCAAAAATGCAGATGGAAAAAGTTCTTGCTGATGCAGAGCAGAAAAATGAAGTTGACTTCACAAAAGAAAGCTGGAATGCTTACAAAGAAGCAGTAGATGCTGCAAAGGCTATTTCTGAGAAGGTAGCAGGAGCAGAAAGAGTAACAGCTGCAGATTACCAGAATGCGATCCAGGCTGTGAAAGACGCAGAAGCAGCATTAGTTAAAGCAGAAGCTCCAAAACCGGAACCAGAAGTGAAAAAAGTAGCTTCTGTAAAACTTGCTAAGACAAGCTATGTATATGATGGAAAGGTAAAGAAACCAGCCGTTGTTGCAAAGAACAATAAAGGTGAGAAAATTACAAGCAAAGATTACACAGTAAAATATGCAGCAGGATGCAAAAATGTCGGAACATACACAGTAAAAGTTACTTTCAAGGGAGACTATAAAGGAACATTTACAAAGACATTTAACATTAATCCAAAGGGAACAAGCCTTTCAAAAGTAAAAGCTGCAAGAAAGAGCTTCAGCGCAACATGGAAGAAACAGAGCAAACAGACAAGCGGATACCAGGTACAGTATTCTACAAATAAAAAGTTCGCAAAATCTGTAAAGACATCTACGATTTCTAAAAATACAACTGTTAAGAAAACAGTGAAGAAATTAAAGGCGAAGAAAACTTACTATGTAAGAGTTCGTACTTATAAGACAGTTAAAGTTGGCAAGAAGAGTGTGAAGATTTACTCAGGCTGGTCAACTGCTAAAAAAGTGAAAACAAAATAGTCGAAGAGAATAACGAATAAAAAAATTCCCGGCATGTACATAATCGGATGTGTATGTCGGGAATTTTGTTGCTATAGTATCCGATGACGATTATTGATAATAAATATCAATAAGAATCTATAAGTGCTTTTATATATCAAAAATACCAATTGGAGTGAAAGTTTCTATTGCAGTAAAATATTATCAGGGATTATATACCCTGATACAAATTTACAAAAGGAGGGTAAATCATGAAAAATTTTATGAAAAAGGCTGCGGCAGCAATGATTGCTATGTTAGCAGTTGTAGCAGTTTTCGGTACAAGCGTACCGGCACAGGCAGCGTCCAAAGCACCGAAGAGCCTTTCCGTGAAGGTAACAACAAAAACAGTTGATATCAAAGGAAAGTCTAAAATTTCGGTCAAATCAGTAAAGCCTGCAAATGCAAGCAAGGCAGTTACTTACAAATCAAGCAATAAGAAGATTGCAACCGTATCTTCCAAAGGTGTTGTAACAGGTAAGAAAGCCGGAAAGGTAAACATTACTGTAACATCCAAGAAGAACAAAAAAGTGAAAAAAGTTGTTAAGATCACTGTTAAGAACTTAAAACCAAGCAGTGTTAAAGTAAGTGCTTCCAAAGCTACTGTAGCAGTCGGAAAAATAAACACACTGAAAGCAGCTGTAAAACCGGCTGGCGTATACTGCCCTGTAAAATGGACAAGCAGCAACAAAGCAGTAGCAACTGTAAGCAGCAATGGGAAAGTAACAGCTAAGAAGGCTGGTACAGCAACAATTACTGTAAAAGCAACTCAGAAAAACAGCAAAGGCAAATATCTGTCAACTACATGCAAAGTTACAGTTGTAGATAAGACTCCGGCATCCGTATCCAAACAGCAGGTATATGTATCGCCGGAATGGTTAAAGAGCGCAATGTCCGGACTTCAGAAAGGATATGAAAATGTATTCGTATCAGAAGTTGCATGGGGAGACACAGCAGGAGATAAAAACTATAATGCAGGTCATATTCCGGGAGCATATCATATCAACTCAGATGCAGTAGAATATGACGACTGTGCTCCATGGCCATATGGAGATGGAAAAGACGATTTCGGACTTTATGACGAAAAAGATGTAAAACCGGAAGATAACTTTAATATCCGCAGCGGTAAACAGTTAAGCGAGTTCCTGAAGAGAAACGGAATTACAAAAGATACAAAAGTAGTTTTATACGGCAGAAGTGCATCTGATTCCAGCGTAACAAGAGTTGCGTTTTCAATGCTTTATGCAGGAGTTGAAGACGTAAAAGTTGTCGATGGCGGTATGCAGGCATGGAAAGCTGCCGGATACGATGTGGAGACAAAAGTAAACGAGCAGAAAGCCGGAGGAGATAATTACAGCTTCGGTACAACTGTTCCGGCGCATCCAGAGTACATCCTGTCAGCAGAGGATGCAAAAGACAAACTACAGAATGACGCAAACTTCCGTCTGGTAAGTATCCGTTCTACAAAAGAATTTGAAGGCGAAGAAACAGGTTATGGATATATCGACTATGCAGGAGAGCCTTTAGGTGCTGTATGGGGACATAACACAGATGATGGAAGCTATGTTGAAAACGGTAAAGTTGTAGGAATCGACAAAGTAAAATCTATTCTTGCAGAGTCTGACTCTTCTTTAGACAATGAATTATCATTCTATTGCGGAACCGGATGGAGAGCTACAATCCCATTCCTGATCTGCTATCAGAATGGTGTGAAAAACATCAGCGTGTATGATGGCGGATGGTGGTTATGGCAGCTGAATTGGCAGAAAGACAAAGCTGCATGGCCAATCCAGGACGTATCTGCAGATGTTGTAAAGAACTATGCACAGCTTAGCTTTGCAGCAGAAGAAGTAAACAAAGATGCTTCCGGTAAAATGCTTGTTGCAGGAGCTTCTGCAGCAGAAAATAAACTGGCTTGCTGGCCGGCACGTGTAAGCAGTAAAGTTGTTTACGGCTCTTCCGACAAGAAGGTTGCAACAGTAGATGCAACTGGAAAAGTTACAGCAGTCGCAGCAGGAGAAGCTACTATTACTGCAAGAACAAAAGCTGGAAATAAGGCAACATACAAAGTTGTTGTAAGCCCGGCTCAATAAAATGAATCTAAGTGCTTATAGGTATGAAATGGTTTAAGCATAATGATTTATAAATAAAGAATATAATACGAATAAAATGGTGCTTTGCGCAGATACGCAGGGCACCATTTTCTATATAATAGGAAACTTCATTTCTATTCTTTTTAATCCTGATTAGGAGGTTGTCGGAAGGAGACATATTCAGTCAGAAATATCTGTGAAAAAAGGAAATCCTGTTAAATATTTACGTATCCCGTTAAATGATTAATTACTGTCAATTCGGTAGTATTCCGGGGAAAAGTATGTTACACTCGCGATAGATTGTGGCGGACTGTTATTGCAAATGGGGAAAGATACAAAAGTATTAATATGTCATACACAGGAGGTATTTATTATGGCAATAACAATTGGCATCAACGGATTTGGACGCATTGGCAGAGTCGCATTCCGTATTGCCATCAATCAGCCGGAGCAGTTTAAACTTTGTGGGATCAACGTAAGAAACGCTGATCTGGATTATATTCTTTATATGATCCGTTACGATTCAATATTCGGACGTTTTCAGGGAACGCTCGAAAAGTATGAGGATGGAATCATCGTCAATGGTGAGAAGATTCGTGTATACTCGGAAAATGATGCTGCAGACATTCGTTGGGGGGAATGTGGAGCAGAATATATTATAGATGCGACAGGTGCTTACTGTACTACAGAGAAAGCAATGGCACATATCAAAGGTGGCGCGAAGAAAGTAATCATTTCCGCACCTGCTAAAGACCAGGATACACCGACATTTGTAATGGGAATCAACCACGAACTTTATCAGCCGTCTATGCATGTTGTTTCGAATGCATCGTGTACAACAAACTGTCTTGCACCATTGTGTAAAGTCTTAGAAGACAATTACGGAATTGAGTATGGATTAATGTCTACGATACATTCTGCTACAGCTAAGCAGAAAGTAGTTGACTGCCGTTCACTTAAAGACTGGCGTACAGGATGTGCCGTATTTGGCAACCTGATCCCATCCACAACAGGAGCTGCAAAAGCGATTTCACTCGTTATTCCAACATTAAAAGATCGCATGAATGGGATTTCTTACCGTGTACCGACTTCAGATGTATCCATTGTGGATTTGAATGTTGCTTTAAAAACAGAAACCAGTTACGAAGATATTTGTAAGAAAATGAAAGAAGCTTCAGAGACATATCTGAAAGGAATTTTAGATTATATCGATGACGAAGTAGTATCTTCTGACTTTATCGGAGACAGCCATGCATCATCCTTTGATGCACGTGAAGGAATCCAGATCAATGGACATTTCTTCAAGCTTATCAGCTTCTATGATAATGAGTGGGGGTACACAAATCAGATTTTCCGCCTGATCAAACATATGTATCAGGTAGATAACGGTATCAAATAGTGATACCAGGGTTGTAGAATGGAAAAGTAAAAATATAAGAAAAAGTAAATATCCGTAATAACAGTCGAAAGTCACGAAAAAGCATCCCAGGAGAATTGTCGATGAGCAGATCTTCTGGGGTGCTTTTTCATGGTGAGATGTTTCTGGGGACTTGTGAGATACAAGTTGAATTCAACCTAAGCCTGGCTTTGCGCAAACATCAGCCACACGCCAGCCCCCAGAACTGCGCCGGCAACAATAAAAAACATAAAAAACAGAGTGCGCTCTAGACATGCACATATTTATACAGTATAATCAGAATAATACTAATTTTTAAAGAAAGGAATACGAAAGATGAGTAATCATACAGAAATCAGATGGCACGGTCGTGGTGGTCAGGGTGCAAAAACAGCCGCATTGTTGCTGGCAGATGTAGCATTCCAGACAGGCAAATACGTACAGGGTTTTCCGGAGTATGGCCCGGAACGTATGGGAGCACCAATTACAGCATATAACCGAATCAGCGATACAAAGATCCGTGTACATTCTAATATTTATGATCCACAGTATGTAGTTGTAGTAGATGAATCCTTACTGGAATCCGTGGATGTGACTAGCGGTTTGAAAAAAGATGGAGCAATTCTTGTAAATACACAGCGCACAAAAGAGGAGATCATTCCGCATCTTCATGGATACGAAGGAGAAGTTTATATTATTGACGCACACAAAGTCTCAATGGAGGCAATGGGAAAATATTTCCCGAACACACCACTTCTTGCTGCAATTGTAAAAGTAGCAGGGATTATGGATGAGGAGACTTTCTTAAGAGAAATGAAAGCATCCTTCAAGCACAAATTCGCCAGCAAGCCGGAAGTTATTGACGGCAATATGAAAGCACTTGAGATGGCATTTAAGGAGGTGCACTAATGGCTACAGATATCAGTAAATTAGGTGTAAAAGCAACATGGGAAGAGCTGACAGAAGGTATGATCGTTGCCGGTGCAGGAACCTCCAAAGAGTTCAACACAGGGGAATGGTCAGAAGTAAAACCAGAATTTATCGCAGATAAATGTAAACAGTGTCTGCTTTGTGTACCGGTCTGTCCGGACAGCTGCATCCCGGTAAAAGACATGAAGAGACTGGATTTTGATTATGGACACTGCAAAGGATGTGGCATTTGCGTAAAAGCATGTCCATTTGACGCAATTAAGATGGAAGGGGTGAAGTAAGATGGGAAAAAGAGAACGTTTATCAGGAAATGAAGCGGTTGCGATCGCATTGAGACAGATTAATCCAGATGTGTTCCCGGCATTCCCGATTACTCCGTCCACAGAGATTCCACAGTATTTCGCTTCTTTTGTAGCAAACGGACAGGTAGATACAGAGTTTATTCCGGTAGAGAGTGAGCACAGTTCCATGAGCGCTGCAATCGGAGCTTCAGCAGCAGGAGCAAGAAGTTTAACAGCGACTTCTTCCTGCGGACTTGCCTATATGTGGGAAGAATTATATATTGCGGCATCCAACAGACTTCCGTTAGCACTGGCGCTTGTAAACCGTGCACTTTCCGGCCCGATCAACATCAACTGTGACCATTCCGACAGTATGGGAGCAAGAGATGCAGGCTGGATCCAGATTTACGCAGAAAATAATCAGGAAGCATATGACAACATGGTGCAGGCATATCGCATTTCCGAACATGCAGATGTCAGACTGCCGATCATGATCTGTCAGGATGGATTTATCACCAGTCATGCAGTAGAAAATATCGAATTACTGGATGACGCAGAGGTAAAGAATTTCGTTGGAGAATATGAACCGGAAAATTATCTTCTGAATCCGGAATGCCCGATGGCAGTTGGTCCATATGCGATCACAGATTATTATATGGAAGCAAAACGCTCGCAGGCAGAAGGCATGAAACATGTACCGGCAGTTGTAGAGGAGGTTGCAAAGGAATTTGCGAAAGTATCCGGACGTGAATATGGTCTGTTTGAATCTTACTGCATGGAAGATGCTGAGCGTGCAGTTGTAATGATCGGTTCTGCAGCAGGAACAACAAAAGATGCGATTGACCGCTTAAGAGAACAGGGAGAGAAAGTCGGACTTGTGAAGATCCGTCTGTTCCGCCCATTTCCGGCTGATGAGATCGCGGAGACGCTCAAAAATGTGAAAGCAGTTGCAATTATGGACCGTGCAGAAAGCTATACGAACCATGGCGGACCGTTAGGTGCAGATGTGATGAGTGCATTATACCGCGCAAAAGCAGATGCGCTGGCAGTGAATTACATCTACGGTCTTGGCGGACGTGACGTGCGCGTAGAAGACATGGAAGGCGTATTTGAAGCCCTGAAACAGATGATCGCAGATGGCGATGCAGGAGAAACCTACCGCTATCTTGGAATTAGAGAATAAGGAGGGCCGTAGAGAAGATGAGTTATAATTTTAAAGAGACAATGAATAAATCAGAGCGCCTGGCGCCAGGACACAGAATGTGTGCCGGATGTGGCGGAACAATCGCAGTTCGTAATGTACTGCGCGGTCTTCATGAAGGTGATAAAGCAGTCATCGGAAATGCAACAGGATGTCTGGAAGTATCCACATTTACATACCCATACACAGCATGGGAAGATAGCTACATTCATAATGCATTTGAAAATGCAGGCGCAACCATGAGTGGTGTGGAAGGTGCTTACAAAGCATTAAAACGAAAAGGAAAATTAGACGAAACATACAAATTTATCACATTTGGTGGTGACGGCGGTACTTATGATATTGGTCTGCAGTCACTGTCCGGAGCAATGGAGAGAAATCAGGATCTGGTATATGTCTGTTATGACAACGGTGCTTACATGAATACCGGCATCCAACGTTCTTCTGCAACACCGATGTATGCAGATACAACAACTACACCGGTAGGAAGCGAGAGTAACGGAAAACCACAGAACAGAAAAGATCTTGCATCTGTAATTGCTGCGCATGATATTCCGTATGTGGCACAGACAACGTTTGTACAGAACTTTAAAGATCTGCATATCAAATCCGAAAAAGCGATTTATACACCAGGCGCTGCTTTCTTAAATATTATGGCACCATGTCCGCGTGGATGGAGATACAATACGCCGGATATTATGGAGATTTGCAAACTTGGTGTAGAGACATGCTACTGGCCGTTATTTGAGGTCGTAGAAGGAAAATGGATTCTGAACTATGAGCCGAAGAAGAAACTCCCAATCGAAGATTTCTTAAGACCACAGGGAAGATTCAAACATCTTTTCAAGAAAGGCAATGAGTATCTGTTAGAGGCTTTCCAGAAAGAAGTAGACAGAAGATGGGAAGAACTTCAGTTCAGATGCTCCAGATAAGGATGTGATATAAAATATATTTGACAGATTTGTGAAATACATTTATACTGGAGAGGAACAATCAAATAGAACCGGGGAGCTTATGTGATAGGCTGAGAGGAAGTTTAAAACTTCGACCCATATACCTGATTTGGATAATGCCAACGTAGGAACGCAAGGAATATGCTATGAGCGGAAGATACTTTGGTATCTTCCGTTTTTGTTATTAACAGGTATAAAAGATTGAGAGTGAACAAGAGTTCATGAAGGGGCGCACCACCGCGGGTACGTTTCTTTGTGAACTCTTTTTTTCTAAGATTAAAAGGAGGTGTAGTGAAATGATCACAGTAAATGGAAAAGAGATTCAGATGAAACAGTCAATATCTGTTGCTGCTTATCTAGAAAACGCAGGATATCAGATGAAAAGGATTGCGGTAGAGTTAAATGGAGATATTCTTCCGAAATATGAATATTCCGATACGATGTTGAAAGACGGTGATCGTCTGGAAGTTGTGACATTTGTCGGAGGAGGCTAAAGCGGAAGAAAGAGTAGTCCGGGACAGAAAGAGATGAGCACAGGGATTATGACAGTTGCGTGAGGAAACCGATGAGGAAAAAGAAGTTCCGGACCAAAAAGAGATGAGCCAGGAAGTTAATGACATAAAGGAGAAAATGATGGAAGGACAGACAACAAAGACATTAACAAAAGAAGAGATCCAGGCGGCGTTGGAAGAACGTCATTCGCCGGAGATCCAGAAAAAATTATCTGCCGGACATGTGACAATTGCCGGACTTGGAGGGCTTGGATCAAATGTGGCGTATGCACTTGCAAGAATTGGTGTCGGGCATTTGCACTTGATTGATTTTGATGTAGTGGATATTACGAATCTGAACCGGCAGCAGTACTTTATGGAACATCTTGGAATGTATAAAACCGATGCGTTGAAATCGCTGCTTTTGAAAATCAATCCATATCTTGATATCCGGACAGACTGCGTGAAAGTGACAGAAGAGAATCTGATTTCTCTTTTTGAAGATGCAGGAATTGTATGCGAAGCGTTTGATAATCCAGAAGCAAAAGCAATGCTGGTAAATGGAATTCTACAGCATTTTCCGAAAAAGAAACTGGTATCGGCAACCGGAATGGCAGGCTATGGGAGCAGTAATACAATTCGCACAGAACATCTGATGAAGAACTTTTACCTGTGTGGTGACCGTGTGACAGAGCCAGGTTATGGAAATGGACTGATGGCGCCAAGAGTTGCAATCTGCGCTGCCCATGAAGCAAATATGATCACACGCTTGCTTCTTGGTGAGGAAGAGATATAAATCAAAAAATAATAAGAAAAGAGGACAAACATATGAGTACAAAAGACACATGGAGTCTGGGAGGACACACATTTACATCCAGATTTATTTTAGGATCAGGAAAATTTTCACTGGATCTTGTAAAAGCATGCATTGAAAAAGCAGATGCGCAGATCATTACACTGGCGCTTCGCCGCGCAAATGAAGGCGGACTGGCAAATATTCTGGATTATATTCCGGACAATGTAACATTACTTCCGAATACATCCGGAGCAAGAAATGCAGAAGAAGCTGTCAGAATCGCAAGATTATCAAGAGAAGTTGGATGCGGGGATTTTGTAAAAATCGAAGTTGTCCGCGACTCCAAATATTTATTGCCGGATAATTACGAAACAATAAAAGCAACGGAAATTCTTGCAAAAGAAGGATTTGTAGTTATGCCATATATGTATCCGGATCTGAATGCGGCAAGAGCGCTGGCAGATGCCGGAGCAGCATGCATTATGCCACTTGGAGCGCCGATCGGTTCCAATAAAGGACTTGCGACGAAAGAATTTATACAGATTCTCATTGATGAAATGGATCTACCGATCATCGTGGATGCCGGAATCGGTCGCCCATCACAGGCATGCGAAGCAATGGAAATGGGCGCAGCGGCAGTGATGGCAAATACAGCAATCGCAACAGCAGGTGATGTTCCGGTCATGGCAGAAGCATTTAAGAAAGCAATCGAGGCAGGGCGCAGTGCTTATCTGTCCGGACTTGGAAGAAAAATCGAAAGAGGTGCCAGCGCATCCTCTCCGCTTACGGGATTTTTAGAGGATTAATCTTAACAAAAATTGCAAAAATACAAGAAGGTAAAAAAGATGGAAAATCAACATATCAATGAAAGTATATTAAGTGAGGAGATTCTGGAAGATCAGAAGAAAAACAGAATCGATCATATGACATATTTGCCAGGAATGGAAGATATCGGCTCAGAAGTATTGGATCAGGTTGTAGAAGCTATGCAAGCTTACGATTATGATAAATACACGGCGGCAGATGTAAAGCGGGCAATCGCACACACATCCAGAACACCAGAAGATTTTGCGGCGCTTTTATCACCTGCGGCACTTCCGTTTATAGAAGAAATTGCACAGGCAGCAAAAGACGAGACACGCAGACATTTTGGAAACAGTGTGTATATGTTTACGCCGATTTATATTGCAAATTATTGCGAGAATTATTGTATTTACTGTGGATTCAACTGTCACAATAAAATTAACCGTGCGCAGTTAAATGATCAAGAAATTGAGAAAGAAATGCAGGCAATTGCAGAAACTGGATTACAGGAAATTCTCATTCTGACTGGGGAGAGCAGAAGTAAGTCCACAGTGGAATATATCGGAAATGCATGTAGGATTGCAAGAAAATATTTCAAAGTAATCGGACTTGAAATCTATCCGGTCAATTCAGACGAATATGCATATTTACACGAATGTGGTGCAGATTATGTGACCGTATTCCAGGAAACATACAATTCTGATAAATATGAAACATTACATTTGGCAGGACATAAACGTATTTATCCATATCGTGTGAATGCACAGGAGCGTGCTTTAAAAGGTGGCATGCGTGGTGTCGGATTCGGCGCACTTTTGGGATTGGATGATTTCCGCAAAGATGCATTTGCAACCGGATATCATGCATATTTATTACAGAGAAAATATCCACATGCAGAAATTGCATTTTCCTGTCCACGGTTGCGTCCGATCATCAATAACGACCGGATCAACCCGATGGATGTGCATGAGACACAGCTGTTGCAGGTTGTTTGCGCATATCGTCTCTTTATGCCATTTGCAAGCATTACCGTATCAACAAGAGAGTGCGCACGCGTGCGAGATCATCTCGTAGGTATTGCGGCTACTAAGATTTCTGCAGGAGTCAGCACCGGAATCGGAAGCCATGTGGAAGACATCGAGGACAAAGGCGATGATCAGTTTGAAATTTCTGATGGCAGAAGTGTGAAGGAAGTTTATGATGCATTGCTGAAAAATGATTTGCAGCCGGTCATGAGTGATTATATTTATGTATAGAGAATTATAAGATATAAAGAGATTATATTTTCGTAAAGAAATAAAATGCACGAAGCGATTATATTTTATGTGTGAACAAGTAAAAGATATAAAGAGATTATAGTATGTGTAAAGAAATAAAAAATACGGATGATAGATGTACAAATGAGAAAGTGCAAGGGTTTCATGTAGTTGCAGTGACAAACCGTACATTAAGCAAGAGACCATATTTAGAACAGATCCGAAAAATTTGTGAATGGGGACCGGATGCCATAATTTTGCGGGAAAAAGATCTGACCGAAAAAGAATATAAAGATCTTGCAGAGAAAGTGCTGGCAATCTGCAAAGAGTATCAGGTTCCATGTATTTTGCATACATTCTATCAAGTGGCGATGGAATTGCCGTGTGACGGCCTTCATTTGCCACTGCCATTGTTACGGGAAGTGACGGCTGGGAAAAGTGCATCTGGGCGGTGGAGAGAAAAATTTGCGAAACTTGGCACTTCTGTACATTCTGTAGAAGAGGCCATAGAAGCAGAAAAACTCGGTGCAACCTACATAACAGCAGGGCACATTTACGCTACAGACTGCAAAAAAGGGCTACCGCCGAGAGGATTGCTCTTTTTACGAGAAGTCTGTGAAGCTGTGGATATTTCTGTATATGGAATCGGTGGAATAAAATTCCACATGGACCAGTGGATAGAATTGGGAAAATGTGGAGCAATTGGTGGGTGTATCATGTCTGGCATGATGAAAATGTAAAAAACCGCAAAAGGGGACGGGGATTTTCTAGAAAATCCCCGTCCCCTTTTGCGGTTGCACCTGTCCCTTTTTAGAAAATCCCCGTCCCCTTTTCTAACCTGCTAAATGCATCAGGTTGATTAAAAGGATCCAACTAAGTCCGTAATAGGATACGACGGCAACAAGGTCGTTGACGGTTGTAATAAGTGGCCCGGATGCGACAGCCGGATCGACATGTATTTTCTTGAAGAAAAGAGGAATACATGTGCCAACGGCGCCGGAAATAACCATTGCCAATAACAGTGAAGCACCGATACAGCCAGAGACTGCATAGGCGAACAGGAAACTCTTTCCTTTGAAAAGTGCAATATACAATCCGATTAATACAAAGGACAGAACACCAAGGATGAAACCATTGGAAAATGCAATTTTCATTTCTTTTAATACAAGTTCAAATTTTTGTTTTCCGGTTAATGACTCGTCCATGAGGACACGAATCGTAACAGCAAGCGACTGTGTACCGACATTTCCGGCCATATCCAAAATCAGTGACTGGAAACACATAATTAATGTAAGCTGGCTTACAACTGTTTCAAATAATCCGACAACAGAAGAAACAACCATGCCAAGACCTAACAGAACCAGAAGCCACGGAAGTCGCTTTTTAATACTCTCGCGCAATGGCTCTTTCAAATCTTCTTCGGCGGTCAATCCGGCGAACTTTGCATAGTCTTCACCCATCTCGTCATCAACCAGGTCTACCATACTCTGGGATGTGATGACACCTAGCAGTTTGTTTTCATTGTCAAGAATCGGGATAGAATCCTCGGAATAATCTTTTAACTTTTCAATACAATCATCAATCAGTTCATTTCCATATACATAAGGATAAGACGTTACGATCAAGTCTTCCAACGGCTGATCCTGTCTTGCGATGATCAGATCTTTCAGATCCATAGCACCATAAAAAGTCTGTTTGTCTGTCACCATAAATATAGTAGAAATATTATCATTTTTTGCCGCCTGGTCAATAAGGCTACTCATTGCCTGCTTGACCGTGAGATTTTCACGGATCATGATGCAGTTGGTTGTCATTTTGCTACCGATTTCTTCCTCGTCGAAAGAAGCAATAACGGCGATGTCTTTTCTGGCATCATCATCCATCAGTTCGATAAAAAGATTCTTTTTGTCTTTTGGAACCATCTGCAAAACATCTACAACGGCATCTGTTTCCATTGCAGACAAAATTAACGCCGCTTTTTTGACATCAATTTCATTCAAATATTCTGCTGCTTCTTTTTCATCGGTGTGTTCAAAGATATCAGAAAGCATATCCAGGTCGAGAATACGACAAAGTTTGACACGCTCTTTTACGGTCAGTTCCGGAAAAACTTCTGCGAGATCATTCTCGTGGTAGTCTTCCAGTTTGTTTCGCATAATCCCCGGAGAGGTGTTGCTCCGGATGATTTTTAGAATCTCCGGTGTGTAATTCTGTGTTTTATTTTCCATTTTTACCTCCAAGTTGCTGTGTGATTTTCAGTTGTTTAAATATCCTTAAGAAATGAATTTGTGCTGTCTTAAGAAATGAAAATCAGGGCATGGAAAATAGAATCAAAAATTATAGAAAACAACAGCATCGACTGTTGCTTGTTTCCGATTCTATATTCTTACTTCGCCCGTGACTATCACAACCGTCCATGCTGTTCACCTGCCTTTAAAATAATTTTAGAAATGATTGTTGGAATTATTGCGAAAATTGCAAAATCTTCCGTAGAATATTATAGCCTTTTCGATAATGAGGCGCAAGTGCTTTTGTATGTAAGAAAGAAAATTTACATCGTTTTAACAGAGATATATTCTTAATAATTCAAAAAAACAAACAAAAAAAGTGAGAAAATGTGATTTGTGATTGACGGAAAATGTGGAAAGTAGTATTATGTTCCTATAAACCTACTGAAAGAATATGTTATAAAAATGGAGGGCATTAAGAAATGGCAAGAGTAGCATTTACAAATGAAAAAGAAGCTACAGGAAAAGAACTGGAAGCTTATCTTGAGTTAAAGAATCAGGGAAAATTAACAAATATGAAAGAAGCACTGCTTCAGGATTATGCAACATATGACGCATTTATGGGATGGTATACATCATGGAACAGACTGGTTGAAATTATTGGACAGCGTGCAGCAATTGTTTATGCACATTCTGTATCTTCAACAAACGGATGCCTTCTGTGCTCCTTATTCTTCGTAAGCGATTTAGCAGAGATCGGAATTGATCCATCTAACTTTGAACCAACTGAGAAAGAAGCACTTCTGAAGAGTCTTGCAGAGCAGATCGTTAAGAACCCTACAAAAGTATCTGACGAGACATTTACAGAGTTAAAGAAATATTACACTGACAAAGAGATTGTAGTTATTGTTGGATTTGCATGCCAGATGATGGCAACAAACAATTTCAACTCTGTATTACAGATCGATGTTGACCAGAGACTGCTCCCAATCCAGGACAAGTTTGAGCCTGCAACATGGAGAGATGCTATTAAATAAGTTTCGCAGGAAAATAGTAAGAGAACGAAAAAGACTTCATTTTTGGGCGTGCCCAGGGTGAAGTCTTTTTGCTTTGTTCGCCAAATACAGATCCTTGTGCAAGCACAAATCTGTACTTGGCTCATCGTATACACAGAGATAAGATATGCTCTCGAGAATCTTGCTCTGATTAGTGGTCGTTAAATGCTGTCATGCAAATATGATGCATTTGCTTCGTTACAATAACAAAAAAACTCTTGATTACTCAAGAGTTCTTATCGCTAGTGCGGAGAAAGGGACTTGAACCCTCACAGGATTAACTCCCACTAGAACCTGAATCTAGCGCGTCTGCCATTCCGCCATCTCCGCTCGCTGACAAAAAGTATAATATCACATTCTGGCAGATAATGCAAATGTTTTTTTGTATTATTTGAAAAAATATGAAAATTTTTATTTGCACTCAATTGCAAAACGAAAGTCCATACTTTTTATCCCATGCTTAATGGACTTCAATTCCATTGACTTCCAGATGTTCATCAATCGGAATAACGAGACATTTCCGCCCGTCAATTTCTCGGGTTTCAACGAGATCAGACCGCTCCGGGTTTACTTTCAGAACAATATCCGGAGTTTCAATCTGGAAAGTCTTTGTGCTTGCAATATTGGCGGCAAGTAATGTCTGTTTTTCGCCGACCACTTCCTCAAACTCCTCATCGAAAGTTTCGAGATGTTCCTGGGAAGCGCCGCTTCTGGCAAGAAGATTCTTCATTTCCGGTTTGCCGAGTTCTAGCGGTTCCGGTGTTTCTTTGGCTTCTTCGATCATTTCATTCAGATTATCGTGAATATTTCTTACAACTTCATAATCACAATCTTCCCCCAGTGTGTCACTGATGATCGTTTGGAAAGATGCTTTCTGATCTTTTGCGGTAAGTGGGATCTGGCTTCCGAGAACATTTTCAATGAAGTCCGGCTGCAGCTCTTCTGGTTTCTTGGAGTAATACAGAACTCCGTGAAGATCACTTGCGCGGTCATTAAATGCCGGGAAGAGGAAACCTTTGACAGGTAATTCCACAAACCAGTCGCGGATACGGTCTTCAATATTGTTCGTCTCTGCATTGTATGTAAGTCCCGCTTTGGTAAGATTTACTGGACAGATACTGCACATGATATGTTCATATACAGTATCGGAAGCATCGAACATCTCCAGACCGTCTGAAGATTTGCCCGGCACATCATAGACCGCATGGATCAGTATGATGTAATAATTTTCCGGGTAAATATAATTTTCAATGACCTTATCGTAAAATTCCTCAACCAGAAGATCATCGGTAAGCTTGCTGTCACGGAGCTTTAAGAGAAATTCCTGCGTTCCACCCGGCATCTCCTGCTCTGTCGGAAATTCCATGTTCATCAGATTTTTCCCAAGTGTTCCGGATAACGTATGTTTGAAAATATCAAAATATTTGAAGGCTTCTTCTTCCGGCATGGAAAGAAAAGCCTTTTTCAGTTCTGTCTTTTTTTCTTTCTCGTGATCCACATAGCAGCCGCAAATACGTGTAATTGCACAGTTTTCCGGCGTGAACTGCTTGCGGATTTCCAGTACTTCTTTCTTGTTCATAGGTCATACACTCCCTTTTTCAGACTGACTTCAATGTTAGCATATCATGACTTTGTTTACAAGTTTGCAGTGTCAAAATAGATGAATACAGGAGTGGAAAGTGCGGTGGAAATTATGTGATTTTTATAACAAAAAAGAGAAAGAAAATAAGTAGAACGGCGTACAGAAAAAGATTGTAAAGAGAGGTGAGAAAACGTATAATAAGAAGTAGATATGTGTCAAAAAATAGAAAAGAGAGGGTAAAAAAATGGGAAATATCTTTGACATTTTAGGACCGGTTATGATCGGTCCATCAAGCTCCCACACAGCAGGTGCAGCGCGCATCGGTCTTATTGCAAGACAATTGTTCGGGAGACAGCCTGAGAAAGCTACAGTATATCTGCATGGCTCATTTGCTGCAACGGGGAAAGGACACGGAACGGACAAAGCACTGATCGCAGGATTATTGGGGATGCTGCCAGACGATATGCGGATTCCGGTAAGTTTTGATGTAGCAAAAGAAGAAGGCATGGAATTTACAATTGAGAACAAGGACATTAAAGGTGCACACCCGAATACAGCACAGATTGTGATGGAAGCAGAAGGTGTTCCGACGATGAAGATGCAGGCACATTCCATCGGTGGTGGTCGTATCAAAGTCTGCAAGCTGGATGGAATAGACGTGAATTTCAGCGGTGAGACATGCACTTTGATTATTCGAAATATAGATGAACCTGGACGGATCATGGATGTATCAGCAGCACTTTCCAAAGCGGAGATTAATATTGCGACAATGCAGGTATTTCGCGATAAACGTGGCGGCTGTGCGGTAATGGTTGTTGAGACAGATCAGGTGATTCCGAAGGAAGCAATCGAAGATCTGGAGAGTAAGCCGGGAATTATCCGGGTAAAATTCCTGGATCCGAACGGAGTAGAGTAAGAATAGTAAAAGGAGATAGAAGCGTATGTCATATCAATCAATGGAAGAAGCGCAGCTACGCTGCAAAAAAGATGGCATTCCATTCTGGAAGGCTGTACAGATAGAAGATGTAAATGAAAGAGGAGTTACACTGGAAAACTCCTGGAAACAGATGACAGGTATGTGGCAGTCTATGCTGGAAAACCTGGATGCCTATGAAGAGAATCTGGTTTCACAAAGTGGAATGGTCGGAAAAGACGGCGGTCAGATGGATGCCTACAGAGAGAATGAGAAACCGTTATGTGGCGATTTTATGGCAAAAGTTATGGCAAATGCATTAAAAATGGGCTGTAATAATGCATGCATGAAGAGAATAGTAGCAGCACCGACTGCTGGAGCATGTGGTGTACTTCCGGCAGTTCTTGTTACTTATTACAGAGAGTATCAGGTGCCGGAGGAAACGATGATAGAAGCATTATATGTAGCAGCAGGTCTGGGACAGATCATAGCCAACAGAGCATATCTTGCAGGTGCATCAGGTGGATGTCAGGCTGAGATCGGTTCCGGCTCCGGAATGGCAGCAGGTGCAATCTGTCATGTACGTGGTGGCAACAGTGAAGTGATCGCCAATGCATGTGCAATGGCGCTTAAGAATCTGATGGGACTGGTATGCGATCCGGTAGCGGGACTGGTAGAAGTCCCATGTGTGAAGAGAAATGTCGGAGGTGCAGTGAATGCACTGGCAGCTGCAGATATGGCGCTGGCTGGAATTACAAGTAAGATCCCGATCGATCAGGTGATTGATGCAATGAAAGATGTTGGAGATAAGATGGATGTCACTCTTCGTGAGACGGGTATCGGTGGTGTCGCAGGCACACCGGCAGGACAGGCTGTTGCAGAAAAACTGGGTATGTAATACATCATTCCAAGATTACAGATGATTAGTGATGGCAGCAAGAAGGAGCAGACAGAATGACAAAAAAACAAAGAGCACTTGAAGTAATAGAACGTTTGAAAAAGAGATATCCGGATGCGGACTGTACATTGGACTATGATCAGGCATGGAAGCTACTGGTAAGTGTGAGACTTGCCGCACAGTGTACGGATGCCAGAGTGAATATAGTCGTTGAAACATTGTATGATAAGTATCCGACGGTGAAAGCGCTGGCACAGGCTTCACCGGAAGAGATTGAAGAAATTGTCAGACCATGCGGACTTGGCAAAAGTAAGGCAAGAGATATCAGCGCCTGCATGAAGATTCTGGATGAACAATACGACGGAAATGTACCGGATGATTTTCAAGCGCTTCTGAAACTTCCAGGTGTTGGGCGTAAAAGCGCAAACCTGATTATGGGAGATGTGTTTGGAAAACCTGCGATCGTTACAGATACACACTGTATCCGGCTGTCTAACCGGATCGGACTGGTAGATGGAATCAAAGATCCGAAGAAAGTAGAGATGGAACTATGGAAGATCATCCCTCCGGAAGAAGGAAGTGAGCTCTGCCATCGTCTTGTATATCACGGAAGAGAAGTCTGTACAGCACGGACAACGCCACACTGTGACAGATGCTGCCTGGCAGATATCTGTAAAAAAGTGGGAGTCTGAAGTGTTATGTCGTTTTTGAAGAATGTCAGTGACAGATTCTTCATATATAGCTAAAAGTCAGACTATAAATGTAGTAATAAAAAACAGCACGGTAATATCTGAAAATGAGGGAATTCCTCAGAAAGATATTGCGGTGCTGCTTTTGTATTGCCCTAATATCCGGAGAAAACTGTCAGCGGCAGGCTTTGTAGCTCACTTTAGCATTGCCCGACAGAAACAACAGGTCTTAAGAGTTCATATTTTTCAAGGTTTCCATTAATTCAAGATCGCTGCTTTTTAATTTTACGTTAGTACAGTAATTTTTTCCTTCTGGTGTAGTTACATTTATTTCAATAATAGTTCCTTCTACAAGAGCATCCTGTGATACGGCATTCAAAAACAATGGGAATTTTGGATGATTCCGGCGAAATGTTTCCATGGCATTTTTCATTTTTGATAACATGGTAATCTGATTGAAATTCATAGATGTTCTGTCTCCTTTTCTATTTGCTTTTACGATTATAACGAAGAATGGACAGATAGTCAAAAGATATTTTGTGATAATATTTTAAAGTATGTTATGATAAAACTAAGAAACTATTCACAGAATCTTTAGATTTGCAGATGGAAAAATGTGCTAAGATGATATAGAAGATTGGGGAGAATTGTAGGAGTATACAGTACGGAATAATTCGTATGGCATTTTTTAATCCTAACATAAAATAAAAGGAGGCAGGGACTAAATGAAAAGAAAAAAGCCCGCCGGTTGGAAATATAAAAAAGAAAGACAGAATTACTATAAAAATAAAGGCTATAAGGACGAACCTTTTGATGAAGGAATAACAGAAACATTTACAAAAACAGGTGTTAGAAAGAGAACTACAGACCGTTACGAGCCGGATTATGAGATCGGGCTTTCAGCGGCACAGGTGGCTAAGCACAGAGCAGATGGCTGGTCGAATATAGCGGTAGATCCGCCGTCAAAGACAACAGGAGAAATAATACATGAGAATGTATTTACTTATTTTAACCTGATTTTTCTCGTACTGGCAATTTTACTTTGCCTTGTCGGAGCGTTCAGAGATCTGACATTTCTTCCGGTTATTATTTTTAATACATTGATCGGTATCATACAGGAAGTCCGCGCAAAAAGAGTACTGGATAATCTGAATATGTTAAATGCACCGCATGCCAGTGTGGTAAGAGACGGTAAGATATCCAGAGTAGATGCACAGGAGCTTGTTCTGGATGATATTGTAATTTTTAAAGCGGGAAATCAGATACCGGCAGATGCGATTGTTGTGGCAGGCGAGGTGCAGGTCAATGAGTCGCTGCTTACCGGAGAATCGGATGAGATTACGAAGCAAAAAGGAGACTCACTGATGTCGGGAAGCTTTGTTGTGGCAGGTCAGTGTCATGCAAGACTGGATGCAGTTGGTGCTGATTCGTATATTTCAAAACTGACTCTGGAAGCAAAGCAGATGCAACAGGGTGAACAGTCGGAGATGATCCGTTCTCTTGACAAACTGGTCAAATTTGTCGGAATTGCGTTGATCCCGATTGGAATTGTTTTATTTGTGCAGAGCTTCTTTATGAACCATGATCCGTTCAGGTCAAGTATTACATCTATGGTAGCAGCTGTGATCGGTATGATCCCGGAAGGTTTATACTTGCTTGCAAGTGTTGCGCTGGCAGTAAGTTCCATGAGACTTGCCAGCAAGAAAGTATTGCTGCATGACATGAAGAGTATCGAGACGCTTGCGCGTGTAGATGTATTATGCGTCGATAAGACAGGAACGATTACCGAACCATCTATGTGTGTGAAGCAACTGGTAGCAGTTACAGCAGATGAAAAAGATAATGAAGAAAAAGAAGAAACCGAAGAAAAAGAAATCGGTGAGAAAAAGTCAGCAGGAAAACCAGATGAAAAAGAGCTCCGTACGTTAATTGGAGATTTTGCAAAAGCCATGAGCAATGATAATGCAACAATGGCGGCACTGAAAGAGTATTTCCAGGATAGAAACGGACGAAACGTGGTGAAGGTATTTCCTTTTACATCCGCAGTGAAATACAGTGCAGTGTGTTTGAAGGAAAAGGATGGCACAGAGAATAATTATGTACTTGGCGCACCGGAACTGGTGCTTCGGAAAGATTATGACCAGTGCAGGGATGAGGTCCAGAAATATGCCGGCAAAGGATATCGTGTGCTATTGTTTGGTAAATACGAAGGAGAACTGGACGGAGAACGTCTGAGAGATAAGGTGATTCCTTACGGCTATATTCTTCTGGCAAATCCAATCCGTCAGGAGGCACCGGAAACATTTGCCTATTTTGCAGAACAGGGAGTAGATGTGAAAGTTATTTCCGGTGATAACCCATTGACGGTTTCTGAGGTTGCAAAAGAAGCAGGAATTAAAAATGCAGATTGTTATATTGATGCGTCTACGCTTCGGACAGAAGAAGAGACAGCGGAAGCGATTGCGGAATATACTGTGTTTGGACGTGTTACACCGGCGCAGAAGCGTCAGTTTGTACAGGCTTTGAAAGCCCAGGGAAGAACCGTAGCAATGACGGGAGACGGAGTAAATGATGTACTGGCATTAAAGGATGCGGATTGTAGCGTTGCAATGGCATCCGGAAGTGACGCGGCGGTACAGGCATCACAGGTTGTGCTTCTGGAATCCAATTTTGCCTGTATGCCATCAGTTGTATTGGAAGGAAGACGTGTAGTAAATAATATCCAGAGATCAGCGAGTCTGTTCCTTGTAAAGAACATATTCTCCTTCCTGTTGTCATTGTTCTCGGTTGTATTTATGATTTCTTATCCGCTGAAACCATCACAGGTTTCGCTGATCAGTATGTTTACGATCGGAATACCGGGATTTTTCCTTGCGTTCCAGCCGAATAAAGATATTATTAAAGGACATTTTCTTACAAATGTTGTATTAAAAGCACTTCCGGCGGGGCTTACGGATGTACTTGCAGTTGGGGCACTGGTTGTGTTTGGGCAGGAATTCGGAGTTGGAGCAACGGCTATTTCGACAGCAGCAACTATGCTGCTTGCGGTTGTTGGATTTATGATATTGTACCGGATCTGTCAGCCTTTGAATCTTCTGCGCGGAATTGTGTGGATTGGGTCCATGACAGGTCTCATTCTCTGCAGTATCTTCCTGCCAAAGCTGTTTGCAATCACAGGAATGTCAGAAAAATGCATTATGTTGTTTGTGATTTTTTCCATTGCAACAGAACCGGTACTTCGTTATCTGACACTGTTAGTCAGTGGAATGCGTAATTTATATAGAAGAGTGTTTAAGAAAGAACAGAAAAATTAAGAAAAAAATAGATCGTGCCAGACAATGAGGTTGGACGCGGTCTATTTTTTATTTTAAATTATTATTAAACCTTTTGGAGGGGCATAGGAATCTCTGCCCCATCAAGTTTTTTCCAGTGGAATTCACCGTCATAGATCATATACCCATGTGCAGAATTTTCCTTTGGAATAGAGACAGATCCCGGATTCATGTAAATGAAAGTTCCATTATCCTGGTGTGCCGGAATGTGTGTGTGTCCGTTTAAGAGAATGTCACCTTTTTTTAACATCGGTGGATTCTTCGGATTGTGATGATGACCATGGGTGGCGAAAATCGTATGTCCATCCAGTTCCAGGAAACAGTAGTCGGCAAGGATCGGGAATTCCAGAACCATCTGGTCAACCTCTGTATCGCAGTTCCCACGGACACAGAGCAGATGTTCTTTCATCGGATTCAACATAGCGATACATTCCTTTGGGTTATAATCTTTCGGAAGATCGTTACGTGGTCCATGATATAAAATATCGCCAAGAAGAAGCAGACGGTCTGCTTCTTCTTTTTTATATGCTTCCAGCATTTTTTTGCAGTAATAAGCTGAACCGTGAATATCGGATGCAATCATTAATTTCATTTTGTTTGTCACCTCATCTTTTCTTAAATTCTACCCCATATTCGCATATCGTGAAGCTAACGCTTTCTTTTTATGCTCATATCGAGACGGGTCATAAAGCCATAAAACCGCTCTTGTGTAAGCATATCGTGTTTTCAGACTTTTGACCTTGACATCATACCTTATTGTAACAAGCCGGAGGACAAATGAAAAGAAAAATAAAGCAGATATTCAGGTGGGGATGAAATAAATAAGTATTCAAATGATAATTTTCTAACAATAAGGAAGATTAGTAAAAAATTAACAAATATGTCTGAAAATAAACGAAATTGTATATTGAATTTGCCGAAGCGATTTGCTATTATACTCTTATACCTTTCGCGCTCGGGAAGCGCAGTTGCCCATTTCGGGAAGTGTGCAGCCAGGATATGAAGCTGCTTAAGGGGAACTCGAAAGGACGAGAAGAAGACCACTCCACAGTGCAGGAGAGATAACTTGCAGGTGCCGTGACAGAAGGTATGGATCAGGAAAGACATAACGCACAGAAAGGAGTTAAAACTATGGGATTTTTAACAGGAAAAACAGCAATCATTACAGGAGGAGGACGCGCTGTATTAAGTGATGGAAGTTGCGGATCGATCGGATATGGTATTGCAACTGCTTATGCAAAAGAGGGCGCTAATCTTGTTATTACCGGAAGAAATGTAAAGAAGCTGGAAGATGCAAAAGAAGAATTAGAGAGATTATACGGAATTGAAGTGCTGCCGGTACAGGCAGATGTGAACGCTGGAGCGGACAATCAGGCGGCAGTTCAGAATGTAGTAAAACAGGCAGTTGACAAATTTGGAAGAATTGATGTACTGATCAACAATGCACAGGCATCTGCTTCGGGTGTAACACTTGCAGATCACACAACAGAGCAGTTTGACCTTGCAGTATATTCCGGACTTTATGCAGTATTCTATTATATGAAAGCATGCTATCCTTACCTGAAAGAGACTAAAGGTTCAGTAATCAACTTCGCTTCCGGAGCAGGATTGTTTGGTAACTATGGACAGTGTGCATATGCGGCTGCAAAAGAAGGTATCCGTGGACTTACAAGAGTTGCAGCAACAGAATGGGGAGCAGATGGGATCAATGTCAATATTGTTTGCCCGCTTGCATGGACAGCACAGTTAGAGAACTTCCAGAAAGCATATCCTGACGCATTTAAGGCAAATGTTAAGATGCCGCCGGCAGGACACTACGGAGACGTTGAGAAAGAAATCGGACGTGCATGCGTACAGCTTGCTTCTCCGGATTTTAAATATATGAATGGTGAGACAATTACATTGGAAGGTGGAATGGGACAGAGACCTTAATTGGTTGATGTGTACATACAGTTCAACCCCACCGCAGGTTTTGGAAATACCTCCTGACCGGCGGTGGGGTAATTTTTCAGGGCAATATAATTTGATTATCAAAATACTTGACAAACAAAGGAAAAGAATATATACTTTGAAAGTCAAAATAATTCGTCGGAGATAAAATGCGATGTCACGATCTGTCTTCCGGCGGAAATATACAGAGGAATGAACATGATTGGAAGAATAACAGGAACGGGTTCTTATATCCCGTCATATTGTATGGATAATAACGACATTGCAAAATTAGTGGAAACCAGTGATGAATGGATTCAGGAACGCACCGGCGTGGCAAGGCGGCACATTATCACGAATGAGACAACCGTATCAATGGCAGCAGAGGCAGGGAAGCGTGCACTGGAAAATGCAAATGTCAAACCGGAAGAAGTAGATCTGATCCTTGTATCAACAATTTCTTCGAATGTAATACTTCCGTGTGCGGCATGTGAAGTGCAGAAAGAAATAGGCGCGTTAAATGCAACTTGTTTTGATTTAAGCGCAGCATGTACCGGATTTGTACTGGCATATAATACGGCAGCAGCTTATATTGCGGCAGGAATGTATCGGACAGTACTGGTTATTGGAAGTGAGAGCCTGTCGAATCTGACAAATTGGGAAGATCGCGGGACATGCATTTTATTCGGAGACGGAGCGGGAGCGGCGGTTGTACAGGCGTATGACGCACAGAATGAGGAAATAACGACAGACAGAATGTATTTTCCGGTGACACATTCCGATGGAAAAAGCGGAAAAGCACTTACGCTAAAGAGCAGACATGATGCAAATGGTCTTACAAAAAAGATCGATAAGGAAACAGTATTTGATGAAGAGCATTTCATGCAGATGGACGGACAGGCAGTATTTAAATTTGCTGTAAAAAAAGTGCCGAAAGTCATAACGGAGACGCTCGAAAAGAACAAATTAAAGAAAGAAAACATCGCATGCTATATTTTGCACCAGGCAAATCGAAGAATCATTGAAGCGGTTGCCAGGAGACTGGATGAACCGATAGAAAAATTCCCAATGAATCTTAAGGAGTATGGCAATACATCTTCTGCCAGTATCCCGATTTTGCTGGACGAATGTAACCGTAAAGGGAAATTAAAGAGTGGCAGTAAAATTGTACTTGCCGGCTTTGGCGCAGGACTGACATGGGGTGCGACAATCATTCAGTGGTCACAGCATTTGGAATAATCATTTAGTGCAGTTTCGGCAGGCGACCGTATAAGGTCGAAATATCACAGAGATATAAAGGGCTGGAAAATTCCACCTTTATATAAAACGCCGGGAGAACATGACATCACAGAGAAGACTGCTTAGAAGATCTCCCAGCGGTATTTATAAGAACAGAAAAATAATGAAGATGAAGGAGAACAGACATATGTTAGAGAAAATTAAAGCGTTAGTAGCAGAAAACCTTGGAGTGGAAGAAAGCAAAATTACAGAGAACTCTTCTTTCAAAGAAGATCTGGGAGCGGATTCTCTTGACCTTTTTGAGATGGTCATGGGACTGGAAGAGGAATTTGAAATTGAAATCCCGACAGAAGATCTGGAACAGATCGTAACAGTTGGAGATGTTGTGAAATATATCGAAGCACATAAATAAAACAAGTGGCACAAAGTACAAATAAGTAAGTGAGGTTGAACTATGCAGACAGAAGTAACCAGATTATTAGAAATCGAATATCCGATTATTCAGGGCGGTATGGCATGGGTGGCAGAATACCATCTGGCGGCTGGCGTTTCAAATGCCGGAGGTCTTGGCATCATAGGTGCTGCATCTGCTCCGGCTGACTGGGTAAGAGAGCAGGTCAGGGAAGCAAAGAAGCTGACTGACAAGCCATTTGGAGTCAATATTATGCTGATGAGTCCATATGCAGATGAAGTAGCCAGAGTGATTGTTGAAGAAGGCGTAAAAGTTGTGACAACAGGAGCGGGCAGTCCTGAAAAATATATGAAAATGTGGAAAGAAGCCGGCGTGAAGGTCATTCCGGTGGTTGCTTCTGTCGCACTTGCGAAGAGAATGGAACGCTGCGGTGCAGATGCAGTCGTAGCAGAAGGATGCGAAGCCGGCGGACATATCGGAGAAAATACAACGATGGTACTTGTTCCGCAGATCGCAGATGCGGTGAAGATTCCGGTGATCGCAGCCGGAGGGATCGCAGATGGAAGAGGAATTGCAGCAGCATTCATGCTGGGCGCAGAAGGTGTACAGATGGGGACGCATTTCGTAGTCACAGATGAGTCGCAGGTACACGATAATTACAAAGAGCGGATTATCAAAGCGAAGGATATTGATTCTCGTGTGACAGGAAGAACGACCGGACATCCGGTGCGAGCGCTTCGCAATGATATGACAAAGAAATATATAGAATTGGAAAATAAGGGTGCAGGCTTCGAAGAACTGGAACATCTGACACTTGGAGGTTTAAGAAAAGCAGTTGTAGACGGAGATGTGAAAAATGGAAGTGTCATGGCAGGTCAGATTGCAGGAATGGTAAAAGAAAGAATGTCCTGTCAGGCATTGATCCAGAAACTGGTGAAAGAGACCGATGAATTGATCGGAGGGAAAGGATTTTATGAGTAAAACAGCATTTATCTTTCCAGGACAGGGAGCGCAGAAAGCCGGAATGGGAGCTGGTTTTTATGAAAACAGCGAACTGGCGGCGAAGATTTACGATGAAGCAGCAGAACATCTGGGAATAGATATGAAGGCGCTTTGCTTTGAAAAAAATGAGAAGCTTGACGTTACAGAATATACACAGGCGGCAATGGTAACAACATGCCTTGCTATGGAGAGAGTATTGGAAAATGCAGGTGTAAAACCGGATGTAACAGCCGGTCTGAGCCTGGGAGAATATACAGCCATTGCTGTGGCTGGCGGAATGACAGATCAGGATGCCATCCGTTTAGTCAGAAAAAGAGGAATACTGATGCAGAATACGGTGCCGGCGGGCGAAGGGGCCATGTGTGCAGTGATGGCGCTGGATGCGCAGAAGATTGAAAATGTCATTGCAGACATTTCCGGTGTGACGGTCGCAAATTATAACTGTCCGGGACAGATTGTTATTACGGGCGAAAAAAACAGTGTAGAAAAAGCAGTGGAGAAATTAAAAGAAGCAGGTGCAAAACGGACCATTCTTTTAAATGTAAGCGGACCATTTCATTCGCCGATGCTGAAACCGGCAGGGGAAGAGCTGGAAAAAGAATTAGAACAGACAGAATTACATCCGCTTGCCATTCCGTACTATACAAATGTAACTGCGAAAAAAGTAGAGGACATCAGAGAAACAAAGGCACTGTTAAAGGAACAGGTAAGTGCACCGGTCCGCTGGATGCAGAGTGTAGAGCAGATGATCGCCGATGGTGTCGATACATTTGTGGAGATCGGTCCGGGAAGAACGCTGGCAGGATTTCTTCGTAAGATCAACCGGGATGTTGCCGTATACAATGTAGCGGCATGGGAAGATGTTGATAAAATTGCAGAAATGCTTTCCGAAAAATAACAGAAAAAAATTGGAACAGGTTTATACAAAAAAACAGACAGAAAAATTTGAAACAGGTTCATATAAAACAAGCAGAAAGCGAGGATATATATGCTGGAAGGAAAAGTGGCGGTTGTCACAGGCGCATCCCGCGGAATCGGGAAAGCAATTGCGTTAAAACTGGCATCCCAGGGAGCAAAAGTTGTGATCAATTACAACGGTTCAGAAGAAAAAGCAAAAGAAGTGCAGGCGCAGATTGAAACAGAAGGCGGAAAAGCAGTGATTTACCGGTGTGATGTTTCAGATTATGGTGCATGTCAGACATTTATACAGGATGTAATAAAGACAGAAGGAAGTATGGATATTCTTGTAAACAATGCAGGAATTACAAGAGATGGCCTGCTGATGAAAATGTCAGAAGAAGATTTTGACAGGGTGATCGATACAAATTTAAAAGGTGCTTTTCACACGATCCGGTTTGCGGCACGTCAGATGCTGAAACAGAGAAGTGGAAGGATCATTAACATGGCATCCGTTGTAGGCGTGACAGGAAATGCCGGACAGGCAAATTATGCTGCATCGAAAGCAGGCGTGATCGGACTGACAAAAGCGACAGCAAGAGAACTGGCATCCAGAGGAATCACAGTCAATGCAGTTGCACCGGGATTTATTGAGACGGATATGACAGCAGTGCTCCCGGAAAAAGTAAAAGAAGCATCGGTATCGCAGATTCCACTTGGGAAATTCGGTTCGCCGGAGCAGGTAGCATCTGCAGTCGCATTTCTTGCGTCCTCTGATGCAGCTTATATTACCGGACAAGTGCTCCATGTGGACGGCGGCATGGTGATGTAAGCAGGAAGAAAAAGAGCATGGCAGTGATTACAGACGTGACAAAGATACAAGTGTGTAATGGCATAAAGGAGAAAAGGATTTGAAGAGACGAGTAGTAGTGACCGGACTTGGCGCAGTAACTCCGATTGGAAATACGGTAGAAGAGTTCTGGATGGGAATTAAAGAAGGAAAAGTCGGGATCGGAGAGATTACGAAATTCGATACCACAGATTATAAAGTGAAGATCGCAGCTGAAGTGAAAGATTTCGTAGCAAAAGAGCGGATGGATTTTAAAGCTGCAAAGCGAATGGAACCATTTTCCCAGTATGCAGTGGCAGCTGCAAAAGAGGCATGTGAGGATGCAGGATTTGATATTACAAAAGAAGATCCGTTCCGTGCAGGTGTAATCATTGGTTCCGGAATCGGAAGCCTGCAGGAAGTAGAGAAAGAATACGATAAAATCAAAACCCGCGGACCGGGACGTGTGAATCCGTTAATGGTGCCACTGATGATTTCCAATATGGCAGCAGGAAATGTTTCGATTCAGCTTGGATTCCGCGGAAAATGTACAAATGTTGTGACTGCATGTGCATCTGGGACAAACTGTATCGGTGATGCATTCCGCGCAATCCAGTACGGCGATGCAGATGTTATGGTGGCAGGTGGAACAGAGAGCTGTATCTGTCCGACCGGAGTAGCAGGATTTACAAGTCTGACAGCATTGTCTACATCAACAGATCCAATGCGCGCATCCATTCCGTTTGACAAAAACAGGGATGGATTCGTACTTGGTGAAGGCGCGGGAGTGGTGTTCTTGGAGGAACTGGAACATGCCAAAAAACGAGGCGCGAAGATTTATGCGGAAATCGCAGGATATGGAGCAACCGGAGATGCCTACCACATTACTTCACCGGCAGAAGACGGAAGCGGTGCAGCCAAAGCGATGGAACTTGCAATGGAAGAAGGAAATGTAACGCCGGAGCAGATTGATTATATCAATGCACACGGGACAAGTACACATCACAATGATCTGTTTGAAACACGCGCGATTAAGCTGGCACTTGGAGATGAAGCAGCTAAAAATGTAGTGGTAAATTCGACCAAATCTATGATCGGACATTTATTAGGAGCAGCAGGTGGCGTAGAGTGTGTCGTTTGTGTGAAAACGATACAGGATGGATTTATCCATCAGACAGTGGGAACTACCGAGACAGATGAAGAGTGTGATCTGGATTATGCAGTGGGTGCGCCGGTAGAGAAAGAC
This sequence comes from Dorea hominis, assembly GCF_014287705.1. Taxonomy (NCBI): domain Bacteria; kingdom Bacillati; phylum Bacillota; class Clostridia; order Lachnospirales; family Lachnospiraceae; genus Dorea; species Dorea hominis. Next base: position 20,512 of record NZ_JACOOY010000009.1, on the reverse strand, counting down.
GTAAATTATGTGCTGACCAATTCACTTGGATTTGGTGGACATAATGCAACACTGTTGTTGAAACGTTATGAAGGATAATACTGGAAAGCGAGAGAATAACATGGAATTTCAGAATCTGATTACATTGATTGAGTCCGTGTCAGCATCTGGTCTGACCGAACTGAAATATGAAGAAAATGGTGTGAAGATAAAACTCAGTAAAAAAGAAAGAAAAGTGCAGACGATCCAGGTATCAGAGGCACTGACATCCGAGACGTCAGCTCTTACGGCAGGCAGAAATGAAAAGGATATTCAAAGTACCGGTACAGGCAAAGAAAATATAAATGAAGAAAACGTGCCGGCGGGAAAAGTAGTTGCATCCCCGCTTGTCGGAACTTTTTATGTAGCACCTGCGGAAGATGCGGAAGCATTTGTACAAATCGGAGATACGGTGAAAAAAGGACAGACGCTGGCGATCGTAGAAGCGATGAAACTGATGAATGAGATTGAGAGTGACTACGATGGAACGGTTGCGGAAGTTCTGGTAGAGAACGGAGCACCGGTAGAATACGGACAGCCATTATTCCGCATTATTTAGGAAAAAGAGTCTCACAGGAGGAACAGATGAAACATTTAGATATAGCAGAAATTCAGGAAATTATTCCACACAGACATCCATTTTTACTTCTGGATTACATTGAAGATTATGAGCCGGGCGAATATGCCATTGGATATAAATGTGTAACTTACAGGGAAGATTTTTTCGCCGGACATTTCCCGGGACAGCCGGTCATGCCGGGAGTATTGCAGATTGAAGCTCTGGCACAGGCAGGTGCGGTTGCGATTTTGAGTGTACCGGAAAATAAAGGAAAGATTGCATTTTTCGGCGGAATAAATAAATGTAAATTCCGCGGAAAGGTACTGCCGGGTGACAAATTAAAATTAGAGACACGGATCATTAAAAAGAAAGGTCCGGTAGGTGTCGGAGAGGCAGTTGCAAGTGTAGACGGTAAAGTTGTTGCAAGTGCAGAACTGACATTTATGATTGGATAGGTGAGCATGTATGATTAAGAAAATTCTGATCGCAAACCGCGGGGAGATCGCAGTTCGCATCATTCGTGCGTGCCGGGAAATGGGAATTGAAACGGTTGCGGTGTATTCAGAAGCAGATAAAGAAGCATTACATACAAAACTTGCAGATGAAGCAGTCTGCATCGGTCCGGCTCCGTCGAAAGACAGTTATCTGAGCATGGACCGCATTATTAGCGCAACTATTATAACCGGTGCAGATGCCATTCATCCGGGATTTGGTTTTTTATCCGAGAATAGTAAATTTGCAAAATTATGTGAAGACTGTGGCATTACATTTATCGGTCCGGATTCCGATGTAATCTCGAGACTGGGAAATAAGCAGGAAGCAAGAAATACAATGACAGCGGCTGGTGTACCGGTGATTCCGGGAAGTACAGAAGCAATTTATGATGTAGAGACAGGCGCAAAAACAGCTGCCGAAATCGGTTATCCGGTCATTGTCAAGGCAGCACTTGGCGGTGGCGGAAAAGGAATGCGTGTTGCAGATACGCCGGAAGAGTTTGAAAATGCATTTCAGACAGCGCAGAAAGAAACAGAGATGGCATTTGGGGATAACACAATGTATATCGAACATTTTGTGGAAAATCCTAGACACATTGAATTTCAGATCCTTGCAGACAAATATGGAAATGTCATTCATCTGGGAGAACGAGATTGCTCTATTCAGAGAAATCATCAGAAAATGATCGAGGAATCGCCGTCGATTGCACTTAACAGCAAATTGCGGGAAAAGATGGGATATGCGGCAGTTACGGCGGCAAAAGCAGCCGGATATGAGAATGCCGGAACGATTGAATTTCTGCTGGAGAAAAACGGGAATTTTTATTTTATGGAAATGAATACCCGTATCCAGGTGGAACATCCGGTGACTGAATGGGTTACAGGGATTGACCTGGTCAAGGAGCAGATTCGGATCGCATCAGGGGAAAAACTTTCTTATAAACAGGAAGATGTTCACTTAAGCGGCCATGCAATTGAATGCCGGATCAATGCAGAAAATCCGGAAAAAGGCTTCCGTCCGTCTCCGGGTACAATTACGGATATGTATCTTCCGGGAGGCAAAGGAATCCGCATCGATTCAGCAATTTACAGCGGATATACGATTCCACCATATTATGATTCCATGGTTGCCAAGCTGGTTGTATGGGCAAAAAACAGAAAAGAAGCCATTCGGAAAATGCAGAGTGCACTGGGGGAAATTATTATCGAAGGAATTGATACAAATGTAGATTACCAGTATGAGATTCTGCATCATCCGGATTATTTAAAAGGCAATATTGACATTGGGTTTATTGAAAATATGCAGGTGAAAGCACAGTAACACAAAGCATAAGGATAGAGATAATAAAGGTGACATTTTATGAAACTGGACAATATGTTTAAAAAGACCAGGCAGATTTCTGGAAGAAAAAATTATATTCATCTGGGTGGCAGAAAACCGGAAGTGCCGGAAGGATTATTGCGCAAATGCAACAAATGCGGCGGTGCAATCATAGCGGAAGATGTAAAAAGAGAGTATTTTATCTGCCCGAAATGCGGAGGGTATTTCCGTGTGCATGCATACCGCAGGATAGAAATGATCGCAGATGAAAATTCCTTTGAAGAGTGGGATATGGATCTTCAGACAGAGAATCCGCTTGATTATAAAGGCTATGAAGAAAAAATTGAAAAACTGCAGGAAAAGACAGGACTTAGGGAAGCCGTTGTAACAGGAAAAGCAACGATTCTTGGAGAACCCGCCGTACTGGCAGTCTGCGATGGCAGATTTATGATGGCAAGTATGGGAGAAATTGTCGGAGAAAAAATTACAAGAGCAGTAGAACGCGCCACAAGGCAGGAATTGCCGGTTATTATATTTGCATGTTCCGGAGGCGCCAGAATGCAGGAAGGAATCGTGTCCCTTATGCAAATGGCGAAGACATCTGCAGCATTGAAGCGTCACAGCGATGCGGGACTTTTATACATCAGTGTCTTGACAGATCCAACAACCGGTGGTGTAACTGCAAGTTTTGCAATGCTGGGAGATATTATACTGGCAGAACCAAAGGCACTGATCGGCTTTGCAGGGCCGCGTGTGATTGAGCAGACAATCGGACAGAAACTGCCAAAAGGTTTTCAACGTTCGGAATTTCTGCTGGAGCATGGATTTATTGACCAGATCGTAGAACGTCCAAAGATGCGGGAGACATTAGGCAGAATTCTGGAATTTCACGGGAAAGTGCAGACTGACATAGAAGATACAATAGATAAGACGGCAGGGGAGACAGCAAGTCAGACGGGAGATCAAGCGGTAGAACAGGCAACAGGTAAGATAGTAAGTAAGACGACGGTTCATACAGCGGATGAGATAAAGAGTAAGGACTCAGAAGATATCGTAGATAAGGCACAGACTCAGAAGATAAATGCATGGGACCGCGTCCTTCTGTCCCGTAGGAAAAACCGTCCGGTTGGCAGTGACTACATACGGATGCTGTTCCAGGACTTCACAGAATTTCACGGAGACCGTCTCTATGGAGATGATCCGGCGATCATTGGCGGGATCGCATATTTTAAAGAGCGACCGGTGACTGTGATCGCACAGGAAAAAGGAACAAACACCAAAGAAAATATTATGCGCAATTTTGCTATGCCATCCCCGGAAGGCTACAGGAAAGCATTGCGTCTTATGAAACAGGCAGAAAAATTCCACCGTCCGGTAATCTGTTTTGTAGATACACCGGGAGCATTTTGTGGACTGGAAGCAGAAGAACGTGGACAGGGAGAAGCAATTGCGAGAAATTTATATGAACTTTCCGGTTTAAAAACGCCGGTACTCTCAATTGTGATCGGTGAAGGTGGAAGTGGCGGAGCACTTGCGCTGGCTGTCGCAGATGAAGTGTGGATGCTGGAAAATTCCATTTATTCGATTCTTTCACCGGAAGGATTTGCAAGCATTTTGTGGAAAGACAGCACGAAAGCAAAAGAAGCGGCAAAAGTGATGAAGCTGACAGCAGATGATCTGAAGAAAATGGGCGTGATTGAATGTGTGCTGGAAGAGCCGGAACAATATACGGTACAGACGATGAAACCGGTTGCAGATCAGCTCCGGGAAAAAGTAGAGGCGTTTATAGAAAATTATGAGCAAATGCCGGAGCAAAAACTGACAGAACACAGATATCAGCGTTTCCGTAAGATGTAAGGAAACACAGATATTTGCACATTAAGGAGCAAAATATGGACTATAAACCATTAAAAACAGGAAATTTGACAGCAAAAGTTCCAGTGATACAAGGTGGAATGGGAATCGGGATCAGCCTTGGAAATCTTGCCGGAACTGTTGCAAAAGTGGGCGGCATAGGGATTATCTCTGCCGCCCAGATTGGTTTTAAAGAAGCGGATTTTGATCAGAATCCGGAAAAAGCCAATTTAAGAACGATTCAGAAAGAATACGAGAAAGCGAGAAAGATTGCGCCGGACGGCGTGATTGGTTTTAATATCATGGTAGCAATGCGCCACTATGAAAAATATGTAGAAGCGGCGATACAGGCAGGTGCAGATCTTATTATTTCCGGGGCAGGACTTCCGATGGATCTGCCGAAAATAGCAGGAGCAAGTCAGGTGAAACTTGCGCCGATCGTTTCGTCAGAAAAATCCGTACGTGTGATTTTCAGATATTGGGAGAAAAAATATAAACGGCAGCCGGATCTGGTAGTGATAGAAGGACCGCTCGCAGGCGGACACCTCGGATTTTCTGTGGAAGAATTGGAAATGTATGAAGAAGAATGTGGAAATCTGTGCCATGGTTCTGTAAATAGCGGATCTGAAAATCGCGGAAAAAAGAAATATGAAGATGAAGTCAGAAAGATTCTGGAAACAGTGAAGATTTACGAAGAAAAATGCGATCATGAAATTCCGGTTGTACTCGCCGGCGGTATAGATGATGCGTCAAAAGTGAAAGAAGCATTTGCACTTGGAGTGGACGGCGTACAGGTTGCAACAAGGTTTGTGACAACGAAAGAATGTGATGCGGATATTCGTTATAAACAGGCGTATCTGGATGCAAAGAAAGAAGATATTGTAATTGTGAAAAGCCCGGTGGGCATGCCGGGGCGGGCAATATTAAATACATTTCAGAAAAAGGTGCGTGCCGGTGAGAAAATCCCACACAGTCCATGTCACGGATGTCTGCACAAATGCAATCCAGCAGAAATTCCGTATTGTATTACAGATGCGTTGATCCATGCTGCTAAAGGAGAAGTGGAAGATGCCCTTTTATTTTGTGGTGCAAATGCATATAAGGCAACGAAAATAGAAACGGTTGAAGAGGTGATACAAGATTTGTTTAAGGCTTGATTCTGCCTGGAGTGATGGATATAATAAAAGTATGAGAAGTTGCCTGAATGAAGGCAGCCAAGGAATGGCACGGGAGGAAGGTGCCAGGGAATGAAGAGGGATAAAACATGGAAGATGCTTACAAGGTGATCAATGACACGTTAGTTTCGCTGATCAATGAGATATGGCGTTTAGAGGAAAAAGCCATCATTACCGAAGAATTTAAAGATATTTCGAACAACGATATGCATGTTATTGAGGCAATCGGACTTGGAGAAGGTGGCAATATGTCTTCGATAGCCAGAAAGCTGAATGTAACGGTCGGAACATTAACGACAGCAATGAACAGCCTTGTGAACAAAAAGTACGTGACCAGACAGCGCAGCGAAAAAGACAGAAGAGTTGTATTTGTGAAATTGACAGAGCGTGGAGAACGTGCTTACCATCACCATGCAGATTATCACAGACAGATGACAGAGGCAATTTTGGACAAATTGGATGAAAAAGAATTGCCGGTACTCATCAAGACATTGGATGCATTGTCAGAATTTTTTAACGGATACAGCGAAGAGCCGGAGAATAAATAATCTCACGACATGAATTGCTTTGCGCCAGGAGTAATTTCACAGTGTGAAATGCTTTCAGGCAGAAGTAATGAACGAGAGCGTATATATGAGAATAAAACATTCACGAGAACAGGCAGGAAGAAAGAGGCAGAATACAGGCATGATAAAAGGCGTAATTTTTGACATGGATGGCACCATGTTTGATACGGAGCGATTATCCAGCTATTGTTGGAAGAGGACAGGAGAGAATCTTGGAATCAATGTAACAGACGAATTGATGAATGACTGCAGAGGGAAGAACCCTGCAGTCATTCGTAGATTATATATGGAAGCATTTGGAGAGACATTCAACTATGACGCTGCAAGAGCTGCCAAGCATGTAATTTTTAATGAGATTATAGCCGGAGATGGGGTACCGGTCAAAAAGGGATTAGAGGAATTGCTTGGTTATCTTGAAAAACAGGAAATTAAAAAAGCAGTGGCAACATCCACAGAAAAGAAACGTGCAAGCAAACTTTTGCAGGATGCGGGCGTGTATGATAAAATGGACGCATTTATCTATGGTGATGAGATTAAAGAAAGCAAACCGGATCCGGAGATTTTCCGTGTAGCGGCAGAGAAAATCGGATGTAAGCCAGAAGAATGTCTTGTATTAGAAGACAGTGAAGCAGGACTTCGCGCAGGAATCGCACTTGGCGGTGCAATTATTTATATTCCGGATATTGCAATTGTGCCGGAACAAGTGACAGCGAAAGTGACAGAGACACTTGCAGATCTGGGGAAAGTGATTGGGTGGCTGGAAGCACATAGATGTAATGCAAAATGATATCGGTAGTATATGGATACCTTGTGAAAAAGATAAATCAGGAGGTGCATGATTATGCAGGAACAATGGAAAGAACAGATTACACAGTTGCAGAAAATGATTGATGATTCAGACCGTATTGTATTTTTCGGAGGCGCCGGCGTTTCGACGGAAAGTAACATTCCGGATTTTCGGAGTGCAGATGGATTGTATCATCAGAATTATAAGTATACACCGGAGCAGATTGTAAGCCACAGTTTTTTTATGCATAACCCGGAAGGATTCTATGAATTTTACAAAGAAAAGATGATGTATCTGAACGCGAAACCGAATGCAGCACATAAGAAAATCGCAGAACTGGAAGCGGCAGGAAAGCTGACTGCTGTGATCACACAGAATATTGACGGACTTCATCAGGCAGCAGGAAGTAAGAATGTACTGGAACTGCACGGAAGTATACACCGTAATTACTGTATGGAATGTGGCAGATTTTATGATGCAGCATATGTGAAAAATGCGGAGGGGATTCCGCATTGCGAGTGTGGCGGAATGATCAAACCGGATGTGGTCCTTTATGAAGAAGGACTGGATCCGGAAGTAATCCAGAAAAGCATCCGTGCGATCAGTGAAGCTGATATGCTCATTATCGGTGGCACATCTCTGGTTGTATATCCGGCAGCCGGATTTATCGATTATTTCCATGGTAAACACCTGGTTGTGATCAATAAAAGCGAGACAGCGAGATCTGTCGGAGCAGATCTTACCATTGCAGCTCCGATCGGGGAGATTATGGATGCGGTTGTTGTGTAAACTCATTATATATAAATGAATATAGGTAAATAAAAGTAAAGAAAAAAAGACGGTGGTTTGCAGAATAGTACGAAATGCAACCGATCGTCTTTTTTATTTTATTAAAAGTAGTTGTGATACTCAATCTTTTCATAGATAAATATAGAATTACAATGTACTGTATTAAGATAATCCAGGCTGACATCAAATAAATCAACGACATAGATAATCTTTCTGGAAGTTAACATCTTAACCCTTGCCTCATTTTATTTCATATGCTAAAATACAACCGTTATATTTTGAAAAACATAACGAAACTTATAATAAATATATTCATAAAACGATTTTATTAAATGGATTTTTCGGAGAAACACTACTATGAAAGACACAAACACGATAAACAACTGCATCCATCCAAAGATCCGTCTGCGTTTTGACACACAGGAAAAGTTCTTCGGACCGGGCGTGTGTGAACTTCTGGAATTGATTGATGAGACCGGTTCTGTGCAAAAAGCGTGTACACGGATGGAACTTTCTTATTCCAAGGGGAGCAAGATGTTAAAAAAACTGGATCAGGTGATTGGTATATCTATAGTAGAACGCTGGACAGGTGGCGCAGGCGGCGGAGGCGCAAGGCTGACAGAAGCCGGTAAAAAGCTGGTCAAAACTTATCGTAAGATGGAAACAGAAGTGCAAAAAGCCGCTGAAGATGCCTTTTATAAGTATTACGGTGAAGATTTTCGGAATGCGATCACAATAAACAGCTCAATCACAGAAGAAAGCGTTATTAGTCTGGAAAAAGTAATCATAGACATACAGACAGGAGGAACTACAGATGAAGCTGATTAAAACGGAAGATGCAGTCGGACATGTATTGTGCCACGATATCACACAGATTATCAAAGGCGTGACGAAGGACGCAGTATTCCGCAAAGGTCATATTGTGACAGAAGAAGATATCCCGGTTCTGTTATCTGTTGGAAAAGAGAATCTCTACGTCTGGGAAAAGGAAGAAGGCATGCTGCATGAAAATGATGCGGCAGAGATCTTACGCCAGATCTGCCAGGGAGAACATATGCATCCATCAGATGTCAAAGAAGGGAAAATTGAACTGATTGCGGATATAGATGGTGTATTGAAGATTGAACGGGAGAAATTACGGAAAGTCAATAGTCTTGGCGAGATAATGATCGCCAGCAGACACGGCGATTTTCCAGTAAAAAAAGGCGATAAATTAGCCGGAACAAGAGTAATCCCATTGGTGATTAGTGAAGAAAAAATGCAGCAGGCAAAAGATGTGACAGCAGGAGGAGCGATTTTCAACATCCTTCCTTATAAAAAGAAGAAAGCAGGTATTGTTACAACTGGAAGTGAAGTCTATTATCACAGGATCAAGGATACATTTACGCCGGTGATCGAAGAAAAACTGGCTGAATACGATATAGAGATTGGTGGACACGAGATTTGCAATGATGATCCGCAGATGATTGAAAATGCAATTCGTAGCTTATTAGCAGATGGATGTGACATGATTGTCTGTACCGGTGGAATGAGCGTAGATCCGGATGACCGGACTCCGTATGCAATCCGGCAGGTGACAGGCGAGATTGTGAGTTACGGCGCACCGGTTCTCCCGGGAGCCATGTTCCTGCTTGCATATTATAGAGAAGAAGGAAAAGAAGTAATTCCAGTCTTAGGACTTCCGGGATGTGTCATGTATTCTAAACGAACGATTTTCGATCTTGTACTTCCGAGATTGACTGTCGGTGAAATATTAACAGCAGAAGATTTGAATACACTTGGAGAAGGTGGTTTATGTCTGAATTGCCCGGAATGCACCTTCCCGAATTGCGGCTTCGGTAAAGGAGGCACCCGGTAATGGTAGATGTAAAAAGCAGAGCGACTGACATGTGGGCATTATTCGAGGCAATCGATCAGTGTGAACCGGATGTGGAAAAACAGGTACTTACAAGCTTGCAAACAGAATATCTGGGTGAGAAGTGTCTTGTGGCAGATAATAAAATTGTATGGGAATCGGATGCACAAGAACGCTATGCCAGATATTTTGGAGAACATCCGGAAGAACTTCATAAGCTGGATATAAGTGGAAAGATACAGCTTTCTGATGAACAAGTATTTTGTGATACATTAGGCAATGAAAAGAAACTTGTCATTTGCGGTGGCGGACATGTTTCCATTCCGGTAATCCGTATGGGGCGGATGATCGGCTGTCATGTGATTGTTTTGGAAGACCGACCGAAATTTGCGGATGCGGCGAGAAAAGCAGGAGCAGATGAAGTATACTGCGAAGCATTTGCGGATGGTCTGCAGAGAATCGACGGAGATGCAGACACTTATTTCGTCATTGTGACAAGAGGACATCGCTATGATGAAGAGTGCCTGGAGCAGATTACAAAGAAAAGACATGCATACATTGGAATGATCGGAAGCCGCAGACGCATTGCGATGGTAAAAGAACACTTACTGGAAAAAGGCTGCGATCAGGCTGTGCTGGATGAGATCTATTCACCGATCGGGTTAAATATCGGGGCAGAGACACCGGAAGAAATCGGTGTTGCGATCATTGCAGAGATCATAGAAGTAAAAAATAAGAAGAAACGCACCTACGGCTATTCCAAAGAAATCCGTAAGGCGATAGAAAATGATACAGATTATGGACAGAAAGTCTTAGCCACAATTATAGATAGAAAAGGTTCTGCGCCACAGGGCGTTGGCGTGAAGATGCTGATCTGCGAAAACGGAACCTGTATTGGCACGATTGGTGGAGGCTGTATGGAAGCCGGAGTTGTGCAGAAAGCAAGACTGCTGATGTCAAAAGCCCGGACATTAACTTCTATACAACCGCAAAGTAGGAAGGGCGAAACAGACACAGCCAGCATTTGTTCTGTAGATTTGCAAAATACAGACGCAGGCGAAGAAGGCATGGTGTGCGGAGGCTCTGTAAAAGTATTGCTAGAACTTCTTGCGGAGTAAGAATGTAAAACAATCATTTATAGACAGCCCTCTCAGTGAACAAAGAGAACAAGAAGGAAGAGAACAAGAAGGAAGAGAACAAGAAGGAAGAGAACAAGAAGGAAGAGAACAAGGAGCGTGATAGAAGAAATGAAGGATTTATGTGGCAGAGAAATCAATTATATGCGTATTTCAATTACCGACCGGTGCAATTTGCGCTGCCAATATTGTATGCCGGACGGAATAGAGCTCTGCCCTATGAAAGACCTTCTGACTTATGAAGAGATTGTAAGTGTCTGTCAGGAAGCAGTTTCACTTGGCATTCATAAATTCAAAATTACCGGTGGTGAACCGCTTGTGCGAAGAGGCTGTGCAGATCTGATCCGGATGATTTATGAGATTCCAGGTACAGAGGAAGTCACACTTACAACAAATGGTGTGCTGCTTGAAAAATATTTACCGGAACTTTGGAATGCCGGTCTTCGGAGTGTCAACATCAGTCTGGACACATTAGATCAGAAAGTTTATACAGAGATTACCGGATTTCCAATGTTGGATCAGGTGCTGCAGTCGCTGAAAGCTGCAATGAAGATGGGAATGCATGTGAAGACCAACACGATTTTACAAAGAGGGCGAAATGAATCTTCATGGAAGGAATTACTGATTCTGGCAAAAGATATTCCTGTCGATGTCCGGTTTCTGGAACTCATGCCAATCGGAGAAGGAAAAGAAGGAGAAACGATTTCCAATACAACGCTGTTTCAGAAAATAAAAGAAATCTATCCGGATATAAAACCGGATGAAAGAAAACACGGAAATGGACCGGCAATCTATTATAAAATTCCTGGGTTTGAAGGAAGTATAGGATTTATCAGTGCAATACATGGTGTGTTCTGTGATTCCTGTAACCGATTGCGCATGACATCTACAGGCGAATTAAAACCATGTCTCTGTTATGATGAAACGATATCTGTGCGTGATGTAGCAAGATGCGGTGATTCGGAAAAAATCAGAGAAAATATAAAGCATGCAATACAAATAAAACCGAAAAAACATTGTTTTTCAGAGATTGAAAAAGTGTCGGAAAAGAAAAAAATGGCACAGATCGGAGGGTAAATCTATGGGAAAAATTGTCGGAATCTGTACCAGTGAAAAAAGAGGTACAGTCAAAAAAGAACAAAAAGAAGTGAATTTAATAGAAGGTTGGGGACTGCAAGAAGATGCCCACGGTGGTAACTGGCACAGGCAGGTCAGCCTTCTTTCTTATGAAAAAATACAGAAATTCAGAGAAAAAGGTGCGGATGTAGCACTGGGAGCATTTGGCGAAAACTTGATTATTGAAGGATATGATTTTCGGGATCTTCCTGTCGGAACCAGATTTCGAATCGGAGATGCGATTCTGGAAATGACGCAGATCGGGAAGAATTGCCACAGCCACTGCGAGATCTATAAACGGATGGGTGACTGCATCATGCCGAGAGAAGGTGTATTTGCTGAAGTAGTAAAAGGCGGACACATAAAAGTCGGAGATGAAGTAGAGAAGTTACCGCTGGATGAAAATCGTCCATTTACTGCAGCAGTCATTACGTTGAGCGATAAAGGCTCACGGGGAGAAAGAGAAGATAAGAGCGGTCCGGAGGCGGTAAGCCTTGCTGAAGAGGCTGGATATATCGTAAAAGAAAGCCTGCTTCTGCCGGATGAAAAAGAAGCATTAAAAAAAGAACTGAAAAGACTTGCCGATCAAAGGCAGATCAATGTTGTATTTACAACCGGCGGCACCGGATTCTCAGAAAGAGATGTAACGCCGGAGGCAACCATCGAGGTCTGCAATCGAATGGCAAATGGAATTGCAGAAGCAATTCGTAATTATTCTATGACGATTACACCGAGGGCAATGTTCAGCAGGGGAGTATCGGGAATCAGGGGGAAAACTCTGATTATTAATTTGCCGGGAAGCCCCAAAGCAGTAAAGGAAGCACTGAGATTTCTGCTGCCACACCTGGAACATGGACTTGAAGTACTCCGTGGGACAAGCCGCGAATGTGCGCGGGTATAGCATAATAAGTTCGGCAAAGCTCGTATTATTTATTACCTATGGGTGTAAACTTTCAAAGATTAGATTATAAATTTATAAGAAGAGATTTTTCTTAATTATCAACATCTAATCAAAAGGAGAAGACAAATGAAAAAAAGAATTTTAGCAGCAGTGCTGGCGGCTGTTATGGTATTTTCTTTAGCAGGCTGTGCGGGAAACAAAAACGAGAGCAAGGATTCAAAAAAGGAATCCGGGAAAAAGACAGAGATCCAGGTATTTATTGCGGCAAGTCTGAATACAGTCATGACAGAACTTGCAAAAGAATATCAGAAAGATCACCCGGATGTAAAAATCACTTATAATGCTGACAGTTCAGGAACACTTCTGACACAGATTGAAGAAGGGTATGAGTGTGATTTATTCTTCTCAGCAGCACAGAAACAGATGGATCAGCTTGAAGAGGACGGACTGGTTGTAGACGGTACAAGAAAAAATGTAGTAAACAATCAGGTCATTGTTGTAACAAGAAAAGGCAGCAAAACAAAAGTAAAAGGTCTGGAAACATTAAAAGACGCTAAAAGTATTGCATTAGCAGGCGGCAGTGTTCCGGTTGGTAAATATACAAGAGCGGCACTGATATCTATTGGTAAGCTGAAAAAAGTGGAAGATCCGGCAACGATTACAACAGAAGAAGTTTCCAAAGCGCTTGGCGGTGTGGAAATCAGTGAACAGGATAATGTCAGTAAAGTCCTTTCCGCAGTAGTAGAAGGATCCTGCGAAGTCGGAACCACTTACTATTCAGATACATATGGATACGAAAAAAATCTGGATATCCTGGAAAAAGTAAGCTATGATCTGACAGGGGATGTTATTTATCCAATCGCAGAAGTGAAAAATGATGAAGCTGACAAAGCACAGAAAGCGGCAGCAGAAGACTTCTTAAAATTTGTAACATCGGATCAGTCAAAGAAAGTATTTGATTCTTATTACTTTGACACAAATGTAAAATAAACATGAAATAGATAGAAAACAGATACAGGCTATGCGGGAAGCATAGTCTGTTTTAGAAATAACGGACATAACAAATGATTATAAAACACAGGAGGAATGAAAAAATGGCAGAAATTATACGAAATCTGGACTGGAGCCCACTTTATATTTCCATGAAAACAGGTATAGCAGCTACGATTTTCTCCTTTTTTCTTGGCATCTATGCGGCGAGAAAAGTGGTAAAGGCAGGACCTAAGATGAAAGCCATTCTGGATGGTTTTCTGACACTGCCGATGGTACTTCCCCCGACAGTAGCAGGATTTTTCCTTTTGTTGATTTTCAGCAGAAGACGACCTTTTGGAATTTTTTTGTTTGAACAGTTCCACATTAAAGTCGTGCAGACATGGCTTGGCTGTATTATAGCAGCAACAGTTATTGCATTTCCTCTTATGTACCGGAATGCAAGAGCGGCGTTTGAACAGATTGATGTTAACCTGATTCATGCCGGACGCACACTTGGAATGAGTGAGATTACTATTTTCTGGAAAGTAGTAGTTCCGGCAGCAGGTCCGGGAATTCTGTCAGGAACAATCCTTACATTTGCCAGGGCTCTGGGCGAATATGGCGCAACATCCATGCTGGCAGGTAACATTCCGGGAAAAACAGGAACGATTTCACAGAGGATTGCCATGGTTATCCAGGATGGAGACTATGCGACGGCAGGTGTCTGGGTTGCAATCGTAATTTTTATTGCATTTCTGATTATTGTGTTGATGAATCTGGTTTCAAACCGAGGAATGCGTCAGGTGAAACGCTGGTAATAATACCTATTTTTCTATAACAGAAGTGGCACGGAAAAAAAAGATGTGTTACAATGAAATATAACGAAAATTTGGAGGTGCGTGTAAATGGCAGTAAAAGTAGAAGTAAAACTGGATGTCCCATCGGTGACAGACTTTACGATACATCATATTTGTTCCGGTAAGATCGGAATATTCCGGAATGTCCTTGGAGTACTGAACGTAGCACTGGCAGTGGCATTTCTTGTAAAACAGCAGATCGCACTGGCAGTTGTATTTGCGTTGTTTGCAGCGTTTGTTCTGGGCGGATTGAAGATGATCATCCGCAACCGTGTAACAAAACAGATGGAACATTCCAATCGTCTGAGTGTGCCGGTGACTTATGAATTTTCAGAGAAAGGAATCCTTACAACAACAGAATCAGACAGTGGAATGGCATCGTGGGATGCATTTAAGCGTGCAGTGACAACGAAGAAAATATTGATCTTATACAGTAATTCCGGGCAGGCAATTATTCTTCCGTTAAACCAGATTGAAGCGGAATACAAAGAAATCGCAGACTTGATTTATGAAAATATGCCGGCACCGGCGGTTCGTGTGCAAAGATAACAGAGAGGACAATATCCATGATAATAGAGACAAACAGTGAGAAAGAAACCTATGCGTTCGGTTTAGAACTTGGTAAGAAAGCACATGCCGGACAGGTATATACGCTGGTCGGTGATCTTGGCGTTGGCAAGACTGTTTTTACAAAAGGTCTGGCAAGAGGTCTGGATATACTGGAGCCGGTAAGCAGTCCGACATTTACAATTGTACAGGTATATGAGGAAGGACGTTTGCCGTTCTATCATTTTGATGTGTACCGGATTGGAGATGTCGAAGAGATGGATGAGATTGGCTATGAAGATTATATATATGGTGACGGGGTGAGCCTGATCGAGTGGGCGAACCTGATCGAAGAGATCTTACCGGAACATTATACAGAGATTAAGATAGAAAAAGATCTGGAAAAAGGATTTGATTATCGGAGGATTAGTATATGCGAATATTAGCACTGGACAGCTCCGGCCTTGTAGCAGGAGTTGCGGTTCTGGAATCAGAAAATGAAAAGAAAGATGCGCAGACGATTGCCGAATATACTGTGAATTATAAGAAGACACATTCTCAGACTCTGCTTCCGATGCTGGATGAGATTGTGAAAATGACAGAATTAGACCTGGATACGATCGATGCAATTGCAATCGCGAGCGGACCTGGCTCATTTACCGGACTTCGTATCGGTTCAGCAACTGCAAAAGGACTGGGACTTGCACTTAAGAAGCCGTTGGTAGAAGTGCCGACACTGGAAGGACTGGCATACAATCTCTGCGGTACAGAAGGACTGATCTGTCCAATCATGGATGCGAGAAGAGGGCAGGTCTATACAGGTATTTATGCATGTGCAGATAATGAACTTAAAGTTATGGAAGAACAGATGGCAGTTCCGATAGAAGAACTGGCAGAAAAATTAAAAAAATATAATCAGAAAGTAACATTTTTGGGAGATGGTGTACCGGCTTTCAGAGAACAGCTGAAAAATGAGCTGCTTGCAGATATGAAGATTCAGTTTGCGCCTGCTCACCTGAACCGACAGCGCGCGGCAGCAGTAGGTGCACTTGGCATGAATTATTATAGAGAAGGCAGAACAGTCACAGCAATGGAACACCGCCCGGATTACCTGCGTGTATCACAGGCAGAACGAGAACGTGCAGAACGCGAGAAAAAGGAAAAATCCGGTCAGTAGATTTTGATTGATGAGGTTTCGCAGATGAAGCAGCAAATAGAAGTCCGGATTTTTGATCCGCAGGATGTATTAGAAGCAACAAATCAGTCAGTATCAGAGATACTGGCAATTGAAAAATGTACATTTCCGGATCCGTGGAGCTCAGGCAGTATAGAAGAGACACTGAAGGCACCGGGATATCGAAATACAGGGGCATGGATAGAAGGAAAACTGGCAGGATATTTATTTTGCTCTTATGTGCTGGATGAGACGGAGATTGTCAAAATCGCAGTTGCACCAAAGTTTCAGAGGCGGGGAATCGCTACAGCACTTATGAATGAATTTACAGAGTGGTGTAAAGCGTCAGGAATCCACAGATGGATGCTGGATGTACGTGCCGGAAATGACTGTGCGGCAGCACTTTATCGGTCTTTTGGGTTTACAGAGGACGGAGTGCGTAAAAATTACTATACAGATCCGGTGGAAGATGCGGTTCTGATGAGCCGGCAGATACCATAATTGTCAGCAGTTTCCACTAGGAATCTGCAAAATGAAAGAATATAATGTAGGCGTAACAAAGAGAAAAAATGTGACCGACACATGCAGGAGGAACGTATGCGCCATTACAGAACACAAAAAATAGAGATAAAAAAATTAGATGAGATTATTTGCAACTGTTGCGGAAAGAAAATTTCGGTAATAAACGAAGTCCCACAGGAAGATATCGTGGAAGTGGAGAAGCACTGGGGGTATTTTTCGAAGAAAGACGGACAGAAAGACGCGTTTGATCTTTGTGAGGACTGCTATGACAGGATCGTATCTGGATTTTCAATACCTGTAACGTGCGACAGTTAAGAAAAAGAGAAGAAACAGAGGTAAAGTAAAAATATGTTAGATGTATGTTTGTTAGGAACAGGAGGGATGATGCCGTTGCCGTACCGGTGGCTTACGTCACTAATGGTGAGATATAATGGCAGCAGCCTGCTGATCGACTGCGGAGAAGGAACGCAAATTGCAATTAAAGAAAAAGGCTGGAGTTTCAAACCGATTGATGTGATCTGTTTTACACATTATCATGGAGATCATATCAGTGGATTACCGGGACTTCTCCTTACAATGGGAAATGCAGATCGGACGGAGCCATTGACATTGGTTGGCCCAAAAGGGCTGGAACGGGTTGTCAATGCACTGCGTGTGATCGCGCCGGAGCTTCCGTTTTCTATCAAATATATAGAAATCAAAGATCAGGAGCAGACACTTGAGATGAATGGATACCGACTGAAGGCATTCCGTGTAAATCACAATGTAACATGCTATGGCTATACGATGGAAATAGATCGTGCCGGCAAATTCGATGTGGAACGCGCCAATGCAAATGCAATTCCAAAGCAGTTCTGGGGAATTCTGCAAAAAGGTGAGACTGTAGAAGATGGAGAGCATGTATATACTCCGGATATGGTATTAGGACCGGCAAGAAAAGGTCTGAAACTGACATATTGTACCGATACAAGACCGGTAGATGCTATCCGCAAGAATGCCATGCATTCGGATCTGTTTATCTGCGAAGGTATGTATGGTGAAAAAGATAAGCAGAAAAAAGCAAAAGAATATAAGCATATGACATTTTATGAGGCGGCAAAGCTGGCAAAAGATGCAGAAGTAGCAGAAATGTGGCTGACGCATTACAGCCCATCACTCAGTAAGCCGGAAGAATATATGGATGAAGTGAGAGAGATTTTCCCGAATGCGATTGCAGCAAAAGACAGGCGTTCGGTGGAACTTGTATTTTCGGATTAGAATGTGAATAACAAACAGAGAAAAGAAAGGTAAAACAATGAGTGAAGAAAAAGATATATTAATACTGGCAATTGAAAGTTCCTGTGATGAGACAGCAGCAGCGGTTGTGAAAAATGGCAGGGAAGTGCTGTCCAATGTGATTTCTTCGCAGATTGCACTTCATACCTTATATGGAGGTGTTGTTCCGGAAATCGCATCCAGAAAACATATTGAGAAGATTAATCAGGTAATAGAAGAAGCATTAAAAGAAGCTGAAGTAACACTGGAAGATATAGATGCAATCGGAGTAACCTACGGTCCCGGATTGGTTGGGGCGCTTCTTGTCGGTGTTGCCGAAGCGAAGGCAATCGCATATGCTGCGAAGAAACCACTGGTCGGAGTGCATCATATTGAAGGACATATTGCAGCAAATTTTATTGAACACAAAGATCTGGAACCGCCGTTTTTCTCCCTTGTTGTGTCCGGAGGACATACCCATCTGGTACGCGTAAAAGATTACGGCAAATTTGACATTATCGGACGTACAAGAGACGATGCGGCAGGAGAGGCTTTTGACAAAGTAGCCAGAGCAATCGGGCTCGGTTATCCGGGAGGACCAAAGATTGACAAGGTATCAAAAGAAGGAAATCCAGAGGCAATTGCATTTCCACGTGCACATGTAGAAGATTCACCATATGATTTCAGCTTCAGTGGAGTGAAGTCTGCTGTGTTGAATTATATTAATGGCTGTCAGATGAAGGGAATCGAATACAATCAGGCGGATATTGCAGCATCTTTCCAGAAAGCTGTTACAGATGTACTTGTCGCAAATGCCATGCATGCGGTAGGAGAATATCATGTGGATAAATTTGCAATTGCAGGAGGCGTGGCATCAAACAGTGCACTGCGTGCTGCAATGAAGAAAGCATGTGAAGAAAAAGGTGTACAGTTCTACTATCCGTCGCCAATCTACTGTACGGATAATGCAGCAATGATCGGCGTGGCTGCATATTATGAATATATAAATGGAACAAGGCACGGTTGGGATCTGAATGCAGTCCCGAACTTGAAGTTAGGTGAAAGATAATGGGAATCAGACAGAAGAAACACTGTACGGCAATCGTTCTGTCGGCAGGACGTGGAAAACGTATGCATGCTTCTGTAGAGAAGCAGTATATAGAACTTTATAAAAGACCGGTCATCTATTATACACTGGAGATTTTTCAGTCATCATCTATTATAGATGATATTGTTCTTGTAGTAGGAAAGGGACAGGAAGAAGAAGTTTACGAAAAAATTGTACGAAAATATCATTTTTCAAAAGTAAAGGCGGTTGTAGAAGGCGGCGCAGAGCGTTATGCATCCGTCTGGAATGGTCTGCAGGCAATTGCAGATGGAAGAATTGGCGAAGAGAGCAAGACCGGCTATGTATTTATTCATGATGGAGCAAGACCGTTTGTGACAGAAAATATCTTAAGAAGAGGGTATGATACAGTGTGCAAATGTCGTGCTTGTGTAGCTGGTATGCCAAGCAAAGATACCATTAAAATCGTAGATGATAAGACATATTCGACAGCAACACCGGAACGTAAATATGTCTGGGCAGTCCAGACACCACAGATATTTGAAACAGAATTGATTACAGATGCATATTCCAAACTTATGGAGAAACGCGCTGTACAGGTGACGGATGATGCAATGGTTTTGGAACAGATGCTTAAGATGCCGGTAAAGTTATTTGAAGGTTCCTATGAAAATATAAAAATAACGACACCGGAAGATCTGGACATTGCAAAAATGTTTCTGCTGGAACGTCGCAGACAGGGATGAGATCTGAATTAAAGAGGCTTTGCAGGCGGTGTTTAACTACGGGAAAGTACAGGGATACAAAAAAATAAAAAAATATGAAAAAAGATATTGACGAAGCGGCATGAAGTGTGCTAGAATACAACATGTCGCTGATACAGAAGCGATAAACAAGTGAATATATGGAGAGGTATCGAAGTGGTCATAACGAGGCGGTCTTGAAAACCGTTTGTCCGAGAGGGCGCGTGGGTTCGAATCCCACCCTCTCCGCTTTAAAACTACTAGTCTGTGCGACGGTAGTTTTTTATATGTCTTGTGATATGTAAAGCTGTAGATCAGTATTTTGGAGAAATACCCAAGAGGCTGAAGGGGCTCCCCTGGAAAGGGAGTAGGTCGTTAATAGCGGCGCGAGGGTTCAAATCCCTCTTTCTCCGTTTGCTCGAAGTTCTAATGCGGAAGCGATTGAGAATGAGAGCGGATGCATCTGTTAAAAGGATGTGAAAAAGATTTGAAAAAAACGAAAAAAGTTCTTGACAAAATGTACTAAGAAATGCTATTATGAACAAGCTGATTCGTACATGAGTAGCAAGAAAAGATAAGAACCTTGATAATTAAACAATAGACAACAACCCTGAAAATTCTTAAGAGAATATTCAGAACAGACAAAGAACAAAATGAAGTTCGACTCTGTCGAACGACTTTCACACTGAATTCGTGAAAGACCTCATTAAGTGTTCGATGTCAACCTTAAAACAGTAAAAGGGATAAGAAAGCTAGTAGTTTTCTTGAACTGGAACGAACTTGATTTTAAATCCGAGTCAAATCGGA